>NZ_JBWKFZ010000004.1:0-504634 GCF_056433985.1 Streptomyces sp. NPDC044106
TCGGTCAACTTCATCACCACCATCATCTGCATGCGCGCTCCGGGCATGACGATGTTCCGCATGCCGATCTTCGTGTGGAACGTGCTGCTGACCGCCGTTCTGGTGCTGCTGGCCTTCCCGGTCCTTGCGGCCGCGCTGTTCGCCCTGGAGGCGGACCGCAAATTCGGTGCGCATGTCTTCGACGCCGCCAATGGCGGGGCCTTGCTGTGGCAACACCTCTTCTGGTTCTTCGGCCATCCAGAGGTGTACATCATCGCCTTGCCGTTCTTCGGCATCATCTCCGAAGTCATTCCGGTCTTCTCCCGCAAGCCGATGTTCGGCTACATGGGCCTGATCGGTGCGACGATCGCGATCGCGGGCCTGTCCGTGACAGTGTGGGCCCACCACATGTACGTCACCGGCGGCGTGCTGTTGCCGTTCTTCTCCTTCATGACGTTCCTCATCGCCGTGCCGACGGGTGTGAAGTTCTTCAACTGGATCGGCACGATGTGGAAGGGGTCGCTGAGTTTCGAGACCCCGATGCTGTGGGCGGTCGGCTTCCTGATCACCTTCACCTTCGGCGGTCTGACGGGCGTCATCCTGGCCTCGCCGCCGATGGACTTCCACGTCTCGGAGTCCTATTTCGTCGTCGCGCACTTCCACTACGTCGTGTTCGGCACCGTCGTCTTCGCGATGTTCTCCGGCTTCCACTTCTGGTGGCCGAAGTTCACCGGCAAGATGCTCGACGAGCGCCTTGGCAAGATCACCTTCTGGACGCTGTTCATCGGCTTCCACGGCACCTTCCTCGTCCAGCACTGGCTCGGGGCTGGCGGAATGCTCCGCCGGGTCCCCGACTACCTGGCGGTGGAGGGCTTCACCACGCTCAACACCGTTTCGACGATCTTCTCCTTCCTGCTCGGCCTCTCGTTCCTGCCGTTCTTCTACAACATCTGGAAGACCGCCAAGTACGGCAAGAAGGTCGAGGTCGACGACCCGTGGGGGTACGGCCGCTCGCTGGAGTGGACGACCTCCTGCCCGCCGCCCCGGCACAACTTCGAGTCCCTGCCGCGCATCCGCTCGGAGTCCCCGGCCTTCGACCTGCACCACCCCGAGACCGCGGCGGCCGAGCAGCGGGCCCTGCGATGACGGCGATGGACGAGCACGCCGTGGACGTGCGGGACTTCATCAACGGGGTCGAAGGGCTTCTCCTCGTCGAGGCCGCCCGCGCCGACGGCCGCACTGCGGCGGAGCGCTTCACGCGGCGCCTGCCCTGGCTGACCGACACGCAACGCGCCGAGGTGGAACGGCTCTACACCGAGGACCACCTGTCGCTCACCCGGCACGGCTGGCAGCACATCGCCCGCCGCGGGCACGAACTGCGCGCCGAGTACGAGGAGACGTACCGCGTCCTGCGACGGCGCCTCCTCGCCCGGAACCTGCTCGGCCTCGCGCTCGCCCTGGCGCTGGTGGTCGTGGTGGCGGGCTGCGTCCTGTAGCGGCGCGGAAGGCCGCCGGAAGGCAAGCCCGGGACGGCGTGTCAGACGTCCGTCACATGCATGCGTTCGCCCTGCTGCCCGTAGATGGCGATGGTCTCGGCCGGCATGTCGTCCCGGGCGTTGCCGATCCAGTGCGGGGCCTCGGTGTCGAATTCCGCCGCCTCACCCGCCGCCAGTTCCGTCCGGGTGCCGGTCAGGACGAGTTGGACCGACCCGGAGAGCACGTAGAACCACTCCCGGCCGGGGTGCGTGTGGAACTGCGGGGGCGGGAGTTTCGACAGTGGCGGGTAGATCACCTTGTACGCCCGCATGCCGCCCGTCTTCACGCCCAGCGGCACGAACGTCAGGCCGCCCTTACGAAGGGGACGCAAGTGCACCCGCGGGTCGCCGGTGGCCGGTGCGGCGACGAGTTCGTCGATCGGCACGGCGTAGGCGCGCGCCAGCGGCAGGAGCTGCTCCAGGGTCGGGTGGACCAGCCCGCGTTCGAGCCGGGAGATGGTGCTCTGGGTCAGTCCTGTGCGCTCCGCCAGGTCGGCGAGGGTGAGACCGAGGGCCTTGCGGAAGCCGCGCAGCCTCGGGCCGACGTTCCGCAGTACCGCTTGGTCTTCCGTCACCCACGGACACTTTCACGGGAGATCGACTCGGGGCCCGCTCTTTTGCAACCCTGCAAAAAGCCGCCCGGTTCCGCAAGGGCTCCCGTGAACATCGCACCATGAAACCGACCCGGGCCAAGGAACGCCCTCTCCCCCGACGCCGGCTCCTGGGAGCCGGCGCACTGGCGCTCTCCCTCACCGTCGGCAGCGCCGTCGGATGGAACGCGCTCGACGGATCCGCCGCGGCGGCGCCCCCTCCTGCCACCGCCGCGACGACCGCCCCGGCCGCGTCGTACGACGCGGCGACGAAGCACGACGCGGAGTTCAACGCCACGTTCGAGCGCAAGTTCGCGAAGGTGCGCGGGGTGCGCATGCACTACGTCACGGGCGGCAGGGGCCCGGCACTGGTGCTGCTGCACGGCTGGCCGCAGACCTGGTTCGAGTGGCGGAAGGTGATGCCTGCTCTCGCGAAGCGGCACACCGTGTACGCGCTCCGCACCTACAGCCGCCCGGACGCGCTGCACGCCGGATTCGAGCTCTACCGGAGCCTGGACGAGGACGAGCGCGACAACACCGCGGCCATCCCGTCGGACACCCCCACGCTCCTCCTGACGGCGACGGGTTCACTCGCCGCCACCCGGCCGCCCCTGACGCCGATGCTGCGCAGGGTCGTACGCGGAGTCGAGATTCCCGAGGCCGGGCACTGGCTCGCCGAGGAGAACCCGGAGGCCGTGACGCGCGAGATCCTCTCGTTCACCGCGAGGTGACGTAGTGACCGGCCGCCCGAACCCTCAATGGCTGGCCCTCGGCCGTATCAGATCGGCCCCGTGGGCCTTGGTGAAGTCCTCGAACGAGCGGGGCGCGCGTCCCGTCACGCGTTCCACCACCGGACTCGTCCGGTCCTCCGCACCCGCCGCGATCGCCTCGTCCAGGCCGGCAAGCTGTTCGGCGACGCCCACCGGCAGACCCTCCGCGACCAGCCGGCCCCGCATCGCCTCGCGGGAGACGGGCCGGTGCCGGACCGGCCGTCCCGTGACGCGGGAGAGCACCGCGGCGACCTCTGCGTAACTCAGCGCCTCGGGGCCGGTGATGAGGTGGGCCGTGTTGTGCGGGCGCTCGTCCGTCAGGGCCCGCACCCCGACCTCGGCGATGTCGTCGGCGTCGACGAAGGCGACACGGCCGTCGCCGGTGGCCGTCACGATCTCGCCGCTCGCGCGGACGCCGACGGCGTGGGGGTGGTCGTCGGTGAAGTTCTGCATGAACCAGGAGGGCCGGAGCACCGCCCACTGCGGGAACCGCTCGCGGACTGCCCGGTACACCTCACCGAACCCGCCGTCCGCCTCCGCGATGGCCGAAGAACCGAGCAGCACCACCCGGTCGACTCCGGCACCGCGCGCCAGTTCCAGGAAGGGAAGCAGACGCGCGGCGGAGTCCGGTCCGGCGTCGGGCGCCGCGAGGTAGAGGCGGCGCACGCCGTCGAGGGCCGGGCCGTGGGTCGCGGTGTCGGCCCAGTCGAAGCGGGCCGCCTCAAGGCCGGGCCCGGGGGCCGGGTGACGGCTCGCCGTCCGGACGCGGTGACCCGCCGAGGCCAGCCGGGCGGCGACGCGGCGCCCGGTCTTGCCGGTGCCGCCGGTCACGAGGATCGTCTCGCCGCTACGGGTCATGCCGCACCGCCCACGAACGGAGCGTCGGTGCCGCCGGCGATCTCCAGGGCGGTCAGCGGGTTCCAGTAGTCGCGATAGTGGGTGAACAGCCCGTCCTTGACGGTGACGACGACCACGTACGACATCTCGAAGTCCCGCCCCGTGCTCACCGAACGCCCCTCGGCGCGCTTCTCGACGATGACGATGTCGGGGTCCGCGGTCCGGTGGACTCGTACGTACGGGATGGCGGTCAGGTCGATGTGGTCCGGGTACGCCGCCATGTAGGCGCGGACGGCGGACTTACCGTCCAGGCGGCGCGGGGCGCCGGGCGGGGCGAACGGGAATTCGCAGACCCCGTCCTCGGCCCAGAGGCCGACCCATCCTTCGATGTCCTTGGCGAGGAGCAGTTCGAGGCCTCGCCGGAAGACGGCCTCGGGCGTGCCGTCCTTCGTTGTCGCATGCGACATGGTGGTGCCCTTTCACAGCCATGGCCCGGCCCGCGCTACGATGCGGACCAGCGGTCCGCATCAACTATACGGACCGCTGGTCCGTTTACCTAGTGGAGCCACCATGCCCCCTCCTTCCCCGCGCAAGGAACGAGCCGACGCCCAACGCAACCGCGAGGCCGTACTGGCCGCCGCCGAGCGCCTGTTCATCGAGCGCGGGGACCCCGACCGCGTGTCCATGGACGACATCGCGGCCGCCGCGGGGGTCGGCAAGGGCACCCTCTTCCGCCGCTTCGGCGACCGCGTCGGCCTGGTCAAGGCACTCGTCGAGCAGCGCACCGAACAACTGCGGGCCGATGTCGTCTCCGGTCCCCCGCCCCTGGGCCCCGGGGCCCACGCCGACGAACGCGTCCTCGCCCTCCTGGACGCCCTACTCCGTCTGAAACTGGCCGTCCGGCCACTCATGCTCGCCCTGGAGAGCGCGGGCAGCGGCAGCCCCTACGACAACGACACCTACGCCCTGTGGCACGCGGAACTCACCGCGCTGCTCACCGAGGTCCGCGGCGAGCAGGACGCGAGCTTCCTCGCGCACGCACTCCTCGCCGCCGTACGCAGCGACCTCATCGAGCACCTGCGCACGAACGGCACCCCGCCGCGGCAGATCCACGAGGGCGTGGCGGCGCTGGCCCGGGCGGCACTGCGGGGCGAAGCCACCTCGCCGGATTCCACCTCGCCGCCAACTTCATCCGGTCCGCGAGGCGATGCGGAGGAAACGCCCTGGCCCTCTAGCCGGAGAAGCTGAGCGACGCTCCCGGCGACGCGTTGCCGTACGCGTCCACGGCGCTCACGTGGGCCGCATAACGTGTGCCGCTCTTCGTGGACGGCAGCGGGATGTCCAGGGAGCCGGGGCGCGGCATGAAGTAGTACTCGGCGAGGACCTTCGTCGAGAGCAGCTTCGCGCCCGTCCTCGTCTCCTCGATGTCGACGCGGTAGTGGTGCACCATCTGGTCGTCGCGGGCCTGCCGGATGCGGAGGGCGGCGCCCTTGCCGGTGCGGTCCGTCTTGATCAGGCCGAGGGGGTGGCGGTCGGTGAACCGGGGCGCGGTCGTGTTGCGCCGGGCGTCCGTGTACGTGAAGCCGTCCTTGATCTGCTGCGGGCTGTTGCCCTTCAGGCGTACGGTCCACGTCGGTCCGGCGAGCGTGCCCGCGCTGGCGTACGGGGGCTGCCAGTTCGCCGACCACTGGCCTCCGGTGTAGATGTCGTGCTTGTCGGCGGCCATGTTGACGCGCGCGATCTCCGTGCGGTCGCGGTACACCTCGACGAACAGCGCCTGCGCGGTCGGCGCCTCGAAGCGGTCCGCCAGGCCCGTCTCCGTGACCGCCTGGTAGCCGTGGTCCATCTCGACGTACGACATCGATCCGTCGTTGACGGCGGTGAAGTCCCGCTGGTGGACGGAGCGTTCGTCGTTGATGTTCAGGTGCGAGTGGCCGGAGAAGTAGATGACCTGCGGGAAGTCCTTGAGATCCTCGGTGAGCCTCGGGTTCGACGCCTGCTGGCCGTCCATCGCGGTGCCGGGGGCGGGGCGGTGCCCCTGCACGAGGATGGGCGTGCGCGCGTTCGCCGGGTCCGCGGTGAGCTCGGCGAGCCGCTTCTTGAGCCATGTGCGCTGCGCGGTGCTCCCGTTGTACGTCTCCGTGTTCACGGTGAACACGTGCAGGCCGCTGACCGTCGACTCGTAGTAGCCGCCGCCCGAGTCGGGGAACCAGGCGCGGGGGTAGTGGGCGCGGATGTCGGCGAGGCTCGCGTCGTGGTTGCCGTTGGAGAGCAGGACCTGGGTGTCGTCCATGCGCTTGCGCTTCAGGTTGTCGCGGAAGATCTCGGAGACGATGCGGTGGTCGGCGCCGCGGCCGTCGCCATTGTCGTTGATCATGTCGCCGTTGGAGAGGATCGCGTCGGGCCGCGGGAACACCGACGCGATGGTGTCGAAGAAGCTCTCGTACTTCTTGTCGTTGTTCTTGTGGTCCCCGATGTGCACGTCGGACATGACGACCAGGCGCGCGAGGGGCTTCTCCGCCGTCTTCACGAGGTAGCCGACGGATCTCGCGACGCTCGCCCGGCCGCCGCGGAAGGCGACGGCGGTGACGTTGGTGTCCTCGCTGATGCGGAGCGGGCGGCCCGGCACGAAGAGGCGGCTCGCGCGCGTGGGCGTCGTACCGTCCAGCGTGTAGCGGATCGTGGTGCCGCGCTCGGCCCGCAGCGTGAGGGAGACGGGGCGCTCGTAACGGCCGCCGGCGCTGCTGAAGGCCGGGGCGTCGGGGGCGGTGTGCGGGGTGTGCGCGGTGCGGGTCGGCGCCTCCGCCGTCGGGGCGGATGCCTGGGCGGCGGCCGGGAGCAGCATCGCCAGGGACGCGGTGGCGGCGACGAAAGGGATGCGTTGCACGAAGGGGGCGCGGGTCGCGCCGGCTGTACGTCTCACGAAGGAAGTGCGTCTCACGGGGGTCCTTGCCTATGGCCGGGCTTGCGGGACGTGCCGCCCGGCGGGGGAACTCCCGCGACGCTAGAGCGCCTTGGTGAGGTGTCGAGGCCAGACCAGTTACCGGCCGGTGACCCGATCATGAACCGCTGCTCCTTCTTCCGCCCCCCCCACGGGGTTGCGGCGGCTTGGGCCGGCTCTCCCGTTTACAGACGCGCCTTCCGCTCGTGGGCCTTGAGCCCGCGGAGTGTCCAGAGTCCGTACAGAGCCAGCAGGGGTTTGGCGGCCATCCACTCACCAGGTCGGTAGTCAGCCGCGCGCACGAGCTTCTCAGCCAGATCAGGGCGCTGGCGCCGCAAGTACGCGCGGGCCTTGAGCGCGTGTGCCGGTTGGGAGGCGACTTTGATGCGATCGACGTCCTCAAGCAAGGGGATCACGTTCGTGACGTTCTCCCATGTCGTCGCACTTTGGTCTTCGAGGAGAACGGTGCCGTCGAACTCCAGTGCCGACTTCGCGTAGTCAGCCATCAGCTGGGCTTCCGCAGCACAGCTGCTGGTCCCACCACCGCTGAAGATCACGCGAGTGACTCGCGCGTTGTCAGCGGCGATGGAGCGGATGCCGGCACGGACACGCCAGCGGTTGATGAAGTTCACCGTCGGTTGGGGATTCCGGTAACCCAACACGACCACAGCTTCGGACGCGCCCCCGCTGCCCCCTACCAGCGCGCGAGACCAACGCCAGTTCAGCCACTCGCCCCAGGCCAGGGCCACAGCCCCAGCCATCGCCAGTCCTGTCCTTCGTCGCATGCGGCGACCCTAACGTTCGCGCACCGCCAGGTGTTCAGTTCGGACGTGCGGCGCGGGACAACGTGATGCGTGTGTTCGACGTCCTGCACCCACGCAACTCGCCCGTTCACGGCCACTGGTCCTCGATGTGCGCAGGATGAAGGAACCCCGTTGGATGTGACAGGGCCCTTCGTCGTGAGTGGCGTCTCGAAGGTGGGGTCACCGTACGCGCGGTGGTTTCCGGGGCGGAGGGATGGCCGGCAGGATCTCCCACAGGGGCCGTCGGCCGCGGGCCCACTGTTGGAGCAGGTGCCGGTCGACCACGTACAGACTCTGCTGCCGGGCGAAGTCCCGGGCAGGCTGCGAGATCTTGCCGTTGGTCACCATCACGACGACGTCGCCGCCGTGTACGGGCCGGCCTGTGCCGTTGAGCGTCTGCAGTTCCGGAGTGCCGACGGCCGCGCCATCGAGTCCTTTCCTGCGATGCTTGCACTGAAGGACCCAGTACCGGCCGTGAGGGTCGTGGCCCTTCACGTCGGCGCCCAGGTCTCCCCGGCCTCCGCAGCGCAGGGCGTCGCGTGATCCGTCCCGGGCGAGCAGATCGCGCACGGCGACCTCGAAGGCCGTGTGGTGCATCGCGTCCAGCTGGGCGAGCGAGTACGTCAGGCCCTCGACCCTCAACCGCGCGGACCGCACCTGGTCCACCTGCCGGTAGATCCAGGCCGCGAGCACGAGCAGGGCCAGGAAACCGAGGCCGACCAGCACCCACCAGTGCGCCCACACCCACTGCCCTGCTTTCACCAGCACCAATCCGACGACGACGAGCACGCCGAGCGCGGCGAGCAGGTCCTCGTCGCTCTTGCGCCGACGTCGGCGCGGGCTCACAGGGGCGCCTCCGCCCGCACGGCGCGCTGCGCCTGGTGCACATCCTGTCCGGCGTGCTCGGTGCCGTCGTATCCCCTGTTCCCACGCACAGGCCCCCCTCGTCCGCAACTTCCCGCCGCCTTCATGAGAGCACCCGGCACTGACAGCGACCCCGGCGTTGAGAGCACCGGCTGGAAATCGCTGCGCGAACCCCAACGGCATCACGCAGTGGACCAGCACCTGCCGCACCGACCCCGGATTGAACCCGGCGGAGGGGCTGATCAGCGGTGGGACCGGAGGTCGGGCCGGTGGCGGGTGGCGTGGATGGAACCGAGCAGGTTGAGGGACTGGGCGCTGGGGCTGCCCGGTTCGGCGTGGTAGATGACGAGCTGCTGGCCGGGGGCGTCACGTACGTCGAAAGCCTGGTAGGTGAGGGTGAGGGGGCCGACATCCGGGTGGAGGAGGTGTTTGGCGTCCTGGGTCTTGCCGCGCACGGTGTGGGCGTTCCACAGACGGGTGAAGTCCGCGCTGTGTTTGGTGAGGGTGCGGACGAGCTCGCGCAGCCGTGGGTGGTCCGGGTCGAATCCGGTTGCCTCGCGAAGGTTGGCGACGGTGGCCTGGGCTGCCCGGTCCCAGTCCGTGTAGAAATTGCGGCCCGCGGGATCGAGGAAGGTCATGCGGGCCAAGTTGTCCGCGGGCTCGAACGGGGCGTAGAGGGCATCGGCCAGGGCGTTGACGGCGAGGAGGTCCAGGGTCCGGCTCATGACGAACGCCGGAGTGTTGGGGTAGCCGTCCATCAGCTGTCGCAGCGCCGGGCTCACCTGCTCGACGGCATGGGCGGAGGGCCGGTCGTTCGGCGCGGCCCCGGCCAGTCGGTACAGGTGCGCGCGGGCGTCCGTGTCGAGGCGCAGTGCGCGGCTGAGTGCGTCGACCACCTGGGGTGAGGGGTTGCGCTCGCGGCCCTGTTCCAGGCGGGTGTAGTAGTCGACGTTGACTCCGGCCAGGACGGCGACCTCCTCGCGGCGCAGTCCGGCGACTCTGCGGACCCCGTGACTCGCCATGCCGACGTCCTCCGGCCGCAGACCGTCGCGGCGTATGCGCAGAAAGTCTCCCAAGTGGTTGTCGTCCATGTGAGCAGGCTAGGCGAACGTTCGGTGTGCAGCCTGGGTGTGCCATGCCCAGGCAGCACGCGTCCTGGTTGATGGCCGGTGGCCTGCCCAGACTCGGTGGGGCGGTAAGGGCCGGGTCCGTGGCCGCCCTGGTACCGGGGCTACCAGGGCGTCCTGGAAGTCCCGGCCCAACAGTCAGTCGACAGCAACGAGGATCAAGGACCACATCAAATGACAGGACAACGACTTGACGGCAAGGTCGCGCTGATCACCGGCGCGACTGGTGGCCTCGGCACAGCGACCGCCGAGCTCTTCGCCCGCGAAGGCGCCCGGCTGGTGATCACCGATGTCGCCGAGGGGCCCCTGCGGGAGCTGTCCCACCGGCTGGAGGCACGCGGTGCGGAGGTCGTCGCCGCCCGGCTCGATGTCTCCTCCGCGCTGGAGTGGGACGAAGTGATCACCGTCGTACGCGACCGGTTCGCCACGCTGGACGTGCTGGTGAACCTCGCCGGCATCCTGGACTGGCCGGGTATCGAGGACACCCGGGAAGAGGCGTGGGACCGCGTCATTGACGTGAACCAGAAAGGCACCTGGCTCGGCATGAAGGCGGCGATGCCGCTCCTGCGGGCGAGCGGCAACGCCTCGGTGATCAATACGTCATCCGTACTCGGCCTGGTGGGAAGCGGTGCGGCCGCGGCCTACCAGGCATCCAAGGGGGCCGTGCGCCTGTTGAGCAAGACCGCCGCGGTCGAGTACGCCCGGCAGGGAGTACGGATCAACTCGGTGCATCCAGGGGTGATCGCCACACCGATGATCCAGGACCTCCTGGACGACCAGGGTGATCAGCAGCCGGACATCCGGCGCACACCCATGCGCCGGGCCGGCCGCGCCGACGAGGTCGCCCCCGCCATCCTCTTCCTGGCCTGCGACGACTCCTCGTTCGTCACCGGCACGGAGTTGGTGGTCGACGGCGGGCTCACCGCGCACTGAACAACCCGGCCGTACGACGTCCACGTGTGGCACACCGCCGGGGCGCCGCAGGGCAACGGTCCCGCGGCGCCCCGGGGTGCGCGTCAACGCGTCAACGCGTCAGCACCTGAGTACCTCAGCACGTCACCAGATCCGTACGCGCTCCGCGGGGTCGAGCCAGAGACCGTCGCCCTCCACCGTGCCGAACGCCTCGTGGAACTCGTCGAGGTTGCGGACGATGTTGGCGCGGAACTCCGGGGGCGAGTGCGGGTCGATGGTCAGGTACTGCTGCTCTTGCTCCTTGCGGCGCATGGTGCGCCAGCAGTACGCCCAGTTCATGAAGAGCCGCTGCGAGCCGGTCAGTCCGTCGTTCTCGGGCATCGGCGCCCCGTCGAGCGAGATGAGGTACGCGGTGTGCCCGATGGTCAGGCCGCCCAGGTCGCCGATGTTCTCGCCGACGGTCAGCGAGCCGTTGACGAACTCACCGGGGAGGTTGCGGGGCGAGAACGCGTCGTACTGCTTGATGAGCGCCTTCGACTTCGCCTCGAAGGCGGTCTTGTCGGCGGCAGTCCACCAGTCGTTGAGGTTGCCCGCACCGTCGTACTGGGCGCCCTGGTCGTCGAAGCCGTGGCCGATCTCGTGGCCGATGACCGCGCCGATGCCACCGTAGTTCTCCGCCGGGTCGGCGTCGGGCGAGAAGAACGGCTTCTGCAGGATGCCCGCGGGGAAGCAGATCTCGTTGGTGCCCGGGTTGTAGTACGCGTTGACGGTCTGCGGCAGCATGAACCACTCGTCGCGGTCGACCGGCGAGCCGATCTTGGCGAGTTCGCGGTCGGACTCGAACGCGGCCGCCGCCTGGGCGTTGGCGAGCAGGTCGTCGGCCGAGACCTCAAGGGCCGAGTAGTCGCGGAAGGTGTCGGGGTAGCCGATCTTGGGACGGAACGTGGCGAGCTTCTCGTACGCCCGTTCCTTCGTGTCGTCGGTCATCCAGTCCAGGCGGGCGATCGACTGCCGGTACGCCTCGAGCAGGTTGGCCACGAGGTCGTCCATCATCGCCTTGGACGACGGCGGGAAGTGCCGGGCGACGTACTCCTTGCCGACGGCCTCTCCCATGGCTCCCTCGACGAGGGCGACGGCGCGCTTCCAGCGGGCGCGCAGTTCCGGGGTGCCGTTGAGGGTGCGGCCGTAGAACTCGAAGTTGTTGCGCACGAACTCGTCCGGCAGGTACGGCGCGCAGGCGCGCAGCACGCGCGTCATGGCCCAGTCCCGCCACTGCTCGACCGGCGTCTCGGCGAGGACCGTGGAGAGGTGGGTGAGGTAGGACGGCTGGCGGACGCAGGTCTCGGCGATGGTGGCGTCGGAGCCGCCGAGCCCGGTGACGTAGCCGCGCCAGTCGAACTCCGGCGCGAGCGCGGTCAGTTCGTCCAAAGTGGTGAGGTTGTACGTCTTCAGCACGTCGCGGGTCTCGGCCCGCTCCCAGTGCCCCTGCGCGAGCCTGGTCTCCAGGTCGAGGACGGTCCGCGCGGCGCCCGCCGGGTCCGCGTGCTTGCCGAGGGTGAGGAGTTCGGTGAGGTGGGCGAGGTACTTCTCGCGGATCTCGGCGAACTTCTCCTCGCGGTAGTACGACTCGTCGGGCAGGCCGAGTCCGCCCTGGAGGATGTTGAAGAGGTAGCGGTCGGAATCGCGGTCGTCCGAGTCGATGTACGAGCCGAAGAGACCGGAACCGCCGATCCGCTCGAAACGGCCGAGGAAGGAAGCCAGCTCCCGGGTGTCCCGCAGGGCCGTGACCTCGTCGATCAGGGGCTGGGCCGGGGCGAGGCCACGGGCGGCGATGGTCTCCTCGTCCATGAAGGAGGCGTACAGGGCGGCGATCTTGCGGGCGTCCTCGGAGGTCGCGCCGGGGTCGGCCGACGCCTTCTCCGCCAGCTCCTGGATGATCGTCTTGACCTGCTGCTCCGCGGTGTCGGCCAGCTGCACGAAGGGGCCCCAGCTGGAGCGGTCCTCGGGAATCTTCTCGGTGTCCAGCCAGGCGCCGTTGACGTGTCCGAAGAGGTCGTCCTGCGGCCGGATCTCGTGGTTCATGCCCGGGCGGGCGTCATCCAGAATGCTCATCCGGGCAGCCTATGCGAGCGGTCGCCCCGGCCGTGGGCGGGTGGGGCCCCGGCTCCTCACCGCTTCGCCCCGGGGCTCCGGGGCACGCCTCCGGCGGCGCCGTCGGCAGCGTCTCAACTCGCGTACAAAACATCCCAATAGGAGCGATAAGGTGTTGCGTCAACCTTCGTACGCCTGTGACACCCAGGAGAACTCCCGTGACCGTAGCCTTCTCCCCGTCCGAGGACGCCACCATCTCTGAGGATGCCAGTGTCCTGGAGGAGACCGCCGCCCCCGAGGGAGCCTTCTGGTCCGCGGAGCCCACCGAGCCGCCGGAGCCCAGTGCCCCTTCCTCTTCGGAAGCCGGCGCCGACGGGGAGGCCGATGCCCCGGCCGCCGACGCTGCGGCCCTGGTCATCGAGGACGCCCGTGACTTCGGGGCCTACGCGCGCACCGGAGGCTGGACCTTCGGCCTCAAGGTCGCCCGCAGCGTGCGGCCCGGCGGGCAGAGCGCAGGCGAGACGCCGAAGGTCTCGGCCAAGGAGTTCGCCGAGCTGGCCGGCTGTTCGGCCGAGCGCGTCATGCGCTACTACAAGGCCTGGGACAAGGCCGCGGACGACGGAATGGTGCCCCACTTCGAGGCGCTCTCCCCCGGCATGGACGTCGAGCTCCCGGACGCCGACGTATGGCTGTCGTACTACACCGCCCGCTCCAGCGCCCACACCCCGCGCGGCGAGGCGATCACGGAGGCGGCCGAGGCGGAGGGCATCCGGCCCACCAAGGCCCTGGAGGTCGCGGAGAACCCCACCGCGCTGCGTGCCGCGATCCTCGCCGACCCCGGCACCGCCGAAGCGGCCCGCAAGGCCCTGATGGACCGCCTGGACGAGGACCCGGCGCTGCGCACCGGACTGGTCCGTGACATCGTCCGCACCGACGACCTCAAGAAGGCCGTGGCGGCCGAGGCGAAGGCGGGCGACCGGGTCGACTACGTCCGCCAGATCGTGGAGAAGGGCCAGGTCAAGACGGATGCGGGGCAGATGATCGACGCACCGGCCGAGCTGCGCGAGGAGGCTGAGCGCCATCTCTCCCTCATCGACGAGCTGGAGGACGGCGAGGACTCCGGCGAGTGGGCGCGCGAGGCGTACGACACGGTGCGCGACATGGTCGCGCAGACCGTGCAGAGCGACCCGGACCTGCGGGTGCAGGAGCGGCGCGCGAAGTTCTACAGCAGCCTGCAGAAGGCCACGAAGGTGTTCGAGGAGCTGACGTTCGACGACGTGGACGACATCGACGACATCTACGAGGACGACATGGTGCGGCGGCTCGAAGACCTCCAGCAGGCCATCGGCGCATGCCTGTCCGCTCTCAGGGCGGCGACCGCTCAGCAGGAGCAGAGCTCTTCCTGACGGTTTCCGCCCTCGTCGGCCCGGACCCGTCCCGGACCCGTCCCGTACGTCCCGAGGGTGATCACGCTCGCGCCCGTAGCACTCGAGTCGTACGCGATGACCCGTACGGGGACGGATTCGCCGGCCCGCCCCCGGCTCGTAGCTTCTTGATCACGTCACGTCGATGAACGATCGAGAGGCCTCGGATCCATGCACGTCAAGGCATTCGCCCCGGAGTACCAGGGCGAGCTGCGCTCGGAGCTGACCGTCAACTCCTCCTACGAGGACGTCCGCGCCACGGCCGGCCGCGCGCTCGCCCGGGCGGACGGCCCGGTGGAGCGGGCGCGGGCCGCCCTCGCGCTCGCCGAGGCCAGCCGGCGGCTCGGCCGGGTCGACGACGCGGGCGCCGCCTGGCGGCAGAGCTACCGCAGCGCCCGTGCCACCGGGGACCGCGGGGCCATGGCCTGGGCACTGTGGAGCGGGGGCACCCTCGCGCGCCAGTGCGGGGCGCTGCCGCTCGCCCGCAGGCTGCTCACGCTCTCCGTGGAGCTGGCGTCGGGCAGCGGCGACGCCCTCGCGCACGGTTACGCGCTCGCGGGCCTCGCCGAGACGGGACGCATACAGGGCGATTACGCGGCCGTCGCCGCGCTCCACGAGGAGTTGCTCGAACAGGGGCGGGCGCGCGGCGAGGCGCGGCACATGGTCTGGGCGATGACGGGGATCGCGCAGATGCACCGCAACTCCGGTCAGCACGAGAAGGCGCTCGAGCTCTTCGAGGAGTCGGTACGGATCTCCACCGAGGCGGACGACGCGCGGGGGCGCGCCTGGTCGCTGCGGGGCGTGGCCGACGTACTGTCGCTCCGGGGCGAGCCGGACCGGGCGCTGGCGCTGCTGTCCGAGGCCGAGGCGGTGTGCCGGTCCATGGATCTGGCGAGCGCGCTCGCCTACAACCACAAGATGCGGGGCAACGTCCTGTACCGCGCGGGGCGTTATGCGGAAGCGGCAAAAACGTACGCCGTCGCCCTCGAAGAGTTCGACACGATGCGCGAACCGCGCGGTTCCGCGCTGTCCCGGCTCGGCCTGGCCAAGTGCCGGGCGCGGCTCGGGCGCGACCGGCAGGCGACGCTGGCCGAACTGGCCGTACTGGAGGCCGACTTCGGCCGCATGGGGCTGCGGCACGCCCGTGACATGGTCGTCGCCTTCCGGGCCGAGACGGCGGCCGCCGTCAACCTTTGAGCGTGATGCGGATTCCCACCGTGCCCGACAGGCCGCGGCGGATCCTGCTGCCGGACAGGGTGAGGAAGCCGACGACGCCGTACTTGTGCAGGATGCGGGTCCGGTAGCGGGCGGTGACGTCCGGGGCGCAGATCTCGGCGGTGGCGGGCACCTGTTCGCCCGTGGGGTTGCCCCGCCGGTCGCACGGGCCGACCATGACGTCCGCGCGCCTGCGGATCCGCTTCACCTTCCAGGAGTCCCGGGGCGTCCAGATGCCGAGCGCGTCCTCGTCCTCGACGACCCAGACGGGGGTCGGCACCGGCGTGCCGTCCTTCTTATAGCTGCTGACCAGCAGGTACTTTCCGGCGCTGAGCTGCGTCAGCAGGGTGTCGGCCATGCCGCGAGTCTAGAGGGCCGGGCCCAATGCTCCCGCTCTGATGCGCTTGCGGCTGCGCATCGGCGAGGTGGCCGCCCACCTGGGCGTGCGCGCCTCGGCCCTGCGGGTCTGGGAGAGCGCCGGACTTCTGACACCGTCACGGGCCCCGGGCACGCACTACCGCTCGTACCTGCCCGCGGACGTCCGCGACGCCCGCGTCGTCCATCCGCTCCGCCAGAGCCACTACCTTCTGCCGCAGATCCGCCCGATCCTCGACGAGCTGCGCCGCGGCGGTGGCGTCGGCGCGCTCCGCTCGGCCCTGGCCCAGCGCGGGGCGGCGCTGGACGGGCGGGCACGTTCCGTGCTGGAGGGCGCGGCCCACCTGCACCGCTACCTCACGGAGTGGTAGCGGTCGGTTCGCGTCGGCATGGTCACGCCGTCGGCCATGGGGAGACCTCGGTCACCGCGTCCACGGGCAGCGGGCCGTAGATGTGCGGGAATTCCTCGCCACCGGGTTTCGCGGCCTCGAAGCGTACGGGCACGGACAGGCGTTCGCTGTCGATGGTGAGGATCACCAGTTCGTCGGGGTCCTCGTCATTCCCGTAGAGGAAATCCGCCACGCCGCGCAACTGGTCCGGGAGTGAGCAGTGGATGAAGCCCTCCTCACCCAGAGTCCTGCCCCGGGTCGACATCTCGTACGTTCCGGTCTCCCGGGCGGCATCCCACAGGGCGCGCTCGGTGATGTGCAGCAGTCGCGTCATGGATCAACGGTACGTGGCGGCCGGTCCGCCGCGGCCGGAATGTGCGCGAGCGACGGCGAGGATCCATGTACGCTCCACGGGCCTTCGACGCTGCCCGGCGAGCCGCCGGTGAGAGGAGCAGACGCATGCGATCCATGAGCGACAGCGAGTGGCGGTCCTTCGTCCTTGAGGGGACACGGACCGGGAAGCTCGCGACGAACCGGGCGGACGGGCGCCCGCACGTCACGCCGGTGTGGTTCCTGCTCGACGGGGACGAGCTCGTCTTCACCACCTGGCACGAGTCCCTCAAGTACAGGGCGCTGCGCCGCGAACCGCGCTTCTCGCTCTGCGTGGACGACCAGCGGCCACCCTTCTCGTACGTGATGCTGGAGTGCACCGCGGACTTCACCGACGACCCCGGCGCCCTGCGCGACTGGGCGGCCCGGATCGGCGGCCGTTACATGGGTGCCGAGCACGCGGACGCGTACGGGAAGCGGAACTCCGTGCCGGGCGAGTACCTGGTGCGGGCCCGCGTCGATCGCGTCGTCGCCTTCGGGGGCATCGCCGACTGACCGGGCCGCACCACGGCGCGGCACGGTGAGAGCCTGTCTTTGAACCCCCGTCGTCCGCGCGAAGCGCGGGGGTTCAAAGACAGGCTCTCAGGGCCGCACGGCCTGAAGGGCTTCCGCGAGCGCGGTGTGGAAGGCGGCGTGTTCCTTCGCGCTGGGCGGGAGTTCGGGGTTCCAGGGCAGGACGGGGACGCCGGGGCCGAAGGCGTCGCCCAGCGGCGTGGCGTTGCCGCGCACGTCGGTGAGGACGAGGTCCGGCTCCAGCGCGGTCGCCTCGGCCCAGGTCGTCGTGGACCAGTTGGCGCCCTTCCCCGGAGCCGGGTCCACGAGGCCGACGCCGCGTTCGGCGAGCGCCGCGAGGTCGGGCCAGGCGTGCGGCCTTGCCAGGTGGACGGAGCCGGGCCCCGCCGGGGAGAGGGCGAGTACGCGCGGACGTGCGGGGCCGGCCGCCGCGGACGCCAACCGGCGCTCCGCCGCCGCGAGTTCGGCGTTCGCCCCCGGCTGCGGATCGGCGCCGAGACCGTGTGCGAGCGCGGTGAGGCGGTCCCTGATTCCCGCGAGGCTGCGACCGCTTCCGACGTCGAGCACGACGAACGGGACCTGCTCCTCCAGGTGCTTGGCGGCCTCCGGGGCCATGCCGTAGACCTGGCCGCCGCCGTAGGTCAGCGCCACGACGAGGTCGGGTGCGGCGGCGAGCAGGGCGTCGAGGTCGAGGGCGGGCCCCGCGCCGAAGTAGGGGAGGTCCATCAGGGGGAGGCTGCCCGCCTTGGCCGGGTCCGGCAGGTCCGGGTCGTCGTGCGCGGACCCGAAGAGACCGGTGGGGCATATCCCGTGGTCGTACAGCGCGGCGCCGGTCGGGACGTAGGCGATCAGGCGGGACGGGCGGTGTGCGGTCCGCACCAGGTGGCCCCGGTCGTCGGTGAACTCCCAGTTCTGGACCGTGTCTCGTGCCATGATGCCGACCCCTCCCGCCGTCCCGCGCCGCGCTCCCTCTCCTGCCGCGGCCGTCCCGGTGCTACCTGCCCGGGCGCACCCCGGAGTACACGGCGGCCTTCGGGCGCGTGGCTCTCAGGGCTCCAGGCGTCGCTGGGCGAGCCAGGTGACGATCTCCGGGTCGTGGTGGTCGAAGAAGTGCGTCTCCCCGGTGTCCAGCGTGGTGATCTGGGCCATCTGATGGTCGGAGAGTTCAAAGTCGAAGACGTCGATGTTCTCCGCCATGTGTTCGGCGTGGACCGACTTGGGGATCGCGACGATGCCGCGCTGGATCAGCCAGCGCAGCACGACCTGCGCCACGGACTTGCCGTACTGTTTGCCGATCTCTCGCAGTAAAGGGGTGGTGAACAGGTCGTTCCTGCCCTCGGCGAAACCGCCCCAGGACTGGAGCTGGACGCCGTGCTCGCGCATGACCTCGTGGTCGGCGGCGCGCTGGAAGAACGGGTGCGTCTCGATCTGGTCGACCGCGGGCGTGACGTCGTTGTTGATGATGAGGTCGGTGAGCCGGTCGGGGTAGAAGTTGGCGACACCGATCGCCCTGGCGCGACCCTCGCGGTACAGGGCCTCCATGGCACGCCACTGCCCGTACACGTCGCCGTAGGGCTGGTGCATCAGGTAGAGGTCGACGTAGTCCAGGCCGAGCCTGGTCAGCGACGTCTCGAAGGCGCGTTCCGTGTTCTCCTCGGCGGGCGCGTCCTGGACCCACAGCTTGGTGGTGACGAACAGGTCCTCGCGCGGGACGCCACTGCTCTTGATGGCCCAGCCCACGGCCTCCTCGTTGCCGTAGGCGGCGGCGGTGTCGAGCAGCCGGTATCCGGCGGCCAGCGCGTCGGAGACGGCCTGCTCCGTCTGGTCCGGCGGGATCTGGTAGACACCGAACCCGAGGATCGGCATCTCGGCACCGTTGTTCAGGGTGACGTGCTGCATGGGGCCTCCTCCAGGTCACGCGGCTCAGTCCACTGTGGCCCGCGCTTCCTGGCGCCGCCCGCCCAGACGGCCGACCGGGGGCCTTGGGCGGTCCGCCCGTCCCCCCGGTCGGCGCAACGAGCGGTCAGCGCTTCCCGCACAACGCGTCGTCGACGAGCCGGTCGGTGCGGTCGTCGCGGTCCTCCGCCGCCATGTTGGTCGACCGCATCACGATGACGCCCTTCCTGCCCTTGTCGACGAAGCCGTTGGCGTTCAGGTGGCCGAGAGTGGTCCCGCCGTGGCCCCAGTACCCGCCGCCGCAGCTCAGCCGCGTCCGGAAGATGCCGAGGCCCATCTCCCTGACCACCTTGTCGCCCGGTTCGGTGGCCGGCACCGTCCTGAGCATCTGCGCCATCTGGCGCGGCCCCAGGAGCTTGCCGCCGAGGAGGCCCTGCCAGAAGCGTGTGAGGTCGTTGGACGTGGTGACGAGGTCGCCCGCCGCGCCGCCCCAGGTCATGCTCAACTCGGTGCTTTCGACCAGCCGGCCCCCGGGCTTGAACTGCTGGTACGCCTTGGCGTGCGGCTCGGGCAGGCCCGTGCGCGCTCCCGCGGAGAACGTGTGCCGCAGACCGAGAGGTCCGATGATCCGGTCGCGGACCTCGTCGCTCCAGTGGTGCCCCGTCACCTTCTGGATGATCATTCCGACCAATATGTAGCCGGTGTTGGAGTAGCTCCAGCCCTTGCCGGGCTCGAAGAGGGGCCGGTGGCGCAGGGCCATGTCGACCAGGTCGCGCGGCTCGTAGCGGTCGAAGCGGTGCTTCTCGAATGCGTCCTCATCGGTGATGGGCAGGCTGTCGTCGTAGTCGGGCAGCCCGCTGGTGTGCTGGAGCAGCTGCCGTACGGTGATCCGGCTGCCGTCGTTGCCGTTGGCGTCGACCACTCCGGGCAGCCATCGCTCGACGGTGTCGTCGAGGCGTACGCGCCCTTCGGCGACCAGTTGCAGGACCACGGTGGAGACGAAGGTCTTGGTGTTGCTGCCCATCCGGAAGTAGCCCTGCCGCGGCACCGGCCGGTCGGAGCCGAGCTCGGCGGTGCCGCTCCGCACCGAGCTGCGGCGCTCTCCGTCCACCAGGGTGGCCTCGGCGCCCACCACGCCGTCCTTTCGTACGACGTCGTCCAGGCCCCGCTGGAGGTCCGCCCGTCCGTAGCCGACCCGGCCGGGGTCGGGCTGGGCCCACGCGGTGGAGACCGGAATCGCCAGCGTCGCCGTGACGGCGATCGCCGCTACCGAGCCGAGCGCGGCCCTGCGGCGGCCACGGACGGGCCGGGACCGGTCGGCCGCGGCGGTGGCGGTGCCGGTAGCAGTGGCGGTGCCGGTAGCAATGCGGGTGTCGCGTGCGGAGTCTCGCAGCTGTGTCATGGGGGTGACCTCACGTCGCCGGGAAGCGTACGGCTACCGCCAACGGCCGTGCAGGTGACCGGAGTTGGGGTGCCGTACAGCGGCTGGGCGGTGCGCCCTCGCCAAGATCATTGACCCATGCGAGGGACATGGCCGACCATGGAGGAGACCCCCTGGCAGGGGTGCGGAGAACCCCACCTTGATGGGCAAGCCGCTGCTTGCCCACGGTGCGGGTCGTGCCGGATCATGTCTTCGAGGCAGGGTTGCCATGCACCGGAGGACCCCATGAAGATCCGTCTGACCAGCGCGTCTTCGTCGACGACCAGGAGAACGCCCTGCGCTTCTACACGGACGTGCTGGGCTTCGAGAAGAAGGCCGAGATTCCGATGGGCGAGGACCGCTGGCTGACTGTGGTCTCACCGGAGGAGCCCGACGGGACCGAGCTGCTGCTCGAGCCGGACGGACACCCCGCGGTGAAGCCGTACAAGACGGCGCTGGTCGAGGACGGCATCCCGGCCGCCGCGTTCACCGTGGACGACGTGCGGGCCGAGTTCGACCGGCTGAGCGGGCTCGGTGTGCGCTTCACCCAGGAACCGGTGGAGATGGACCAGGTCACCGTCGCGGTCCTGGACGACACCTGCGGAAACCTGATCCAGATCATGGAGGGCGCGTAGGGCGGGCTCTCCGCCTCCGCCGGGCGGGTCACTTCCTCAGCCAGTGACCCGCTCCCCATACCCAGTCGGTGAGCAGCGCCTCGTCCCCCAGGACCTCGATGCCGTCCGCGGCGGCCGGCCTGCGGCGCTGGTACATGAGCAGCAGGAGGTCGGTGAGCGGGCCGCGCACGGCGGTGGTCGCCTTCTCGTGCGCGTGGCTCCAGGTGATCGGTTCCTCGGTGAGGTCGATCAGCCACTCCCCCGTCCCCCCGGGGGCGTCCGTCGCGTGGAAGTGGAGTGTGCGGCCGGGGCCCAGGAGCGCGCGCCGCGCGTCCGCCGACTCGTACGCCTGGGGCAGCGCGCCGAACTCCATCCACTCGTCGAGGCCGTCGATGGCGATGTCCGCGTCGAGGGTGTAGGTGCCGCCGACGGCCGCTGTCGCGTCAAAGCGGTGGACGACGGTTTCGTACGTCATGCGGCGGGCCCAGAAGAGGGGGGTGCCACCCGGGGCCACCGTCCACACCTCGGCCTCCGGACCGGCCTCGCGGAGCGTGTCCGCGAACCGGGCCGCCCCGTCCGTGAGCCAGGCGGAGAGCGCGGGGATGTCGTCGTCCGCCTCGGGCGTGACGAGGTTGACCTGATCGTCGGAGACGGGTCCTGTGGCCCGGGTCCGGACGACGGTCTCGGCCCAGCGGTGCGCGCCGCCGACGTGGCGCAGCAGGTGGGCGAGGGTCCAGCCGGGGCACCCGGGCACCGGCACGGTGGCCTTCGCGCCGACGACGGCAGCGGCCAACTGGGCTGTCTGGTCGATGATTCGGTCGGCATAGCGGTCGTGGACCGCGCTGGGGCTCGGACTCGTCATGCCGTCACGGTAGACCACGGGTCGCGGATGCCGGGCGGAAAAAGACCTGCGCGAGTTGAGGGCCTGTCTTTGCACCCCCGCCTGCGCCCCGCGCGGACGTCGGGGTGCAAAGACAGGCTCTGCGGCTGGGCCGCGCCCCGCCTCGGCCGTCATGCCGACGTCGCCAGGAACTGGGTCGCCGCCAGTTCCCCGTACAGCGGGTCCGCCGCCACCAGTTCGGCGTGCGTGCCCACCGCGCGTACCCTTCCCGCGTCCATCACCACGATCCGGTCGGCCAGTGTCACCGTCGACAGGCGGTGTGCCACCACGAGGACCGTGACCTCTCGGGACACCTCGGCCACCACGTCCCGCAGCGCCAGTTCGTTGACCGCGTCCAGCTGTGAGGTCGCCTCGTCGAGCAGCAGCAGGCGGGGCTTCCTGAGCAGTGCCCGCGCGATCGCCACCCGCTGCCGCTCGCCGCCGGACAGCTTGGAACCGCGGTGCCCCACCACCGTGTCCAGGCCTTCGGGCAGCCGTTCGACCACGGCGTCGAGCCGGGCACGTACCAGCACCTCCCGCACCTCGGCGTCGGTGGCGTCCGGCGCCGCGAAGAGGAGGTTCTCGCGCAGGGTGCCCGCGAGCACGGGGGCATCCTGCTCCACGTATCCGATGGCGGCGCGCAGTTCGGCGAGCGGCCACTCCCGCACGTCGACGCCGTCCACCAGGACCCGGCCGCCCGTCGCCTCGTAGAACCGCTCGATCAGGCCGAACACCGTGGTCTTGCCCGCGCCCGACGGTCCGACGAACGCCGTCATGCCCGGGCCGGGCACGTCGAAGCTCACGCCGTGGTGCACGTACGGGAGGTCGTCGCGGTAGCGGAAGGTCACGTCGTCGAAGGTCACCGAAGTTGGGCCTTGGGTGGACGGGAGGCCTTGCGCGGGCCGTCCCGCATCCGCCGGGCGCTCCCCTGTACGGGACGTGTCGGCATGGTCCGTCCGCTCCGTCTCCAGGCGTTCCGCCTGCACGATGCGGGCGATCGCCGCCGACCCCACCTGGTACTGCGAAGCCGCCTCGACCATGCGCGACACCGGGTCGATCAGGTAGAAGAGGAAGAGCAGGAACGCGACCAGCGTCGAGACGGATATCGCACCGGACGCGACCCGCGCGCCGCCGATCCCGAGCACCGCGAGGAACGACACCTGCACCGCGAACCCGACCGAACTCCACGCGATCGACTGCCACTTCGCCGAGCGCACCCCGTGCCGCCACGCGTCGACCGCCGCCGCCTCCACCGCGGCCGCCTCGCGCTGCTCTGCGCCGGAGGCCTTCAGGGTGCGGAAGGCGCCGAAGGCACGCTCCAGTGCGGTCGAGATCGTGCCGACCGCCTCCTGCGCGTGCTGCGTCGCCCAGGCGATCTTCGGCATGACCAGGGCCACCGCGCCGCCGATCAGCACGATCACGCCCAGCGTCACGCCGAGCAGCACCGGGTCCATGAGGCCCATCATCACGACCGTCGCGAGGAAGGTGAGCCCGCCGGAGGCGGCGGACACCACGGACTGGGTCGTCACCTGCCGCA
The DNA here is from genome assembly GCF_056433985.1 of Streptomyces sp. NPDC044106. NCBI lineage: Bacteria > Bacillati > Actinomycetota > Actinomycetes > Kitasatosporales > Streptomycetaceae > Streptomyces > Streptomyces sp. NPDC044106. The sequence goes on from NZ_JBWKFZ010000004.1 coordinate 23,103, forward strand.
GCAGTGTCGTGTCCGAGGTGACGCGGGACATCAGATCGCCCGGCTGGGTGCGTTCGACCTCCGCGAGACGCAACCGCAGCAGCCGCCCGATCAGGGTGCGCCGCGCCGCGAGGACCACGGACTCCGCGGTGCGTTCCAGAACGTACGCGCCGACGGACTCGATCGCGGTGCCGAGCACCACCAGCGCGATGAGGAGGAGCAGGACGCCGGCGATGGAGTCGTCGCTGCCGAGCCGGTCCACCAGTGACTTGGCGGCCAATGGCTGCGCGAGCCCGGTCACCGAGCCGATCAGCGTCAGGAAGGCGCCGAGCGCGACGGCTCCGCGGTGCGGCCGGAAGTGCCGGTAGAGGGCGCGCCAGGTCTCCTTCGCGGGAAGCCGCTCGGCCTTCTGTGTGCCCTTGCCGGTGGATTCGGTGCTTGCGGGCGCGGGTCGCGGGGTGGGAGCTGCGTCGGTCACGCCTTGCAGGACGCTGTACGGCGAGATCCACCTGACTGCCGTGCCGTGCGCCGCAGCCCGTCCGCGCCGGCCCGAGCAGACGAAGGGAAGCCGCGCCGCCCGGAGGTGGCGGGGGAAGCGCTCACCGCGGCCCCCGCACCCCTCGCCCCTCCAGCACCGTCTGCCGGCCCGGCGCGGTCTGCGTCGAGGACTCCGTCCGGGGCGGCGTCGCGCGGCGGCGGCCGCCCCGGGTGAAGAAGTCGGCGAGGGGCAGCGTCGCCGCACCCACCGTGACCGCGTCCGGGCCGAGTTGGCCGAGGTCGACCGTGACACGGGCCGCGGGGTGGCGCAGCGCGTAGGCGTCGGCGTGCTCCCGGACGGCGGGCAGCAGGTACGGGCCCAGCTGGAGGCCCGCCCAGCCGCCGATCAGGACGCGTTCGGGGCCGAAGAGGTTGACGAGGCCGGAGATGCCCGCGCCGAGGTACTCGGCGGTCTCGTCGAGCACGGCCGCGGCGACCGGGTCCGGCGCCGTGCCGTCCTGCGGATGGGCGGCCGACAGGAGTGCGCGCACACCGGTCTCCTGGTCGGCGCCGGGCGGAGGCCCGCCGCCCGCTTCCTGCCAGCGCGCCAGGAGCGCCTCGGCTCCCGCGTACGCCTCAAGGCACCCTCGCGCCCCGCAGCGGCAGCGGCGGCCCCGGACGCCGACGGTCAGGTGGCCCCACTCTGCGGGGGCGCCCCGTGCGCCGCCGTGGATGACGCCGCCGGTGACGACGCAGGCGCCGAGGCCCGAGCCGATCAGCACGATCGCCGCGTCGCGCACCCCGCGACCACCGCCGAACCACATCTCCGCCTGCCCGAGCGCCCGGGCGCCGTTGTCGACGAAGTAGGCGGTCCCAGAGGGCAGTTCGACCGTCTCGCACAGCATGCGCTCCAGCGGGACGGCGTCCCAGCCGATGGTCTGGCCGTGCACCACGGTGGCACCCTCGTCGTCGCGGTCGACGATGCCGGGGACGCCGACGCCCACGCCGATCAGGGGGCCGGACAGGGCGCCCGCCTGCGCCGTCACCTCTGCCACGCCCTCGCCGATGTGGCGGACGACGGTCTCCACGTCGTGTCCGGAGTCGGCCAACAGCCGCTCCGCGCAGGCGAGTTCGGCAAGACTCAGGTCGAAGGCCGCCACGCGGACCCGCGTCTCCCCGACGTCCACGCCGATGAGACGGCCGCTCGACGGCGCGACGCGCAACAGGGTGCGCGGGCGTCCGCCGTCGGACTCGACGCTGCCCGCCTCCTCCAGGAGGCCGTCCGCGGTGAGCTCGGCGACGACGTTGCTCACGGAACCGGAGCTGAGGCCGGTCGCGGGTCCGAGCGCCTGGCGGCTCATCGGCCCGCCGAAATACAACCGTTGCAGCACCGAGGCGCGGTTGCCCACGCGCAGGTCACGCGCCGTTCGACTGCTCCGCTCGGCCATGTGGGCTCCTCCCCGCTCGGCAACATACCCGTGCGCGAGCACGTTCGAGCGGTCTCAGGCTCTCAGAGCCTGTCTTTGAACCCCCGTCTGCGCCCCGACGCCCGGCACGCGCCCTCGGCGCACGGAACACCGCTGCGCCCGCGCTTCGCGCGGACGACGGGGGTTCAAAGACAGGCCCTCAGCGCCGCAGACCGGGCAGCATCCGCACCTCCGCTATCCGGAGCAGGCGCGCGAGGGCGAGGTAGCCCACGGTCATCGTCAGCGCACCGGCCGCCAGCGCGAGGGCGGTCGCCGCCGTCCCGTCCTGTGCCACCTTCGCGCCCGCGCGGGCGGCCGCCCAGCCGAGGGCCCCGGCCAGGGTGGAGGCGAGGATCAACTTGCCGTAGGTGCGGGCCAGTCGGCGTCCGTCGAGGTAGCCGCCGAGGCGTCGGCGCAGCAGCCGCGCGGTGAGCAGCAGACCCACCGCGTACGACAGGGTGTAGGCGGCGGCCATGCCGGTGACGGCCCAGCGCGCGGGCAGCAGCAGGTGGCAGGCGCTGGCCAGTCCGATGTTGAGGCCCGCGACGCAGACCGCCATCCAGAACGGGGTACGGGTGTCTTCGTAGGCGTAGAAGCCGCGGAGCAGGAGGTACTGGGCGGAGAACGGGATCAGGCCGAGACCGAAGGCCTGGAGCATGTGGCCGAGGGGCTCGGTGGCGGCCGCGTCGGACGCGCCGTGGGCGAAGAGCAGTTCGGCGGTCTGCGGACCGAAGGCGAGGAAGAAGAACCCCGCGGGCACGATCACGGTGCCGGTGACGCGCAGGGCGCGGGACAGCTCCGCGCGCAGGTCGGCGGTGCGGCCCTCCGCCGCGGCCTTGCTCATCCGGGGCAGCAGCGCGGTCACCAGGGTGACGGTGACGATGGACTGCGGCAGGAGCCAGATCGTCTGTGCGTACGTGTACGCCGTGTAGCCGACGCCTTCCTTCGGCAGGCTACGGTCGGCGGCGTTGGCGTAGTTCGTGACGACGGTCAGCGCGACCTGGTTGGCGAGGACGAGCAGCAGCGTCCAGCGGGCGGCGCGGGCGCTCTTGCCGAGGCCCGTGCCGCGCCAGTCGAAGCGCGGCCGGAAGCGCAGGCCCGCGGCCCGCACGTACGGCAGGAGGGCGAGGGCCTGGAGGGCGATGCCGAGGGTGGTGCCGATGCCGAGGAGCCTGACCTGGGCGGCGGTGATCTCGTGCACGTCGTCGGGCACGGTCATCAGGCCCAGGTAGGCGCCGAAGACCGTGACGAGCACGATGTTGTTCAGGACCGGGGTCCACATCATCGCGCCGAACTTTTCGCGGGCGTTCAGGACCTGTCCGAGGATGCCGAAGAGCCCGTAGAAGAAGATCTGCGGCAGCAGGAACCGAGCGAAGACCACGGTGAGTTCGAATGCCTCGTGGTTGCTCGCGGTGTCGCGCATGTAGAGGGCGACGATCTGCGGGGCCGCCCATACTGCGAGGGCCGTGCCGGCGCCGAGGACGCAGACGACAAGAGTGATGAGGCGCTGCTCGAAGGCCTTCCCGCCGTCGGCGTCGACGGCGCGGGCGCGCACCAGCTGGGGCACCAGGACGGCGTTCAGGGCGCCGCCGATGAGCAGGGTGTAGAGGCTGGTGGGCACGGTGTTCGCGGTGTTGTACGTGCCGGCGAGCAGGCCGGTGCCGAGGGCGGCCCCCTGGAGGGTCTGCCGGATCAGGCCCGTGGCGCGGGAGACCACGGTGCCGAAGGCCATCAGGAGGGAGGAGCGCGCGAGAGTCGCCATGTCAGCAGCGCCTCCTCGTCTTGCCGCCGGGTTCACATTCCATGCATTCGATCTTCGCATGGGCTTGCGACGGCGGGTCGCCGCGACCTCCCTCGCCCGTCAGGCCACGTTGCTTGCCGGAGTGGGCTCGGCCGCCGCGAACAGGCGCAGCAGCCGTGCCACTTCGGCGGCCATCGCGTCCCGCCCCCGGCTCGTGTAGCGCCTCGGGTCGACCACGCCGGGGTCGGCGTCGAGCACGGCTCGCACGGCCGCGGTGAAGACGGTGTTGAGGTGCGTCGCGATGTTGATCTTCCGGATTCCGGCGGTCGCGGCGGCGGCCAGCGTGGCGTCGTCGGCCCCCGACGAACCGTGCAGGACCAGGGGCACCGGTACGGCGGCACGCAGGGCGCCGACGAGGTCCAGGTCGATGCGGGCGGTGCGCTCGGTCATGTGGTGGGAGGTGCCGACGGCGACGGCGAGCGCGTCGACGCCGGTGTCCGCCACGAAACGTGCCGCTTCCCCGGGGTCCGTACGCACACCGGGGGCGTGCGCGCCGTTCTTGCCGCCGATCTCGCCGAGTTCCGCCTCGACGAACACGCCCCGCGTCCGGCAGTGCTGCGCGATCCGCCGCGTCCGGGCGACGTTCTCCTCCCAGGGCAGCTCGGCGCCGTCGTACATCACGGAGGTGAAGCCGAGGTCGACGGCCTCCTCGATCAGGTCGGGGCGCGTGGCGTGGTCCAGGTGGAGGGCGACGGGGACGGCGGCGGACGCGGCGGCGGTGCGGGAGGCCGCCGCGATGGGGGCCAGGGCGCCGTGGTGGGCGACGGCGTTCTCACTGATCTGGAGGATGACGGGCAGTCCGGCGCGCTCGGCTCCGGTCAGGACGGCCTCCGTCTGTTCGATGAGAGCGATGTTGAAGGCGCCGACCGCGGAGGTCGTGGTGCGGAGCATCTCGTACGGGGTGACCAGGGGCATGGCGGTGGGTTCCAGGGGTCGGCGGGGCGTTCGGGCGGGCAGGGGCCCGGCCCGTCGGTGCGGACGACGGGCCGGGGGCCTTTCGGCCGAGGACGGCGGAGACCGGTCTCAGGCGAGGACGACGGAGACCGGTCTCAGGCGAGGACGACGGACCGCGTCAGGTGCGCGGGCCGGTCGGGGTCCCGGCCCGCGTCCTCGGCGAGGCGCACCGCGACCCGCTGCGCGAGGACCAGCTCGGCGAGCGGATCGAGCCGGGGCCGCCGCAGATATGCGCCGGTGGCCTCGACGCGGTCGGCGAGTTCGGCGGGCAGCGGGGAGAAGCTCCATACGGCGCGGCCGGGTCCCGCCACCGCGATGGGCCCGTGCCGGTACTCCTTGACCAGGTACGACTCGGTCCACCGCGCCGCCGCCTCCCGCACCTTGAGCGCGGCCTCGTGGGCGAGCCCAGCGTGCCAGCCCTCGCCGAGGAAGGTGATCTGCTCCGCCCGCAGCAGCACGGGGTCGAGGGGCGCGCCGAGCGCGGTGGCGACGTCGCTGCGGGCCCGCTCGACGGAGTGGCCCAAATGGGCCAGGAGCAGGATGAGTTGGGTGGTGGGGTAGCGGGTCTGGACCACGGACCGCTCATCGGCCCCGTCGAGCACGATCACGTCGTGGGCCGCGCGGGCCGCCGGGGAGTCGGGCACCGCGGTGATCGTGGTGACGCGGGTGGCCGGATCGGCTTCGGCGAGCGCGGTGAGGATCTCGGTGGTGGTGCCTGAGCGGGTCAGGGCGATGATCCGGTCGTAGCGGCGGTTGAGGCGGGCCACCGACGCGGGGTAGGCGTCGGTCGCGCCGTGCCCGCTGTCCTCGCGCAGTTGGGCGTAGGCCTGGGCCATGAACAGCGAGGTTCCGCAGCCGATCACGGCGACGTGCTCGCCCTTCGTGGGCAACGCCTTCTCGTGGTCGAGCGACTGGCTCAGCACGGTCTCCCAGCACTGCGGCTGGCTGGCGATCTCCTGGCTCGTGAGTGACATGAAGCGCTGTGTTCCGTTCCTTGGTGAGGGTGGGATCTTCGGTTCAGCCGACGTAGGTGGTTCCCGGGCCGCCCGCCGGGTCGACCAGCGTGACGCGCAGGGACGGCTGGAGCAGCTCCCCGTGGGCCCGCACCATGTCGTCGCAGAGCCGCCAGATCTGGTCCACGGTGAGGGTGGCGGCGGTGGCCGGGTCGGTCATGGCCGCCTGCCGGACGTGCCGTGGCTCGTCGTCGAGGGCGGCGCGTACCACCAGGTCGTTCATGCTGAGGTAGGTGCGGTTGAGGGCGGCGAGTTGCGGGGGCAGGGCTCCGGCGCGGGTGGGCTGGATGCCTGCCGCGTCGACCAGGCACGGCACCTCGACCACGCCGTGGGCCGGAAGGTTGTCGATCAGGCCTCGGTTGGGGACGTTGCCGTAGACGGTGCGCGGGGTGCCGGTGACCATGCTGTGGATGATCTGCGGCGCGTACTCCATGGTGCCCTCGACGGTGAGCGGTGCCCCCTCGGCCAGAGCGTCGCGGGTCTTGTGGTACTCGGCGACGTTCTCCTCCACGATGCCGAGGTAGGCGCCGACGGGCAGCCGCAGGCGGTCGATCTCGCTGTCGTGGTGGAGGTACCAGGGCACGTACTCGGAGGAGTGCTCGCTGGTCTCGGTCGGGTAGTAGCCGAGCCGCCGGTACATGTCGACGCGGACGCGACGCCGCAACTGCTCGCCCTTGGCGATCAGTTCGTCGAGGCGGGGGTAGAGGTCGCTGCCGCGGTGCTCGAAGCGGAGCACCCAGGCCTGGTGGTTGACGCCGGCGGCCCGGTAGGTGATCTCCTCGTACGGGACGTCGACGAGCTTGGCCAGGTCCTGCATGGTCCAGTACACGGAGTGGCACAGGCCGACGACCCGGGTCAGGCCGGTCGCCTCGGTGAGGTACTGGACGTTCATGGCCATCGGGTTGGTGTAGTTGAGCAGCCATGCGTCGGGGCAGAGCTCGGCGATGTCCTCGCCGAGGCGCTTCAGGAACGGGAAGGTGCGCAGGGCGCGGAAGATGCCGCCGACGCCGAGGGTGTCGCCGATGGTCTGGCGCAGGCCGTAACCGGCCGGGACGTCGAAGTCGGTGCGGGTGGCGTCGCCCATGCCGATCTGCACGATGTTGATGACGAAGTCGGCGCCGGTCAGGGCGGCGCGGCGGTCGGCGTGCGCGGTGATGGAGGCGTCGGCGCCGAGCTCGCGGGCGATGTAGTGGGCCGCGGCCTCGGCGGTGGCGAGCCGTTCGGCGTCGATGTCGTGCAGGGCTATGCGGGCGTGCTTGAGCTCGGGGAAGGCGAACAGGTCGGCGAGCAGGCCCTGGGTGAAGACGACGCTGCCGGCACCGATGAAGGCGATCTTGGGACGATTCATGAGGCGTGTGCTCCGCTGAGGGTGGTGTGGGCGAGGAGTTCGTCCCACGTGGGCTGGGCCCGGGTGCCGCCGTGGGCCCGGGTGGAGAGGGCTCCGCACACAGCCGCGAACCGCAGGGCCTGGTGCGGAGGGTGGCCGTGGAGCGTGGCGGCGACGAAGCCGGCGTCGAAGCTGTCTCCGGCGCCGACCGTGTCCCGGGGGGTCAGGGTGAGGCCGGGCGCGGTGGTCAGGCGCTGCCCGTCGTGGCACAGGGCGCCGTCGGCACCGTTCTTGACGGCGACCAGTGGGACGCGGGTGGCGAGGAGCCGGGCGGCCAGCTCAGGGGTGCGGGCTTTGGGACCGGCAAGGCTCCGGGCCTCCTGGGCGTTGGGCAGCAGGAGGCCGGTCTCGGCGAGGACGGCGTCGAGTGCGGTCCGGTCCCAGGCGCCGGACGGGTCGTCCTGGGTGTCGAGGGAGGTGGTGGCGCCGTGGGCGCGGGCGGTGCCGAAGAGGCCGGGCAGGTCTTCGGCGAGGCGCGGCTGGAGGAAGTAGGAGGCGGCGTGGACGTGTCTGCTGCGGGTGAGCAGGTCCTCGGGCACGTCCTTGCCGGAGACGGCGGTGAGGGTGCCGGGTGAGGTGAGGATGGCGCGGTCGTCGCCGCGGGTGAGGACGACGGTCAGGGGTGTGGGCAGGGCGGGGTCGAGGGTGAGGGCGCGGGTGTCGACGCCCCGGGCGGTCAGCTCGTCGCGGACGTAGCGGCCCGCATCGTCGTCACCGACGCGGCCGGCGAACGCCACGCTCAGGCCGAGCCGGGCGGCACCGCAGGCCATGATCGCGGCGGAGCCCCCGAGGGTGAGTGCGCCGGAGCCGACGAGCTGCTCGCGCTGGCCGAACGCGAGCGGGTCGGTGAGCGGGCCGAGTATCACGTCGGGATTGGCGTCCCCGATGACGAGGAGGTCGTACGCGGGCGGCATCGCGGTCCTTCGGATTCGTACGGATGGTGGGTGGGGTGGGCGGGGTCAGCCCTTGAGGCCGCTGGAGGTGACCGACCTGATGAACGCCTTCTGGGCGAACAGGAAGGCGAGGAGCACCGGAAGGACCGTGATCACGTTGCCCGCCATCACCGCGGACCAGCGGGTGTGGTGCTGTCCCTGGAACGTGGTCAGGCCCAGCTGGAGCGTGTACTGGGTGTCGTGGTTGATGGCGATGAGCGGCCAGGTCAGGTCGTTCCAGGTGGTCAGGAAGGTCAGTACGGCGACGGTCGCAAGGGCGGGGCGGGCGAGCGGCATGACGATCGACCAGAGGACCCGCAGCCGTGAACAGCCGTCGATCCAGGCGGCCTCCTCCAGCTCCCTGGGCAGCGACAGGAAGAACTGCCTCAACAGGAACACCGCGAACGGCGTGACGAGTGAGGGCACGATGAGCGCGCCGAGGGTGTCGATGAGCCCGAGCTTCTTCATCACCAGGAAGGTGGGGATCATCGTCAGCTGGAACGGGACCGCCATCGTCGCCAGCATCAGCACGAGCAGCAGCCGCGATCCGGCGAACCGCATCCGGGCGAACGCGTATCCGCCGAGCGCGCCGAAGACGAGGTTCGAGGTCACCGCGACCGCGGAGACGATGACGGAGTTCAGCAGCCATCGCGGGAACATGCCGTTGCCGAGGACGTAGCGGTAGCCACCCAGGTCGATCTTCGAGGGCCACAGCGCCGGCGGGAAGCGGTTGATCTCCGCGTTGGACATCACCGAGCTGAGCAGCAGCCACACCAGTGGTATCGCGAACAGCGCGGCCAGCGGCGTGAGGAGAAGGTGCCAGGCGCTGAACGGCAGGTGCGGGCGGCGGCGCCGGGCGGGCACCGCGGCCGGGCGGGCGGTGAGAGGGGAGGGCTCGGTCGTGGTGGCTGTCATGAGGCGGCTGCTTTCGTACGAGGGGTGCGCTCGCGGCCGCGCACCGCGCGCAGCACGACGGATATGACGAGCAGCGCCACCGCGAGCACGTAGGCGGCCGCGGCTCCGTACCCGGCGGTGAACTCCTTGAAGGCCTGCTCCCAGATGAAGTAGACGATCACGGTGGTGGAGCCCAGGGGGCCGCCCTTGGTGGTGACGTAGACCAGGTCGAAGACCTGGAGGGCCTGGATGGTCTGCCACAGCAGCAGGAACACGCTCACCGGCGCGAGGGCGGGCAGCGTCACGTGCCGCAGGAGTTGGAAGGGGCCCGCGCCGTCCAGGCGGGCCGCCTCGACCAGGGACTGCTGTACGTCCTGGAGCGCGGCCAGGTAGATGACGGTGCACAGTCCCGTACCGCTCCACAGGGTGATGGCGACCAGGACGAGGAGCGCCTGCGAGGGGTCGGTGAGGAAGCCCTGGGGTGAGATGCCCAGGTGGTGCAGGACGGAGTTGGCGGCCCCGAACTCGGGGTCGAGGATGAAGGAGAACAGCACGCCCTGCGCCGTGGCGGAGATGACGAAGGGCACGAAGAACAGCGTCCGGTAGAGGCCGACGAAGCGGATGCGCTGGTTCAGGACGAGGGCGAGGGCGAGCCCCAGGGCGATGCTCAGCGGTACGTAGAGGACGGTGTAGACGACGGTGTTCTTCACCGCCTGGTGGAAGTTGGGGTCCTGCCGCAGGGCGCGGTAGTTGTCGAGGCCCACCCAGCGGCTGGGTGTGACGAGGTCGTTGGCCTGGAAGGACAGCAGCAGCGACCAGACGACGGGCAGGACGCTCAGGCCGAGGATGACGAGCACCGCGGGAGAGATGAACGCCCAGGCGGTGGCGGCCTCGCCGCGGCGCCGACGGCGCAGGGCGCGCGAGCCGGAGCGGTCCCGGGGCATGGTCAGCGGGGTGGGAAGTCGGGGCATGTCAGGTCCTCAACGCGGAATGAGCAGGGCGGCGTTGGACTCCTCGGCGCAGGAGCGCACCGCGTCGGCGGGGCTCGTGCGGCCGAGCAGCACCGAGACGACGGCCCGGCCCACGGAACGGGAGATCCGCGGGTAGGCCGGGTGCACGGGGCGTACGCGGGCGGAGGCGACCGCGTCGGTGAAGACGGAGAGGCCCGGGGTGCGCTCGGCGTGCCCGCGCCAGGCCGGGCGGTCCTCGCTGCGCCGGCTCAGCGGGAGGCTGCCCGCCTCGACGTCCCACCGGCTGTCCTGGGAGGGCTGGATCAGCCAGGTCACGAAGGTGCGGGCGGCCTTGGCGCGCGCTTCACCGTTGTCGAAGAGGGTCCAGGTGTCGGGTCCCGAGATGGTGAGGGGGCGGCGGCTGAAGCTGGGCAGCGGGACGACGTGGTAGTCCATCTCGGCCTGCGTGATGTCCGGCAGCTGCCACGGCGCGGTCGCCACCATGCCCATCCGCCCGGACAGGAAGACCTGGTACATCTGCTCGCTACCCGGTTTGGGGTCGATGTAGACGCTTCTGTCGCGGGCCAGCTCCTGGACGACCTCCAGGGCGCGTACGCCTTCCTTCGCGAAGCCGATGCTGCGCCCGTCGTCGCCGATGATGTCACCGCCGAGGTCCCATACCAGCGGCCACAGCCGCCATACGGTGTCCTCGTCGCCGGTGCCGGGCCAGCCGGTGCCGAACCGGCCCTTGCCCGCGTCGGTGAGACGGCGCGCGGTGTCGGTGAACTCCTGCCAGGTCCAGCCCGCCTTTGGCAGGTCGAGTCCGGCCTCGGCGAACAGCTTCTTGTTGCAGACCACGGCCAGGCAGTCCAGGAGCGCGGGCAGGGCACGCACCCGGCCGTTGATCGTGACGGCTTCGCGGGCCGGCGCCCAGTAGTTCCGCCATGGTGTCGCGGCGTCGCGGACGTGGTCGGTCAGGTCGACGACCTGCGGGCTGCGGGCCACGCTCGCCAGGTCGGAGCCGAAGACGTAGGCGATGTCGGGGTAGGACCCGGATGCGAGCGCCGCGGTGACCTTCTGGAGCATGGCGTCGGCGAGGACTCCGCCGCCCAGGTCGACACGGATGCCGGGATGCGTGCGCTCGAACTCGGCGACGAGGCCCTTGACGACCTTCGCGGCGATGTCCGTCTGCCCGTGCCACATCTGGATGGTGACGCGCCCGTCGGAGCCGACGCCGTCGGCGGCTCCGGTGGCGCAGCCGGACAGCGCGCCACCGGCCGCCACGAGCGCCCCGGCGCCGCCGGCGCGCAGCACGGTGCGCCGCGACGGCGCACCTGGCGCGCCGGGTACTGCAGTCATCACTACCTCCAGGAGGATCGGGCGCGCCCCGCCGAGGGGAAGAAGCGTGCTCGTGTGAGGGGGCCCGTGCGGTGAAGAGGGGGTGGCCGGGTTCCGGTCGCCGGGAACCCGGCCGTACGTCAGCAGGTCCGGCGGAGGTACGCGCTGTTGCCCTTGGGCGAGACACCGACGTCACGGCGGACGACGCTCAGCCGGTCGCCCCAGCCCGCGCAGGCCTTGCGCAGTCCGGCGGCCGAGTACTCGATGACCAGGACGTGATCGCCGTACGCGGCGGCGTACTTGTCGCACTCGTCCCACTCGCCGCACTCCTCGGCGACGGCGAAGTCGAGCCCGGTCTCCTTGTGCGCGGCGGCGAGGTCCGGGGTGTTCTTCTGCGCGATGGCCAGGCCCTTGGCGTGGGCGCGCGCGGAGAGCAGCGAGACGAAGGCCTTGGCGTGGCTCGCCTTCAGGTAGGCGGGGAAGCGGGTGTACGTGTCGTAGTTGTCCGGCTCGACGGCCTGGAACCCGTTGGTCGCGCAGCCGTCGATCCATTTGTCGACCTTGGCGGCGATCCGCTTGCGCTTGTCGGCGGTGCGGATGTCGAGGACGGCCTCGCCCCAGGTGCCGTCGTACACGACGTCGCCGTTCCTGTCGCGCAGCAGGAGGTCCGGGGCCCACTGGCTCTCGGCCCCGGGCTGGGCCTGGAAGGCGTTGACGTAGCAGAGGTTGTACAGGCCGGGCGCGGGGGCGGCCCCGTGGTCGCGGCTGACGATTCCGACGCCGGCGGGCGGGGTGTAGGCGCCGCCGATCTGGTAGTCGAAGCCGGCATGGGCCGGCGGCGGCGCGGGGGCGGCGGCAGCGGCCGACGCCGTGGAGGGCGCGAGCAGGCCGACCGCGGCGGTGGCCGCACAGGCCGCGGCCACCGCCGTACACCTGCGCACAACACGATTGAGGCTCATCGGTGAGCTCCAGCTGTGGGAGGGCACGTCCCCGCCTCGGACCGGGAGCGGTCCTGGCGACTCAGTCCGGGCTCATGGCAAAAGCCACATACCGGCTGGGCGTACCTCTGCGCCGAGTGCTCGGCATCGGCGTTGCCAGGGAGTAAATCGAGCGTGTTCAGCCATGTCAAGGGATCGGTATTGACAGAAATCTCGTCAACTCAAGCAGAAGCGCGCATAGATGCTGGAAATCGGTGAGTGGATCTGCTCGCCCGGACTATGCTCAGCCCGTGCTGAGAAGCGACCGCCATGTGCGGATACTCGACCACGTCGCCACGCGGGGCAGCGCCGATGTGACGCAGCTGTCCCGGCTCCTCGGGGTCTCCCAGGCCACCGTGCGACGCGACTTGCAGCACCTGAGCGAGCAGCGGCTGCTCGAACGCACCCACGGAGGGGCGGTGGCCGGCGGGCTGAGCATCGAGCTGCCGCTGCAACACCGCGCGGACCAGCGCTCCCCGCAGAAGCAGGCCATCGCCCAGGCCGCCGCCGACCTCGTCCCCGACGGCGCGGTGGTGGGCCTGACGGGCGGCTCCACCACCACGGAAGTGGCCCGGCTGCTCGCCGACCGGGGCCGCGTCACCATCGTCACCAACGCCGTCAACATCGCCGCCGCCCTGGTGCTGCGCCCGGCCGTCACCCTGATCGTGGTCGGTGGCACCGCGCGTAGCCAGAGCTACGAACTGATCGGCCCCATCGCCGAGAAGACCCTCGCCGACCACCACACGGACATCGCGTTCCTCGGCGTCGACGGCATCAGCGCCGCGCACGGCTGCACGACCCACGACCAACTGGAGGCGGCCACCGACCGCGCCTTCGCCTTCCACAGCAGCCGCTCCGTCGTCGTCGCCGATCACTCCAAGATCGGCAGGACCACGTTCGCGAAGATCTGCCCGGCGGCCGACGTGCACACCCTCATCACCGACGGGGACGCACCGGAGGCCGAGCTGTCGGCGATCGGGGCGGTCGGCGTGCGGGTCACGGTCGTCTGAGAGCCTGCCGGGCCTGCCGCTGAACCCGCGCAACGCGCGGAACGCTCCGCCTCAGCGCGTGATCGCGCCCAGCAGCGCCTTCGCGCACAGGTCGCGTACCTGCCCGCGCGTCAGGTCCGGTGCCTCGAGCCACTCCAGGCAGACGGCCACCATGAACGCGAGCCAGCCCCGCACGGCCAGGCGCAGCGCCGGCAGGTCCTGGGTGATGTCCGCGGCGTCCGGGTCCGCGGCGAGAGCGGCGAGGATCTGCCGCTCCTGGGCGGCGAGGCCGTTGCGGTAGACCTCGCGGACCAGCGGGTCACCCGCCGCCTCGGCCCGGTGGAAGGCGCGGAATCCCTGGGCGTGGCTCTCCACGTAGCCGAGGAACGCGTCGAGGCCGGTGGTGATCTGCTCCCGGACCGGCAGTCCCGGTTCGGCCGCCGTCAGGCGCAGCATGCGCTCGCTCTCACGGTGCACGACGGCGGCGAAGAAGTCCCGTTTGGTCGGGAAGTAGTGGTATAGGAGGCCGCGCGAGACACCGGCGATCTCGGCGACCCGCTCGATCCACACATCGTCGTAGGGCTTCTGCGCGAAGAGCCGCGCCCCGACCGAAAGCAGCTGCTCACGCCGCTCCTCGGTGCTCAGTCTGCGGCGCGTGCGCTCCTGCGGATTCGCGGCCATGCAGGCACCTTACTTGACGCGAATTCAATAGCGGTACCAGACTGGGATCTCCTGTTGAATCCACGTACAACAGGCCCAACGGGCCCGTCGGACAAGGGAGATGGGCACATGGCGCAGACGACGCGGTCCGCGGCGGCGAACGGTCCTGACGGGCAGGCCGCGCCCACCCCTCCCCCGAAGGGGTTCCGCAGCGCCGAGCTCGGCTGGCCCGAGCTGCACCGGATACCGCATCCGCCGCGTCGGCTGCCGCTGCTCGGCGACATCCTGGGCGCCGACGTCCGCACCCCGCTCCAGGATTCGATGAAGCTGGCCCGCAGGCTGGGCCCCATCTTCCGGCGCAAGGCGTTCGGCAAGGAGTTCGTCTTCGTGTGGGGCGCGGAACTCGCCGCGGACATGGCCGACGAGTCGCGGTTCGCCAAGCACGTGGGCCTCGGGGTCGCCAATCTCCGCCCGGTGGCGGGCGACGGGCTCTTCACGGCGTACAACCACGAGCCCAACTGGCAGCTGGCCCACGACATCCTCGCGCCCGGCTTCAGCCGTGAGGCGATGGCGGGCTACCACCCGCTGATGCTGGACGTGGCGCGGCAGCTGACGGCGCGCTGGGACGAGCGGGAGTCGGCGGGGCGGGCCGTGGACGTGCCGGGCGACATGACGAAGCTGACGCTGGAGACGATCGCCCGCACCGGTTTCGGGCACGACTTCGGCTCCTTCGAACGCTCCGCGCCGCACCCCTTCGTGTCGGCGATGGTCGGCACCCTCTCCTACGCGCAGCGGCGCAACGTGGTCCCGCCCCTGCTGTCCCCGCTGCTGCTGCGCGGCGCCGACCGGCGCAACGACGCCGACATGGCGTACCTCAACCGCACCGTCGACGCGGTGGTCGCCGCCCGCCGTGCCGCGCCCGGGCGGGGCGGCCAGGGCGATCTGCTCGACCGCATGCTGGAGGTCGCCCACCCCGACACCGGGGAGCGGCTCACCGCGGAGAACATCCGCCGCCAGGTCATCACGTTCCTGGTCGCCGGGCACGAGACGACGTCCGGTGCCCTGTCGTTCGCGCTGCACTACCTCTCCCGCAACCGGGAAGTGCTCTCCCGCGCGCGGGCAGAGGTCGACGAGGTCTGGGGCGCCGAGGACGAACCCGCGTACGAGCAGGTCGCCAAGTTGCGCTATCTGCGGCGGGTCCTCGACGAGTCGCTGCGACTGTGGCCGACCGCTCCGGGGTTCGCCCGCGAGGCCCGCGAGGACACCGTCCTCGGGGGCGTCCATCCGATGCGCCGCGGCGCGTGGGCGCTGGTCCTGGCGACGATGCTGCACCGCGATCCGGCGGCGTGGGGCGAGCGCCCCGAGGAGTTCGACCCCGACCGGTTCGCCCCTTCGGCCGTACGCGCCAGGCCCGCCCATGTCTTCAAGCCGTTCGGTACCGGCGCCCGGGCCTGCATCGGACGTCAGTTCGCGCTGCACGAGGCGACCTTGGTGCTCGGCCTGCTGCTGCGCCGCTACGACCTGCACGCCGATCCGGGCTACCGGCTGCGCGTCGCCGAGCGTCTCACCCTGATGCCGGACGGCCTCACGCTGCGGCTGACCCGCCGCGCCCCGGCCGCGTAGGGCGCCGTTGTCAGACCCGTGCGCGAGAGTGGAGGTGGCATCTCACGATGCCGTACGTCACCCAGCGCAGAGGAGTCGCTCGACATGACCGGCACGACGTCCGAGGAACTGCTCGCCGCCCAGGCCTGCTTGCGCCTGCTGCACACGGCGCGCGCCGCACTCTCCGACTCCGCGTCGGTCTCTCCCGTGGCCGCGGCGACGCTGCTTGCGGGTCCGATCGCGGAAGCCGACGAAGCGCTGCGCCGCGCGGGCCTCGCGGGCAACGAAGCGGCCCTGATCGACCGGATCTACGACCTCGCACCGCCCCCGCCCTCGCGCGCCACAGCCGGGGGCACCCATGCCGAGCGGGTGCCGATGACTCGCTCGTGCGCCCGAGAAGGGAGCCAGTCATGAGCGAGGACCAGGGCAACGCCTCGTACGGCCACAAGGAGTTCAAGCGGTCCAAGAGCCACTTCGCGGACCGCATCACCGCGGACGGCCGGGACGGCTGGCCCGTCGAGGAGGGGCGCTACCGGCTGGTGGTGAGCCGGGCCTGCCCCTGGGCGGGCCGGGCGCTCGTCGCGCGGCGGCTGCTCGGTCTGGAGGGCGCCCTCTCACTGGGCGTCACCGACCCCATCCAGGACGACCGGAGCTGGCGGTTCACGCTGGATCCGGACGACCGCGACCCGGTCCTCGGCATCCGCTTCCTGAGCGAGGCGTACGAGGCGCGTGAGAGCGGCTACCCCGGCGGGGTCAGCGTGCCCGCGATCGTGGACGTGCCCAGCGGCAAACTGGTCACGAACGACTTCCAGCAGATCACGCTCGACCTCGCCACGGAGTGGACGGCCCTGCACCGCGAGGGCGCGCCCGATCTGTACCCCGAGCCGCTGCGCGACGAGATCGACACCGTCATGGAGGGCATCTTCCGCGACGTCAACAACGGCGTGTACCGGGCGGGCTTCGCCCCGGACCAGTCGACGTACGAAGCGGCGTACCGCGATGTGTTCCGCCGTCTGGAGCTCACCTCCGAGCGCTTGGCGACCCGTCGCTATCTGGTCGGGGACACCCTCACCGAAGCGGACATCCGCCTGTTCAGCACACTGGTGCGGTTCGACGCCGTCTACCACGCCCACTTCAAGTGCAACCGCCACAAGCTGGCGGAGGACCCGGTGCTGTGGGCGTACGCCCGGGATCTCTTCCAGACCCCGGGTTTCGGCGACACCATCGACTTCGACCACATCAAGCGGCACTACTACCAGGTGCACACGGGCATCAACCCGACCGCCGTCGTGCCCCTGGGCCCGGACCTCTCCGGGTGGCTGACACCGCACCACCGGGAGGAGCTGGGCGGGCGGCCGTTCGGCGACGGCACGCCGCCGGGGCCTGTTCCTGCCGGGGAGGAGGTGGGCGCGAGCGGGCGGCCCTGATGTCCGCGCCCTGACTGTCCTGCCCTGAGTTCCCCGCCCTGACTTCCATCCGGCTCGTCCCGGCGAGGCCCGGCCCGCCGGGTCAGCCGGCCGCGCCTCCCGGGTCCGCGAGTGGTTCCTCGGCCCGGCCCTGAGCTCGGTCCCCGACCGCCCGCCAGGTGAACTGGTCGCCGCCCACCCAGCGCACCGCGTCCGGGTCGTCCAGGTCGTGCACGGTGATGCCCGCCATGGCGGCCGCGTCCAGGACGTCGGTGACGGTCTTCGCCTTGCCGACGACCTCTCCGTCGATCTCCACGATGCGGAACGGCGGGTGCCCGGGCTGGACGCCGAGGACCGTGATCCGGGGGTTTGCCATGTACAGATACGCTTCGGTCATGCCCGGAACTCTTCCACGGTGACCTGCGGGACCACCTCGCCAGTCGGCCGCTCGGGCTACACCTGTGCCCCGCAGGGGCAGAGCCTGTCCTTGCCGGGGTCGATAGCCGCCTCAACCTCAGCTTTAGGGTGAGGGTTGGGCTGAGGCTCAGGTGGACCTTCACGGCTCGCCCGGGCCTGCGCCATTGAGCCGCTCCCCTTCTGCCGCGCATCGAACACGAGCGGTCATACCTCTTGTCCGCTCCAACGCGTACGGGACACTGTGTCTGCCACATCCGTCACCACCGACACACGAGGTGTAGGTATGAACAGCGGATCAGGGTCGGCAACGGATTCCGGGGGCAGCCCGGGGCGGCGGCGGGTCATCGGCGCGCTGATGGGTGCGGTGGCCGCCGGCGCGGTGTCTTCCGTCTCGGGCTGCGCCTCGTCGGCTTCGAGGGGCAGCGAGCGACCTGCCCCCACCCACCGGGCCGCCGCCTCCTCCGTCGCGCACCGCCCGCGCCGCGAGCGGCAGTTGTTCCTGGGGACGTATACCTCGCAGGAGGGCGGCGGCCGGGGTATCGGCCTGGCGACGTACGACGACACGACGGGGCGGATCACCGGCACCGGCACCCTCACCGGCGTCCCCGACCCCTCATACCTGGCGCTCCACCCCTCGGGCCGCACCCTCTACGCCGTCGACGAGCGCGAGAAGGGCGGCGTGACAGCAGTCGCGCTCTCCCCCACCGGCGACCACCGGGTACTCGGCACCCGCGACACCGGCGGCGCGGGCCCTTGTCACCTCTCCGTGCACCCGGGCGGGCGCTGGCTGCTCAGCGCCAACTACGCCTCCGGCAGTGTGGCCGTCCACCCCATCGGAGCCTCCGGCGCGCTGGGGGAACGGACCGATCTGGTCACGCACTCCACTCCGTCGCCCGGCCCCAGCCAGCAGGGGGCGCACGCCCACCAGATCAGTACGTCCCCGGACGCCCGGCACGTCCTCGCCGTCGACCTCGGCAACGACACCGTCTACACCTACCGCCTCGACGACAAGGCGGGCACCCTCGGCCGCGTCTCGCACGCGAGTCTGCGCCCGGGCGCGGGCCCGCGCCATCTCACCTTCCACCCCTCGGGCCGCTTCGCCTACCTCGCCAACGAGCTGGACAACACGGTCGTGGTCTGCGCGTACGACCCCGTCACCGGCCGCCTCTCACCTGGCGAGCCGCAGCCGACGGGTGCGGACGAGGGCACCAACTACCCGGCCCAGTTCGTGGTGACGCGCGAGGGACGCTTCGCCTACCTCGCCAATCGGGGGCACAACAGCATCGCCCGGTACGCGATCGAGCGGGACGGCGCCGGGCTGCGGTTCCTGGACACGGTCTCCGTCGGCGGGGACTTCCCCCGGCACCTGGCGCTCTCCCCGTCCGAGCGACTCCTGTTCACCGCGAATCAGAAGTCGAATTCGGTGAGCGTCTTCCACGTCGACGGGCGGAGCGGTGAACTCCGCCGCACGGAGAAGCCGTTCGCGGCGCCGGTCGCGGTGTGCGTGCTACCGCTGTGACGGAGCGTCATGCACGGCGCTCCAGTGACAAACCGCTCACCGCGCCCCCGCAACTCGTCTTTCGTTACGCGCGATCACCCGCCGATGTACCAGTTGAACCCACCGGAGGCGGCGACGGCCAGCAGCACGATGAACAGGACCACGTCGATGACGCCCAGAATGACGGACGCCTTCGCGATGCCCCCGCTGCCCGCCTTCTGACGCAGGGCGACGACACCGAAGACGATCGCGAGCGGACCGAGGATGAAGCTGAGGAAGAAGAAGCCGACGATGCCGCAGACAAGACCGGCTACCGCAAGACCATTAGTCCGCGAACCGGAAGAAGCCGCTGACGAACTGCCGTAAGCCGACATGACCACACCTCTCGGAGATCGAATTCCTGAGATCGAATTCCCGTATTGCGTGACGCAACTCCGAGTGCCCCGAACTCCGATTCCTAGTCTGCCGAGCGGACACAGTGGCGACAGCCGGCAGTAGAGCGGCGGCGAGCGAAAAGGCCCCCGTTGTACTGCGTAAGCGGGACAACGGGGGCCTGCCTCCCGTTAGTTGGACGTCAGGCCACCGTCCACCGCGAGCGCCGACCCCGTGGAGAACGAGGCGCGGTCGCTGCACAGCCACAGTGCCGCCTGGGCGATCTCGACCGGCTCGGCCATGCGCTTCTGCATCTGGCGGGCGACGAAGGCCTTTTCCAGCTCCGGTCGCGTCTCGACCACCTGGCTGATCATCTCCGTGCGGGTGGTTCCGACGACGAGCGTGTTGATGCGGATGTCGTGCGCGGCGTACTCGGCCGCGGCGGCCCTGGTCATGCCGAGTACCGCGTGCTTCGCGGCGACGTAGGGCACGGGGGCGCCGGTGGCCACCATGGCCGCGGTGCTCGCCGTGTTGACGATCGCGCCCTTCCCCGCTTCGAGCATCACGGGGATCTGTGAACGCAGGCAGTTCCAGGTGCCGCGTACGTTGACGTCCATCGTGCGGTCGAAGACGGCCTGGTCGAGCGCGTGGAGAGGCGCCAGTTCCTCGCCCGCGTAACCCGCGTTGTTGAACGCCGCGTCCAGGGCGCCGAAGTGCTCGCGCGTCGCGTCGACGGCACGCTGTACGTCCTCGGCGACCGCGACGTCGCCCGCGCTGACCGCCGCCCGGCCGCCGGAGTCGTTGATCTCCTGGGCGAGTTTGCGCAGTACGTCCTCGCGGCGGGCCATCAGCAGGACCGCCGCCCCCTCGGCGGCGAACAGGCGGGCCGCCGCCTCACCGATCCCGCTCGACGCACCCGTGATCATTACGGCCTTGCCGGCCAGCAGTCCATTCGTTTCGGTCATGACGTGAGTAAAGCCGCTGCGGCCCGGGACCGCACCTCTCAATGATCATGAGATCTCCCACAATGGAGGGGTTCGCCGCGTTGTTCGCCCACGCTCGACAGGTTCGGTACGGGTCCGCTTCGCCCCCAACGCGTGGGCGTACGCGCCCCGGTAGCCTCCCGCACGTGATCAACTCTTACGCGAACAACTCATCCGCGGACTCGGCCGACAACGACACGGACATCGCGATAGCCGCCGCGCGTGCGGGCGCGGACGTGGTGCGTGCCATGTACGGCCGCCACCTCGCCCGTATCGACAAGGGCGC
Source organism: Streptomyces sp. NPDC044106 (assembly GCF_056433985.1). Lineage (NCBI taxonomy): Bacteria > Bacillati > Actinomycetota > Actinomycetes > Kitasatosporales > Streptomycetaceae > Streptomyces > Streptomyces sp. NPDC044106. Next base: position 43,484 of record NZ_JBWKFZ010000004.1, read on the forward strand.
CGGAGACTTCGCCACCGCCGCCGACGTCACGGCCGAGAAGGAGATCCTCGGCGTGATCCGTGCCGCCCGCCCCGATGACGCGATGCTCGGCGAGGAGGGCGGGCAGCGGGGTGCCGCCGACACCGCGCGCCAATGGCTGGTGGATCCCCTGTGCGGCACCTTGAACTACGCCGTCGGCGCCATGCTGGTGGCCGTCAACGTGGCGCTGCGCGACGGGCCCGCGGCGGTGGCCGACCCGTTCAGCGGTGAGGTGTTCTTCACCGACGGCGAGACCGCCGGGGTGCGGCACGAGGGAAGCGATGCGCCGCTGGCGCCGACGGCAGCCACCCGGCTGGTGGACGTCAATCTGGATCCGCCGTTCCCCGGCGCGCCCGGGTTCCGGGGCGTGGATCTGCTCGCCCACCCCGAGTTCGTCGAACGGTTCCGGCCCAGGGTCGTCTCCACGACCCTGGCCCTGGCCTGGGTGGCGGCCGGCAAGCGGGCGGCGTACGTCACCGACGGCGGCGACCTGTCGGGGAGCGTGCACTTCGCCGCCGGCATCGCCCTGTGCCGGGCCGCGGGCTGCGTGGTCACCGGGGTCGACGGCGCTCCGGTCGGAGCGGGGGGCCGCGGTCTTGTGGCGGCGGCCGACGCGGAGACCCACGGGCGGTTGATCGCGATGATCCGCGGCGGCGGCCAGTGAGCACCGAAGGCCGCCACCGCCGCGGGCGCGGAAACCGGACGTAGGGCTTCGGTCTGGCTAACGTAGATGAGTATGAGCACGGACCTGACCGCACTTCTCGTCGGCGCCGCCCTTCTGGTCGCCGCGACCCTCGCCGTCGCCGTCGTACTGCTCGTACGCCTCGTCCGGACCCGGCGCGCCCTGCGCAGAGCCGGGCTTCCCGTCGAGCGGCAGTGGGTCTTCTGGGCCGCTGTCGCCTATCTCGTGCTGCCCACCGATCTGTTGCCCGACCCCATCTTCCTCGACGACATCGGGGTACTGGTGCTGGCACTGCGGTCGATGCGGTCAGCCCCCGACGGTCCGTCCGCGCCGCGCGGTTGAGAGGCGCGCCTTCATCAGGAGCGCGTGCATACACTCCGTCACCTGCGTGACGTCCTCGACGAGCCGGTGGAACGGCAGGCGGACGTCCGCCTGCCCGCGGGCGCGTTCGAGGCGCAGGGAGATGCCGTGCCGGTCGATGGCGAGGGGGCGTACCCGCACCACTCCCTGGAGGCTGTCGGGGCTGATGAGGCGGGTGAGTTGCTCGACGGCGTCCGGGTGGGCGTCGGCGAGATGGGTGAGCAGGCGCGGCTCCGCCTCGGTGAGCGGGTCGGGCACGGTCAGGGCGAGTTCGTCGGGCTCGATGCCCAGCCGCTCCCCCGTGGAGTCGTGCAGCACGGCGCTGGTCGGCTCGAGGATCAGATCCTGCCCGTCGTACGCCAACGACCCGGACAGCCGGAGCCGGGCCCGGATCCGGTCCCTGAGCGGCACCGGCGCGACGTCGGCGAACTCCAGCAGGGTGGCCGGTTCGCCGCGGGGCGCGCAGATCAGGGCGGCGGCGAGCGCGCTGTCGTCGGGCGGTGACAGCCGGATCCTGCCGTCGTCGGTGACGCTGTGCGCGCCCACGAGTTCGTCCCTGCCGATCTCTGTGGTCACCGCGCAGGACCACGCGCTGGCGAGCACGGAACGAGCGCGTGCCGCCGCCGTGGGCACGGTCGTGCTGCTCTGACGGACACCCATCCTCAACCTCCATTAGGTAAGCCTTGCCTAACTTAACCGAGATCTCGGAACAGGGCCAGTACGCCTCATGGCCCCGCGCGGCGAACCACGCGAGGCCATGAGGTGTCATGAGGTGCAGGTCAATCGGGTCGACCGGTCAGTGCCCCCTGGCGATCCACTCCTGAAGGTGCGGCGCCTCGTCGCCGATCGTGGTGCTGTCGCCGTGCCCGGTCCGGACCACCGTCACCGGCGGCAGCGTCAGCAGCCGTTCCCTGATGGACTCGACGATCGTGGGGAAGTCGCTGAAGGAGCGGCCCGTCGCGCCGGGACCGCCGGCGAAGAGCGTGTCGCCGGTGAAGACGGTGCCGAGCCCGGGGGCGTGCAGGCTGACCGCGCCGTGGCAGTGGCCGGGCGTGTGCAGCACCTTCAGGACCGTGCCGGCCACCGCAAGTTCCTGCCCGTCACCGAGTTCGCCGTCCGGGGCGCGGTCGGGGTGTGTCTGCTTCCACAGCTCCGCGTCGGCCGGGTGCAGCAGGATGGGCGCACCCGTGCGGGCGGCGAGCGCGGGGGCCGCGTCGATGTGGTCGTCGTGGGCGTGCGTGCAGACGATCGCGACGAGCCTGCGCTCCCCCACCACCGCCGCGATGGCGTCCGCGTCGTGCGCGGCGTCGATGACGAGGCACTCGCGGTCGTCACCCACGATCCATACGTTGTTGTCGACCTCCCAGGTGCCGCCGTCCAGGGAGAAGGTCCCGGACGTGACGAGGTGGTCGATGCGCACGCCGGACGCGTCGCTCGTGGCCTCGGCCGCCATCAGAACTCCACCACCGAGCGGAGGACGTCGCCGTGGTGCATGCGCTCGAAGGCCTTCTCCACGTCTTCGAGCGCGATGGTCTCCGTGACGAACGCGTCCAGGTCAAGGCGCCCCTGCTGGTACAGGTCGATGAGCATCGGGAAATCGCGGGACGGCAGGCAGTCGCCGTACCAGCTCGACTTGAGCGCGCCGCCGCGCCCGAAGACGTCGAGCAGCGGAAGCTCGATTTTCATTTCCGGGGTCGGGACGCCGACCAGGACGACCGTGCCTGCCAGGTCGCGGGCGTAGAAGGCCTGCTCGTACGTTTCCGGGCGGCCGACCGCCTCGATGACGACGTCGGCGCCGTTGCCCCCGGTCAGCTCGCGCACGGCCTCGACGGGATCGGCGGAGCGGGAGTTGACGGTGTGCGTGGCGCCGAGGCCCTTCGCCGTCTCCAGCTTCTTGTCGTCGATGTCCACCGCGATGATCCGCGCGGCGCCCGCGAGACGGGCGCCGACGACCGCGGCGTTGCCGACGCCGCCGCAGCCGATGACCGCGACCGAGTCGCCCCGGCCGACGTTGCCGGTGTTGATGGCGGCGCCGATGCCTGCCATGACTCCGCAGCCGAGGAGGCCGGCCGCGGCGGGCGAGGCGGCCGGGTCGACCTTGGTGCACTGCCCGGCGGCGACCAGGGTCTTCTCGACGAAGGCGCCGATGCCGAGCGCGGGCGAGAGCTCGGTGCCGTCGGTGAGCGTCATCTTCTGCTTCGCGTTGTGCGTGTCGAAGCAGTACTGGGGGCGGCCGCGCAGACACGCGCGGCACTGGCCGCACACCGCACGCCAGTTGAGGATCACGAAGTCGCCGGGCGCGACCTCCGTGACGCCGTCGCCGACCGACTCGACGACGCCCGCCGCCTCGTGGCCGAGCAGGAACGGGAAGTCGTCGTTGATCCCGCCCTCGCGGTAGTGCAGGTCGGTGTGGCAGACACCGCACGCCTGGATCTTCACCACGGCCTCTCCCGGCCCCGGATCCGGAACGATGATCGTCTCGATCCGCACCGGCTCGCCCTTCGCGCGGGCGACCACGCCCCGCACCTGCTGCGCCATGAGTTCAGCCCTTCTGTTTCCGCGACGTCTTACCCGTCACATCGTCGCAGGTCGAGCCCCCTCGCACAGCAGCCACCGGCCTGTACGAGTGCCGGGGCGCAGACGCGCGGCAAAGCCATGGCCCCGGCGCGCCGGGGAGACGGCCCCCGCACCCTAGGGTGAGGCCGTGCGCAACCTCGCCGCCCAGGCCCTGCTGCCGGTCAACACCGCGCTCGCCGTGGCTCTGCTCGTACTGCTCCTGGTGGCCGCGACGACGGCGGCCGTCGTCCGGCTCGCCCCCGACGGATCGCGCCGCAGGGGCCGCGAGATCGTGATCGCGGGGGTGCGCGCCACCGCCCAGCTGGCCGCCGTCTCCCTGGCGATCGGCTGGGTCGTGCACCACACACCGGCGCTGTTCGGCTTCCTGCTCCTCATGACCGCCGTCGCCGTGCGCACCGCGGGGCGCCGCATCACGCCCAACGGCACGTGGGTGTGGGCGGCACTGCCGATCGCGGGCCCCGTCGTGCCGGTGGTGACCGGGCTCGCGCTGGCGGGGCTGGTTCCCGTACGGGGTGTCGCGATGATCCCCGTGACGGGCATCCTCATCGGCGGGGCGCTGACCGCGACGGTCCTGGCGGGCCGCCGCTCCCTCGACGAACTGCGCACCCGGTTCGGCGAGTTCGAGGCCGGCATGGCCCTCGGCCTCGCCGACCGTGAGGCCCGCCTGGAGATCGTCCGCCCGGCCGCGTCGGACGCGCTGCTGCCCGGACTCGACCAGACCCGCACCGTCGGCCTCGTCACCCTGCCCGGCGCTTTCGTCGGCATGCTGCTCGGCGGCGCCTCCCCGGTGCTCGCCGGAGCGGTGCAGCTCTTCGTACTGATCGCCCTGATGGCGGTCCAGTCGGTCGCCGTGGCCGTCACGGTCGAGCTGGTCGCCCGGGGCAGGCTGCACCGCGGGGCGTAGGGTCGGTCACTATGTCTGTCTACGAAGAAGAAATCGGCGCGCTGCAGGGCGGCCCCGCCGACCTGCGTCAGTACGAGGGCAAGGCCGTCCTGGTCGTCAATGTCGCCTCCAAGTGCGGACTCACTCCGCAGTACGCGGGTCTCGAACGGCTCCACGAGCAGTACGCGGCGCGCGGCTTCAGCGTGCTCGGCGTGCCCTGCAACCAGTTCATGGGCCAGGAGCCCGGCACGTCCCAGGAGATCGCCGAGTTCTGCTCGGCGACGTACGGCGTGACCTTCCCGATGACGGAGAAGGTCGACGTCAACGGCGAGGGCCGCCATCCGCTGTACGCGAAGCTCGTCGGCACGGCGGACGCGGAGGGCCACACCGGCGACATCCGTTGGAACTTCGAGAAGTTCGTCATCAGTCCGTCCGGTGACGTCGTGGCCCGCTTCTCGCCGCAGACCGAGCCCGACTCCCCGGAGCTCGTCGCCGCGATCGAGGAGCATCTTCCGGCCTGACCCGGGTCGGCTCCGTCACGGAGGCGGACGCGTGGTGGGTGAGGATCATGCCGAGCGTGTCCTGGTACCCGGCGCCCGTCCACGTGTTCGTGGGGCGGGCGCCGGGGGGTTGGGTTTCCTGGGTGCGACGGCCGGGATCACTTCTTGGCGGGCAGCATCCGGTTACCGACAGCCGTCCCCGGAGTGAGGGACCGGTTCGTACGCGCGCTCGGCCAGCAGCGCCTCGCGCAGCAGCCCCCGGGCCTCGTCCCGGCGTCCCTGCTCGGCGGCGCTCACCGCCTCCCGGGTGTGGACAGGGGCGAGCAGCTCGTCATCGGCCACAATGCTCTCCCCTTTCGTCCAGCGCAGCGGGCGGGCCGACCGGTTCTCGGTTCTCGGCGATGCCGCCGGATACGGCTTCCGGCTGCTTCACTCTCGCTACGACCGGCTGCGGGGCGCCCGCCCAGCCGGTCCCTTCGGGTGAACCGGTGGTCGGTGCGGAGGCGCTGCGGTCCAGGCCGCTGGGACCACGTCGCTACCTCAGCCGGACCAAGCCGATCTGCGGAGTTCGAGCGGCGCTCATACGGTGACTGAATGGTCATCAGGCACCTTCCGCGCCCCTCCTCCGTACGTACCGCGGCCCTAGCGCTCGGGGCTCTGGTCCTCCTGTCCTCACCGGCCGCGGCCACCGACGTACCGGCCGAACCGGCACCGCCGCGCCCCGTGCCCGCCTACTCCTCCGTCCTCCTGGACCGGCCCGGCGTCCAGGTCAGGCCGGGCCCCGGGGCCCCCGGGCTGCCCGCTGACGTGAGCGCGCTCGCCTGGGTGGTGGCGGACGCCCGTACGGGCGAGGTGCTCGCCGCACGGGACGCGCACCGCAGGCTGCCGCCCGCCTCGACACTGAAGTCCCTGTTCGCTCTGGCGACGCTCCCCCGGCTGGACGCCGGCATGCGGCACGTCGTCTCCGAGCACGAGCTCGACGGCATCGGCGAGGGCAGCAGCACGGTCGGCGTGGCTGCGGGGCGCACCTATCGCGTCTCGGACCTGTGGCGTGGCGTCTTCCTCAGCTCGGGGAACGACGCGGTGCACGTCCTCGCGGGGCTCAACGGAGGCCTGGACAAGACCGTGCACGACATGCGCGTCAAGGCCCGGGAGCTCGGCGCGCGGGACACCAACGTGGTGTCGCCGGACGGCTACGACGCCCCGGGGCAGGTCTCGTCGGCGTACGACCTGGCGGTCTTCGGCAGGGCCGGGCTCACCGATCCGCAGTTCACCCGCTACTGCTCGACCCGTGTCGCGCAGTTCCCCGCGGGCGGCTGGTCGTACCCCATCCAGAACACCAACCGGCTGCTGACCGGCGCCGACGGCGTGGCGCCCTATCCGGGCCTGCTCGGCGTCAAGAACGGCTACACGAGCCACGCGGGCTCCACCTTGATCAGCGCCGCCCAGCACGACGGACGCACCCTCGTCGTGACGGTGATGAACCCCCAGGCGGGCGGCGGGCGAGCCGTGTACGAGGAGGCGAGGTCGCTGCTGGACTGGGGGTTCTCGGCGGCCGGCAAGGTGCAGCCGGTGGGTTCGCTGCTGCCGCCTTCGAAGCCCCCGACGACGCCCGCGCCCGCCCACGCGGTCGGGAAGGTCGCCCTGAGCGCGGACTCGGGGAACTCCGACTGGTCCGCGATCCTGCTGGTCGCCGCCGGAGCGGTCGCCCTGCTCGCGGGCTGTGTGGTGGCGGCCCGGCGCCGGGCGGCTACGGTGGCCCGTCGCAAGAACTCGGGAGACGTCGCCGATTGAGAGCCTGTGTCATCTGTACGGAACGCCGTAGGTCCCGGAACGCCAGGAACCCGCGATACCGGAGTACCGCTCACACATTGCCGAGCAGGCGCGAGAGTCCCGTGTCAAGGTCCAGGCTCTCCACCTCGCCGCCCGCGGGCACCACGGCGTACGACCGCACGAGGAAGCGGCGCAGCGTGATCTTGTCGAACTGCACCAGGGCGAGTCCCTGGTGCGCGTGGAACTCCAGGACCGTCTGGGCCCGCCCGCACGGCCAGATGTGCACGTCGCCGCTGCCCGCCGGGGCGCTGAGCCCGTCCTCCAAGAGCTGGCGGGCGAAGATCCAGGTGACCTCGACGCCGTCGAGGGACGCCTCGGAGGGGAAGGTCATCTGGACGGCCAGGGGGTCTTCCGCCGAGTAGCGCAGGACCACGGGAAGGGCGCGCTCACGGCCCTCGGGGGTGACGAGACGGGCGCGGGCGGGCTCTTCGAGGGCGACGGCCATGGTCGGACTCCACTTCTGGTGTTTCTTTTCTCGGCGTTCCGGTTGCGGGGGCTCCTGTGCTCTTAGGACCCCGGACAAAGGGGCGTCATTACGCCCATGCGCCGAGATATCCATGTGACCTGCATCACTCACCTTGCATTCGTATCCGCCATGCCCGCCGGTTCGGCCGACGAGCCGCCCGGCGAAGCGATGGAATCGACCGTCACGCCGTCCGGGTGCCCGCCACAGACGAGTACACGCGTGTCTTCTCGCAACATCACCCTCGTCTTGTCGTGTACACCCCCAGCTCGGCGTCGACGCCTCGTCGCCGAAGCGCCCGCCACCGCCCGATTCGTCCCCGCCGTCGGCGGCAAACCGCCCGTCACCGCGGTGCGGCGGTCCGCGCGAGGGCCGCGGACGCCGCACCGTCCACCGCCCGCGGAGCGCCTCCCGCGCACACGGGAGCGGACCGCCGCCGTCGACCGCCTCGGCCGAATGGCCTAGGCCGGACCTCCGCAGTCACACCTGAACCGCCCTCCGGCCCGCAGTGCCCACCGGCGCCGAAGACGGCCTCCGCACAGCGCGGTTGGGTCCGCACTCCGCCGGGGCCAAGGCCCACCGGGAGGTCCGGTCATGCGCCGCGCACGGGCCCGGTGCAGGATGGGCTCATGCTGCTTGCCCGGCTCGCTCACGTCTCCAAGGAAGTGGCCGCCACCTCGGCGCGGTCCAAGAAGATCGCGCTGCTCGCCGAGTTGTTCCGGGCCGCCGAGCCGGACGACGTACCGGTCGTCATCCCCTACCTGGCGAGCCGGCTGCCCCAGGGGCGGCTCGGCATCGGCTGGAGCACGCTGCGGGACGCGGGGCCGCCCGCCGACGAGCCGACGCTGACGGTGCGCGGCGTGGACGCGGCGCTGACCGCGATCGGCACGGTGTCCGGTGCCGGTTCGCAGACCGAACGCAAGCGCCTGGTCGGGGAGTTGATGGGCGCCGCGACAGCCGACGAGCAGCGGTTCATGATCGGGCTGCTCACCGGCGAGGTGCGCCAGGGCGCGCTGGACGCGCTCGCCGTCGAAGGGCTCGCGCTCGCCACGGAGACGCCCGCGGACGCCGTGCGGCGTTCCGTGATGCTCGCCGGCTCCGTGAGCCCCGTCGCCCAGGCGCTGCTGGCGCGCGGCGCGCAGGCGCTGGACGAGTTCCGGCTGACCGTGGGCCGTCCCGTCCTGCCGATGCTCGCGCACAGCGCCGGGTCCGTCGCCGACGGCATCGACAAGCTGGGGGCGTGCGCGGTCGAGGAGAAGCTCGACGGCATCCGTGTGCAGGTCCACCGCAGCGAGGACGACGTACGCGTCTACACCCGCACCCTGGACGACATCACCGACCGGCTGCCCGAGCTGACCGAAGCGGCGCTCGGTCTCGACGGGTCCCACTTCATCCTGGACGGCGAGGTCATCGCGCTGGACGGGGAGGGGCGGCCGCGGCCCTTCCAGGAGATCGCGGGGCGTGTCGGTTCGCGGGTCGACGTGTCCGCGGCGGCGGCCGGACTGCCGCTGTCCCCCGTCTTCTTCGACGTCCTGTCCGTGGCGGGCCGCGACCTGCTCGACCTGCCGTTCACCGAGCGCCACGCGGCGCTGGCGGCCCTGGTGCCCGAGCCGATGCGGGTGCGGCGCACGCTCGTGGCCGACCCGGGCGACGAGCGGCAGCGCGGTGAGGCCCAGGAGTTCTTCGAGGCGACGCTGGGGCGAGGCCACGAGGGGGTCGTGCTGAAGGCGCTCGACGCCCCCTACAAGGCTGGCCGCCGCGGCGCCTCCTGGTTGAAGGTCAAGCCCGTCCACACCCTGGACCTGGTGGTCCTCGCCGCCGAGTGGGGCCACGGCCGCCGCACCGGCAAGCTGTCCAACCTGCATCTGGGGGCACGGCGGCCGGACGGCACGTTCGCCATGCTGGGCAAGACCTTCAAGGGCATGACGGACGCGATGCTCGCCTGGCAGACCGAGCGGCTGCAGGAGCTGGCGGTCGACAGCAGCGGTTACGTCGTGACCGTGCGCCCCGAACTCGTCGTCGAGATCGCCTACGACGGCCTGCAGAAGTCGACCCGCTACCCGGCCGGCGTCACGCTCCGCTTCGCCCGGGTGGTGCGCTACCGCGAGGACAAGTCCCCGGAAGAGGCGGACACGGTCGAGACGGTCCTGCGGACGGGCGGCCCTGCCACCGCGTAACTCATGATCTTGTGTCGCGTTGGTCCGCGGGGGCCGCGCGGACGTCGCCTCGGCGGCGTTCCGTCGGCCCGGTAGGCATCAACCGACAGGGCCCGCCGCTTGTGAGCGGGTCCACGCAAGAGACGTGAGAGCCTGTCTTTGAACCCCCGTCGTCTCGTCCGCGCGAAGCGCGGGCGCAGCGGGCGCCGGGGCGCAGGCGGGGGTTCAAAGACAGGCTCTGAGGGCCGCCCGCCATGCACGACATCACCCAGAAGTTCGCCGCCGGGATCGGCGCCGTCGCCGCCGCGCTCGGCTGCCTCATCGCCACGGGTCCTTCGGCGGTCGCCGACGGCAAGTGGTGCAACAACGCGGTCTGCATCGAGACCTACGACTCCGGGACCTACCTGGGCCGGGTCGAGGTGTCGGTGATCAACACCAACCAGCCCAACCGCATCAGCGCACGCGTCTGGACCACCAACGGCTGGAGCGCCAACACCAAGGTCGAGGACGTCGCCAAGTTCAGGACCTACCGGGATCAGGCCTCCCCCCAGCGGCACTTCCCTGCGGGCACCCGGCTCTGCGCGGAGGGCTTTCGCGGGGGATCGAGCGTCGGCCTGCCCTGCGTCACGATCACCAACTGACGGCGCTCGCCCTCCTTGGCTCCACCGGGCCGCGGCCTCGCCCCATCACCCGAGACCGTCACACCTGGTGGGGCCGCGCGACATGGGTGGGATTTTGCCAATCCTTGGCCCCGATAGGGTGACAACCGGGGGAGATCACTCAATCGCGCAAGGGGAGAAGCTGTGCCCGCATCACGACTCAGCCGTACGCCGCTTCCAGGCATCGGCATCCGGTACGACCTGACGACCCGAGAACAGCAACGCCTCTCGGTGATCGCACACCGGGACGGGGCACGCACCCTGAGCGCCTACCGGTCCGACGACCCGGACGAGTGCGCCCTGTCGACGCGGCTCAGCTCGGGCGAGGCCGACGCGCTGATCGACGCGCTGATGCCGTCGCACCACAGCCCCACCCTGCTGCACACCACCGACCTGGGCCTCGTGGCCGAGCGCGTCCTGCTGTCGGCCACTTCGCACTGGAACGGACGGCTCCTCGGCGAGACCCGGATGCGCACCGAGACCGGCGTCTCGATCGTGGCCGTGCTCCGGCGGGCCGACGCCATCCCGTCGCCGACTCCCGACTTCCGGCTGGCCGGCGGCGACACCCTCATCGTGATCGGGACGCGCGAAGGCGTGGAGACTGCCGCGACGATACTCGGGCGGGAGTGATCGCGTGCATTCCGCTGTCTTCCTGATCGAGTTCGGCGCGATCATTCTCGCCCTCGGGCTGCTCGGCCGGTTCGCGGGCCGCTTCCGGTTCTCGCCGATCCCCCTGTACCTGCTGGCCGGGCTGGCGTTCGGCGAGGGCGGGCTCCTGCCGCTCGGGGCGAGCGAGGAGTTCGTGGCCATCGGCGCCGAGATCGGCGTCATCCTGCTGCTCCTGATGCTGGGGCTCGAGTACACCGCCAACGACCTCGTCAGCAACCTCAAGACGCAGTACCCGGCCGGCCTGGTCGACTGCACGCTCAACGCCCTGCCCGGCGCCATCGCCGCGCTGCTCATGGGCTGGGGCCCGGTCGCCGCCGTCGTCCTCGCCGGTGTCACCTGGATCTCGTCGTCCGGCGTCATCGCCAAGGTCCTCGGTGATCTCGGCCGGCTCGGCAACCGCGAGACGCCGGTCATCCTCAGCGTCCTGGTCCTCGAAGACCTGGCGATGGCCGTCTACCTGCCCATCATCACCGCCCTGCTGGCCGGTGTCGGGCTTGCCGCGGGCAGCCTCACGCTCGCCATCGCGCTCGGCGCCGCCGGGCTCGTCCTCTTCGTCGCGGTGCGCTACGGCCGGCTCATCTCGCGGTTCGTCTCCAGTGACGACCCCGAGAAGCTGCTGCTCGTGGTGCTCGGCCTGACGATCCTCGTCGCGGGGATCGCGCAGCAGCTCCAGGTGTCCGCGGCCGTGGGCGCGTTCCTGGTCGGCATCGCGCTGTCCGGTGAGGTCGCCGAGGGCGCGCACTCCCTGCTCGCGCCCCTGCGGGATCTCTTCGCCGCCGTCTTCTTCGTCTTCTTCGGGCTGCACACCGACCCGGCGAGCATCCCGCCGGTGCTGCTGCCCGCACTCGCGCTCGCCGTCGTCACCGCGCTGACGAAGATCGCGACCGGCTACTGGGCGGCCCGGCGCGCGGGCGTCTCGGTCAAGGGCCGCTGGCGGGCGGGCGGCGCGCTGGTGGCGCGCGGCGAGTTCTCCATCGTCATCGCGGGGCTCGCGGTCGGCTCGGGCATCGAGCCGTCGCTCGGCCCCCTCGCGACGGCGTACGTCCTCATCCTGGTGATCGTCGGCCCGCTGACCGCGCGTTACGCGCAGCCCGTCGCGGCGTACGCGGGTGGCGTCCTGGGGCGGCGGCGCGAAGGTGCCGGGGCCGGGGCCGGAACCGGGACCCGGGCCGATGCGGGGCCCGCGGTGCCCGGGCCGCGGGAAGCGGTCGAAGCGCTGGACGGGCAGGACGCGGCCGACCGCTCCTAGCGTCATCCCCCAAGGTGTCCAGGCGTCCAGGCACGCGGACGTACAGGCGACGCTTCCGGAGCGGACGCCTTCGGACGGCACGTGGACAGCACTCCCCTCGTGCCGTCCGGTCCACCGCCCGCACCGCTCTCACGTATGCGTAGCGCCCCAAGTGGCCACCAAGCGGGCACATATGGCGGCAATTCGGCACACTCCAGACATCTCACGGGCGCGACGAGCCGCACTCCAGCGCCGCCTGGCACGATGCTGCCCATGACCTATGGGCCCGCGTTCCGCCTCGCACGAGCCGCGATGTTCGCGGCCGTCTGCGTGGTGACGACGGCCCTGGGTCACGCCCTGATGTCCAGTGCCGCGCTGCCCTGGTGGGCGGTGGCGTACGCGTTCGGCGCCACGGTCGCCGCCGCCTGGTGGCTCACCGGGCGCGAGCGCGGGGCGCCGACCGTCACGGGCGCCACCGTCGCGGCCCAGCTGTGCCTGCATGAACTGTTCGGCCTCGCGCAGCGGTTGGGCGCGGGACCGAGCGGCGGCGGCGCGTCCCGCGCACCCGCGCTGCCGCACCACGCCGGCGACGGCATGAACCACATGAACCATCCGATGCCGGTCTCGGCGCCGCCCTCCGGCACCGGTCCGTCCGCCGTCGCCCCCTTCACCCCCTCCTCCCACTCCGCCGCCATGCCGGACCAGGGCGTCTCGCACTGGATCATGTCCGTCTTCGGACACAGCGGCTCCGGCATGTTCCTCGCCCACGTCGTCGCCGCACTGGTCTGCGCCCTGTGGCTGTGGCGCGGCGAGGCCGCCGTCTTCCGCAGCGGACGCGCCCTGGCCGCGGCCCTCTTCGTGCCGCTGCGCCTCGTTCTCGCGGTCCTGGTCGCCGCCCTCCCCCCGTCGACGCCCCCTGTCGGCGCGCTCGTGCCCGTGCCGCGGCTGCGCGGGGTCCTTCTCCAGTACGTCGTCTCCCGCAGAGGTCCGCCGGTCCTTCCGGTCAGTTCCTGAAAACCGCCCGCGCCCCAAGGTGCCGGGCGGATCTTCGGCGTCCGCGCAGGCCGGGCCATCACTCCCGCCGTGCGCGCGCCGCTTCCCGAACTCCGTTCACCGAAGGACCTTTTGCGATGACTCCTGCCCTTGTGCGGTCACGGCCCGGCGGGGACCTGGCCCGCGACGAATCGATCACCCAGTGGGCGCTGGCGGCCCGCGACGGCGACGCCCAGGCGTTCGAGCAGTTCGTGCGGGCCACCCGGCGCGATGTCTGGCGCTTCGTGGCCCATCTCAGTGGCGATCCGCACAGCGCCGACGACCTGACCCAGGAGACGTATCTGCGGGCCATGACCTCGCTGCACGGCTACGCCGCCCGGTCCTCCGCGCGCACCTGGCTGCTCGCCATCGCGCGCCGGACCGTCGCGGACCGCTTCCGTTCGGCGGCCGCCCGGCCGCGCATCGCCGACACCGGCGACTGGCAGGCCGCCGCCGAGCGGGCCCAGCCGCGCGGGCTCCCGGGCTTCGAGGAAGGCGTGGCGCTGCTCGACCTCCTGGAGTCGCTCGACGCTCCGCGCCGTGAGGCGTTCGTGCTGACCCAGCTCGCCGGTCTGCCGTACGCGGACGCGGCGGACGCCGTCGGCTGCCCCATCGGCACCGTGCGCTCGCGCGTCGCGCGCGCCCGGGAACGGGTGGGCGAGCTGCTGCTCGCCGCGGACCGGGCCGGGTAGCGGACCCCGCCGTCCAGCGGTCCGGTGCCGCGTCGGGGCCTTCTCTCGCGGGAGGTCCCGGCCGGGCCGCGGCGACCCCGGTCGCGTCACCCGATCAGGGCGTTTAGCGTGGGGCGGGGGTGTTGGGAGGACACCATGGACCGTGAAGCCGTGCCTGTTCCGGAGCCCTCGCCCACGCGGGATCCCGCGCCGCCCGGGAGCGGGCCCGCGGGCGCCGCGCCCTACCGGGGCGGCGGCCGTCACGAGCACCGCTGGCTCATTCTCGCGGTGGTCGGCATCGCCCAGCTCATGGTGGTACTTGACGCGACGATCGTGAACATCGCGCTGCCATCGGCCCAGCAGGATCTCGGGTTCTCCGACGGCAACCGCCAGTGGATCGTCACCGCCTACGCCCTCGCCTTCGGTTCCCTGCTGCTGGTCGGGGGCCGGATCGCCGACCTGGTGGGGCGCAAGATCGTCTTCCTGGCCGGGCTCGCCGGATTCGCGGTGGCGTCCGCGATCGGCGGCGCGGCGACCAGCTTCTCGATGCTGGTGGCGGCCCGCGCGCTGCAGGGCCTGTTCGGCGCGCTGCTCGCACCGGCCGCCCTGTCCCTGCTCACGACCACGTTCACCGACCCCCGGGAGCGCGCCAAAGCCTTCGGCATCTACGGCGCGATCGCGGGTGCGGGCGGCGCCGTGGGCCTGCTGCTCGGCGGCGTGCTCACCGAGTATCTGAACTGGCGCTGGTGCCTGTACGTGAACCTCGCGTTCGCCGCGCTCGCCATGGGCGGCGGCGCCCGCCTGCTGCACGCGGGCGCCCCGCCGGACCGGCCGAAGCTGGACGTGCCCGGCACCCTCCTGGTGTCGGCCGGACTGTTCTGCATCGTGTACGGCTTCTCCAACGCCGAGACACACGCCTGGAGCTCCGTCCTGACCTGGGGCTTCCTGGTGGTCGGCGCCGTACTGGTCGCCGCGTTCGGATGGTGGCAGACGCGCGCCGCGCATCCGCTGCTGCCCCTGCGGGTCGTCCTCGACAGGGACCGCGGGGCGTCGTTCCTCGCGATGTTCATCTCCGGCGCGGGCATGTTCGGGGTGTTCCTGTTCCTGACGTACTACCTCCAGCAGATCCTGGAGTACACGCCGGTCAAGACCGGTCTCGCGTTCCTGCCGATGGTCGCGGTGATGGTGGTGGCCTCGGTGGTGACCACCAACAGCCTGGTGCCGCGGATGGGGGCGAAGCCGATCGTGCCGCTGGGCATGGGGCTCGCGGCCGCCGGCATGGCCTGGCTCACCGCTCTCGACGTGACGAGCGGTTACGCGGCACACGTGCTGCCGCCGCTGCTCGTCGCCGGACTCGGCCTCGGCTTCGTCTTCGCCCCCGCGATGAGCATGGCGACGGCCGGTGTCGCGGCCCACGACGCGGGCGTGGCCTCCGCGATGGTCAACACCAGCCAGCAGGTGGGCGGTTCGATCGGCACAGCCCTGCTCAACACGCTCGCCACCACGGCCGCGTCCAACTACCTGGCCGGCCGGAAGCCGACGCCACAGGCGCGGGCCCAGGCGGCGATGCAGTCGTACTCGACCGCGTACTGGTGGTCGGCTCTCTTCTTCGCGATCGGCCTCGTCGTTACCGTCGTCCTGTATCGCAGAGGGGCGCCGGCTGCCACGGGGACGGACAGCGGTGCGGTTCATATGTAGGGCGGTCCACAAGGCGGTCCACGTAGAGGGCGGTGTGACGATGGCTTCACGCGGGGCGGTGTGACGATGGCTGCTGCGAGTCCGGGCTCGGCCTCCGGTGCGGGCGGCTCTGCTCCAGGCGCAGGCCGCCCGGCTCCCGGCGCAGACCCGGCTTCCACTGCCGACGGCGGTGTCGCGCTTGCCTCGGCCCGCGGGCGCTGGGTCCTGCTGTGCGCGGTGCTCGCCTCGGGCATGGCGCTGCTCGACGGAACCGTCGTCAATGTCGCCCTGCCGACGCTCGGCCGTGACCTCGGCACGTCGATCTCGGCCTTGCAGTGGGTCGTCAACGCCTACATGCTCACGCTCTCGGCGCTCCTCCTGCTCGGCGGCGCGCTCGGCGACCGCATCGGGCGCCGCCGCACCCTCGTCGTCGGCGTGGTCTGGTTCGCGGCGGCGTCCGCGCTGTGCGGGCTGGCACAGGACGCCGGGACACTGATCGCGGCCCGCGCGCTCCAGGGCATCGGGGGCGCGCTGCTCACGCCCGGTTCGCTGGCGCTCGTCCGCGCCTCGTACCGCCCCGAGGACCAGGCCCGCGCGGTGGGCGCGTGGTCGGGGCTCGGTGGTGTGGCGGGGGCCGTCGGCCCCTTCCTCGGCGGCTGGCTGATCGACGGGCCCGGCTGGCGGTGGATCTTCCTGATCAACGTGCCGCTGGCCGCGCTGGTCCTGTTCGCGGTGCGGCACGTACCCGAGAGCCGCGACGAAACGGTGGCCGAGCAGCCGTTCGACGTGCCCGGCGCGTGCCTCGCCGCATTGTTCCTCGCAGGAATCAGCTTCTCGCTGATCGGCGCGTCCGGTGACACATCGACGGTCGGCACGGTCCTGCCGGGCGTTCTGGGCCTCGCGGCGGGCGTCACCTTCGTCATGGTCGAGCGCCGCGGACGGAACCCGATGCTGCCCCTCGGACTGTTCCGCTCGCGCCTTTTCACCGCGGCCAACGTCATGACGTTGTGCCTGTACTCGGCGATCGGCGGAATCCTGTTCATGCTGCCGGTGCAGTTGCAGACGACTCTCGGCTACGACGCGTTGCAGGCGGGCACGGCGACGCTGCCGATCACCGTCCTGATGCTGCTCCTTTCCGCGCCCGCCGGTGATCTGGCGCGGCGCCTGGGCCCACGGCCCCCGCTCGTCGCGGGTCCTTCGGTGGCGGCCGCGGGCGTGCTGCTCATGCTGCGGATCAGGCCCGGGGCGGCATACGTCACCGAGGTGCTGCCCGCGGTGGTCGTCCTCGGCCTCGGCATGAGCCTGTTCGTGGCGCCGCTCACGGCGACCGTGCTCGCCTCGGTGGACGCGAACCGCGCGGGGCTCGCCAGCGGCGTCAACAACACGGCGGCACGCATCGCACAGCTGCTCGTCGTGGCCGGACTGCCGCTCGCGGTGGGCCTGTCCGGCACGGCGTACGCGGATCCGGACGCGCTGAACACCGCCTTCGGCAAGGCGGCCGTGGCCTGTGCGGCGCTGTTCATGCTGGCGGCGGTCGCGGCGGCCATGTTCGTCCGCACCACCGCACCGGCCTGGCACGGCGAACACGGCAACGAGCCGCGGTGCAAGACCTGCCTGGGCGTCGAGGCGCCGCCGCTGGAACCCGGCGGGCGCTGCGGAGGGTGACGCCGGACGCGGCGGGCGAAGCGGGCTCGGCAGAGGGGCAGGCGATGCGGGCGCTTCCGCCTACCGGGGCGTCTCTCGTACGAACAAGGTCACCGACACACTCGCCTCGAAGCCGTTGCGCCTCATCAGCGTGGCCGAAGCGGTGTTCCTCGACTCGACGTCGGTCACTACGGCGCTCGCCCCCGCCTCCGCGAGCGTCGCGCAGCACGCCTTCACGAGGCGGCTCGCGACGCCCCGCCCCTGGTACTCCGGGGCGCTCGCGATCCACTCCAGGTTCCCCCAGTCGGCGCGCTGGTCGAAGCCCATGGAGCCGAGCACGAACCCGGCGAGGTGCCGGCCGCCGTCCAGCGCGACCCAGCAGGCGGACGCCTCGTTGTCCATGTGCCGGGCGACCGCGGAGAGCGACCAGGACGTGTACGGCTTCACGGACGTGTCGTAGACCCGCCGGCCCAGACCGAGGACGTCGGCCAGATGGGTGGCCGTCATCGGTTCGAGGACGATCGACTCCGAACGCTCCGGCGCGGTGGGGCTGGGCATGGGGCCTCCAGAGGGGGGGCGGCGCGGCGGCGGGCCGCGGGCGCGTGGGTCTTACGTTATGAGGGGGTGGGGGCGTACGCATGTGGAGAGTGGCGGGGGGCGGGTGGTGGTGGGCAGGCGGTGATGGGTGGGCGAGGGTCACCCCGGCCGCCCCTCCGGGGGCCAACTCGCCCACGCCTACGGTCGTTTGATCAGCTGGACGCCTGTCCGAACCACCGCCCCGGAGCCCTTATCGTGGACCGCATGTCCGTTCCTGAGCTGATCCGCATCGTCTCCCGCTCCTCCCCCATGGCCCTCGCCCAGGTGGAGCGCGTCCGCACCGAACTCGCCGCGCTGCATCCCGGCATCCGCACCGAGGTCGTACCGGTGACAACCTCCGGGGACCGCTGGATGGGTGACCTGGCGGCACTCGGCGGCAAGGGAGCCTTCACCAAGGAGGTCGACGCCACGCTCCTCGCGGGCGAGGCGGACCTCGCGGTGCACTGCGTCAAGGACGTACCCGCGGACCGGCCGCTTCCGGCGGGCACCACGTTCGCCGCGTTCCTCAAGCGGGACGACATCCGCGACGCGCTCATCCACCCGGGCGGGCTCACCCTGGACGAGCTGCCCGCAGGCACCCGCATCGGCACGTCGTCGGTCCGCCGGGTGGCGCAACTCGCGGCGTCGCACCCGGAGCTGGAGTGCGTTCCGATGCGTGGCAACGCGGGCCGCCGGCTGGAGAAGCTGGCCGCGGGCGACGCCGACGCGCTGCTGCTCGCCCAGTCGGGCCTCGACCGTATCGGCCGCCCCGAGCTGGCCAGCGAGATCCTGTCGGTGGAGACGATGTGCCCGCCGATCGGAGCGGGCATCCTCGCCCTGCAGTGCCGCGAGGACGACACCGCGACCATCGACGCCGTGACGGATCTGGGCGACAAGAACGCCTGGCGGGAGGCGACCGCCGAGCGCATGTTCCTGCACGTCCTGCAGGGCCACTGCAACTCGCCGATCGCCGGGTACGCGCGGTCGGAACGCGGCGGCGACCTGTCACTGCGCGCCTGCGTGTTCACGCCCGACGGCAAGACGGTGCTCAACGCGCACGAGTGGGCGGGCCCGCTCGACCCCGCGACGCTCGGCACATCCGTGGCCGTCGCACTGCTGCGTCAGGGTGCGCGGGAGCTGATCGACGGCATCGCGCACTGAACCGGGAGGGGTGACGCGGACGGCGCGTACATACACGCGTACGTACGTACGTCTGGGGGACAGGACGCCCGGCCCCTCGGCCAGCTGTCACGACCACGACCTGCCGCAGCCTCACCTTCGCCAACACCCCTCACCCGCCCGCCAGTTGACGAGACGGGACCCGCACTTATGTCACAGATCATCGACAGCGCCAACCGATGAAGCGGACTCTCTCCTCTTGAGGGACGGGCCGACGGCCCCGCCCACTGCCTGCCCTGCCGAGGAGGAGCCCGCAATGCCCAAGACGCCCGCGTCCATGAGCAGACCTCTTCGCCGTCGCGCCACGGGACTCGCCGTGGCCGGTACGGTTCTCGCCCCCAGATCAGGCCTTTGGTCCCGAATCGCACCGGGGAGGCCGGGGCACCCGCCCTGACAGCGGTTACTCCGGTCGCCGGGCTCGTCTGGCGGCATTCCGGCGTGTGCTCATGCTGGAGAGGGGGTACCGGAGCGTCCGATCGACTTCGAAACAGCGCTTTCGAAGCAGCACTGCAGCAGAGGAAAGGCAGCGTCATGGCTGAGAACACACTGAACGGCCGCCGCGTTCTGACGATCGTCACCAACTACGGAGTCGAACAGGACGAGCTCGTCGTGCCGGTGCAGCACCTGCGTGAGCGTGGCGCGCATGTCGACGTGGCCGCCGTGTCGGCGGAGGGGATCCGCACGCTCGTCGGCGACAAGGACCCCGGCAAGACAGTACAGCCGGACCTCAAGCTCGTCGACGCGGACGCGTCCTCGTACGACCTGCTCCTGGTACCCGGCGGCACGGTCAACGCCGACACGCTGCGGCTCGAGGAGACCGCCGTCTCGACGGTCCGCTCCTTCGCGGAGTCCGGCCGCAAGGTGGCGGCGATCTGCCACGGTCCGTGGCTGCTGGTGGAGGCCGACGTCCTGGAGGGCAAGACCCTCACGTCGTACGCCTCGGTAGCCACCGACATCCGCAACGCCAAGGGCACCTGGGTCGACAAGTCCGTCATGCACTGCGGAGCCAACGACTGGGACCTCATCACCTCCCGCACCCCCGACGACCTGGAGGACTTCCTCCGAGAGATCGACAGCATGCTCGGCGCGGCGAGCTGACGGCAACGCCCGTACGGGGCGCGAGGATCTTGGGTGGCCGGGAGACGTCTCCCGGCCACCCAAGTCGTCCGGCTCAGACCTCACCATCGCGGAAGGGCCGGGAGCGCAGACGGTGGTCGAGCCAATGTCCTCACGCTCTGGACGCGACGTGCAGCGACGACCGCTGAGCTGGTCGGTGTGGTCAGTACTTCGGTGGACTCCAGGTCCGGGTGGGTGAGGTAGAACAGGCGGAGTTCGTCGACTTCTCCCTCGAAACGTGGTGGCCAGTGGGTCGAGGGGGTGAAGTCGTCGAGGATGAGCATGCCGCCGGGAGCGAGCAGTTCGACGACGCGTCGGGGGTCGTCGCGCTTGCCTCCGCCGTCGCAGAAGAAGACATCGAAGGGGGCGTGCTGCTCGAGCAGACGCCAGTCCCCGGTGAGGACGCTGACGCGCTTGTCGTCCGCGAAGACGTCCGCCGCCCGCCGGGCCAACTCCTCGTCCCGTTCCACGGTGACCAGGCGCGCGTCGGCACCGAGGCCACTGTGCAGCCAGGCCGTGCCCACCCCCGAGCCGGTGCCGCTCTCCGCGATGGTCCCGTGGGGTTTCGCCGCGGCGGCCAGCCTGAGCAGCCTGCCCACCTCAGGGAGGCAGCTCTTCTCGAAACCCGCCTCGCGGGCCACGCGTTCCGCCGCTGCCACGCGGGACGGAAGCGTACGTTCTGCCATGGTCGTTCCTCCCCCTCGCCGTGCACATGACGCTATACGTCGGGGGGAGCCGTCCGCAGAGGGTTCCACGAGGTCACAGCGCCGGGCGCGGGTCGGCTCAGACTTCGGGTGCCAGGTCCGGACGCAGCCGGTGCCACACCGGGTGGCGCAGGAGACCGGCCCGGGTGATGGCGGTGTAGCGGACCTCTGCGACCAGCCGCGGCAGGACCCAGCGGGCGCCGGGTACAGCGGGGGCGGGGGCGAAGGGGCACTCGTCCATGGCGGCGATGCTCAAGAGGTAGGCGAGTTCGGTACGTTCCCGTTCGTTCCAGCCCGTGCCCACGCTGCCCCGGTAGGACAGCGCCCCGTCCTGGTACTGACCGACCAGGACCGCGCCGGGCAGCCCGGTCAGGCGGCCGTTGCCGGGCAGCCAGCCGCCGACGACCACGTCGACGGTGCGGACGTTGCGGATCTTGACCCAGTTCGGCGATCTTCTGCCGGGTTCGTACACCGAGTCGAGCCGTTTCAGGACGATGCCTTCCAGACCGTGCTCGCGGGCCAGCTCCAGGGCCTGGCGGCCGTGCCCGGCCACCGCGCGCGGCACCGACCAGCGTGGCCTTGCCTCGACCAGGCGCTCCAGGGCGTCGCGACGCCGCGTGTAGGGCTGCCCGGTCAGGTCATCTCCGGCCAGGAACAACACGTCGAACAGGACCAGATGCACGGGTACGTCGGCGGCGAGACGGGCCGCCTTCGCCGGGGAACCGGACAGCCCCATGCGCGGCTGGAGACGCTCGAAGTCCGGGCGTCCCGCCTCGTCGAGGACGACGATCTCCCCGTCGAGCACCGTCGGCACACCACCCAGTACGTCGGCCAGAGCGTGGAGTTCGGGGTACGCCGGTGTGATGTCCGCGCCGGAGCGGGAGCGGATGAGCACGGTGTGGTCGCCGGGCAGGTACACCAGCGCGCGCTGCCCGTCGTACTTGGTCTCCGCGCTCCACAGGCGTTCGCTGTGCGGTGGCGGCAGCGAACCGGGGGTGGCGAGCATCGGGGCGAGACGCGGCAGAGTGGCCATGAACGTCAGCCCTCGCCCCATCCGGGTGCGTTCATGCGCGACGCGGGCCCATCTCGCCCGGTCGGGCCAGCGTTCGGCCCGGGCGGTTCCGGTTTCCGGCCGCCGCCGAGCGGTTCCGGTTCCCGCCGTAGCCCGGTCGGCGCGAGGGGCGGCGGCGTCAGCTGACGGTCTGGTCCCCGTCAGGGACGTCCTCGACCGTGGCCAGGCCACGCGGCACCCCGAGCCCCGTCGACACCGCCTGGGCCAGCCCGTCCAGGTCCTGGCCCACCGGAACCGGGACCTGCTCTCCCTCCCCGTAACTCTCGATCGCCCGCACGAAATAGCTGGGGTGCCAGGCGCCGACCGCCCCTCTGACCTCCACCGCGGTCACGGCGCGATGGCCGACGAGGCCCTTCATCGCACCCAGGATCTCGTCGGACCGCAGTTCGCCCGGCACCTGGAACAGACTGGCGTGGGCCCCGACGAGCCCGCCGTCCCGCAGCCGCACGGTGACCGTGAGGCAACTGGTGACACTCGGATAGGTGATCACGCCTCCGGGCGCGACCTCCTTGACCTGCCCCTCCGTAACCGTCGCCTCGGCGGGGGCCGTGGCGGTCGCCGCCGCGTGCGCCCCCGGGCCCGAAGGCGCGTAGGCCTGGGCCACGGGGCTGCGCCCGAATTGCAGGGCCACGAACGCCGACGACAGGACCACGGCACCCACGGTGATGCCCTTCCATCCTGTCGTCCGGGTGGCGCGACGCGCGGGGCGGTCTATCGGGTGGTGCACCTGCACGAGCTCTCCAGAGGCCGACTGCTTGAGTACTTTGATCACTTTGATCGCCTTGACCAAAGTGATCACTGTACTGAGACGACAAGACGACGCTTGTCGGCAGCACGGTCCAAGCCGACCCGCACCAACGCGATGCACCACAAAGGTGCACCACAAATCCATTGGCCTGTCGACGGGTAGGCGCATACCTTCCCCTGATGGATGAACTCGACCTCCTGAAACGGTCCGACGGCCCCGTCACCCGTGCCGGGCTGCGTCGCGAGCTGGCCTTGCTGGGGCTGGCCGAAGGCGACACCGTGATGTTCCACACCGAGATGTCCGCACTCGGGTACGTATCCGGGGGCTCGCAGACCGTCATCGACGCGCTCTGCGACGCGGTGGGCGCGGCGGGCACGCTGATGGTCACGTGCGGGTGGAACGACGCGCCGCCCTACGACTTCGTCACCTGGCCCGAGAGCTGGCAGGCGGCTCTGCGCGCGGAGCATCCCGCGTACGACCCGCGGCTCAGCGAGGCGGACCACAGCTACGGGCGGCTGCCCGAGGCCCTGCGCAACCGGCCCGGCGCGGTGCGCAGCCGCCATCCCGACGCGAGCTTCGCCGCCCTCGGTCCTGCCGCGCACGCCCTGATGGACGACCACCCGTGGGACGACCCGCACGGCCCCGACAGCCCGCTCGCCCACCTCACCGCCATGGGCGGCCGCGTGCTGCTGCTGGGCGCGCCGTTGGACTCACTGACCCTTCTGCACCACGCGGAAGCGCTCGCCGAGGCGCCGGGGAAGCGGTACGTCGACTACGAGCAGCCCATCACCGTGGACGGCGAGCGGGTCTGGCGGCGCTTTCACGACATCGACTCCGAGAACGGGGCCTTCGACTACACCCCGGTGGTGCCGGCCGCACCGTGACACCGGAGGTGGAGGCGCGGATCGCCTCCCTCATAAAGAAGGCGGTGGGTTGAGGCGGTTCACCTGCCGGACGGGTTCTGGGCCGCCCATGCCTGGTTCGGTTCGACGGGGGGAGCCTGGGGGAAAACCCCCAGGACAGAGGGAGGAAAGCTGCGTTCCGGGCGAGCCCCCTGCCGACCTAGCGTGATGGGCAGGAATGACGTCCGGCGCACGGCAGGGAGTTGTACGGCCGCGGTGCCGGCGGTGGGGGCGGGCGTCTGCCGGCCCACAGGGACACGTGACAGGACACTGACGGCATGCACGTGCAGAAGAGCGCCGAGCCTGAGACCGAACGTCGGAAGAGCGCCCGTCCGGAGAGCACCCGTCCGGAGAACGCCCTGCCGGTCGGTCGGCGACCGCGACTCGTCGCGGAAGTGGCCCGCGCCCCGTTCACCCGGCGGACGTGGGCCGAGGCGGCGTACTGCCTGATCGGCTTCCCGCTCGGCCTCGCGGGCGGGCTGATCCTCGCGGTGGTGTTGGCCCTCGGGGCCGGATTCACCGTCTCGCTGGTGCTCGCGGTGGTGGGGGCGCTGCTGCTCATCCTTGGACTCCGGCTCGCCCGCGCGCTGGGCGCCGTCAACCGCGGACTGGCCGCGACGCTCCTCGGTGAGCGCACCGCCGTACCGCCGCCCGTTCTGCCGGGCGAGGGCTTCGTGGGCCGTCTCGACGCGCGACTGCGGGACGGGACGGGCTGGCGCTCGGCGGGGTACGTCCTCCTGAAGCTGCCCGTGGGCGCGCTGGGTGCGTACGCCGTGCTGTGGTGGGTCACCGGGCTCGTGAACCTCACGGCGCCACTGCGGTGGGGCGTCCTCGGCCAGCAGCCCACGGTCGGATCCGGCGACCCGGAAGGCATGCCGGTACTCACTCCGATCCCCTTCGGCGGGCTGACCGCGGACACCTTCGCCGGGACGTGGCTCGCCGTCCTGATCGGCGTCGGCACCCTCCTGTGCGCCCCCTGGGTCACCCGCCTCGTCGTCGAGGGCGATCGCAGGCTCATCCGGGCGCTGCTCGGCCCCGGCCCGCTGACCGTCCGCGTACGGGACCTGGAGGAGACCCGCGCGCTGGCCGTCGACGACTCGGTGGCGCTGCTGCGGCGGGTCGAGCGTGATCTGCACGACGGCGCGCAGGTCCGTCTGGTCGCCGTGGCCATGGGTCTGGACATGATCAGGGAGCGGCTCGACGACGGGCGGCCGCTGGACGCGGACCGTCTGCGGCAACTCGTCGACGGCGCGCACCGCAACGCCACCGAGGCACTCACCGAACTCCGCGATCTGGCCCGCGGCATTCACCCGCCCGCGCTCGACGAGGGCCTGCCCGACGCCCTCGCCACGCTCGCGGCCCGCAGCACGGTGCCCGTCGAGTTGACGGCGGACGTGCCCCGGCGCCCCACCCCGGCGATCGAGACCATCGCGTACTTCTGCGCGGCCGAGCTCCTGACGAACGTCATCAAACACAGCGGGGCGCGGCGAGCCGCGATCGGCGTCACCCAATGGGACGGACTGCTGCTCCTCCAGGTCACCGACGACGGACGGGGCGGCGCCACGCCCGGGGGCGGCAGCGGCCTGACCGGGCTCACCCAGCGCGTCCGCACGGTCGACGGACGCATCGACATCCGCAGCCCCGCGGGCGGACCGACGACCGTCACCGTCGAGCTGCCGTTGCACGCGTGAGAGCATGCGGCCATGCGCGTCGTGATCGCCGAGGATGCCGCCGTACTGCGGGAGTTGCTGGCCCAGATGCTCATCGAGCGCGGCCATGAGATCTGTGCCGCCGTGGGGAACGCGGACGCCCTGCGCGAGGCGGTCGCCGCGCATCGCCCCGACGTCACGGTGGTCGACATCCGGATGCCGCCTTCCCACTCGGATGAGGGGCTGCGCGCCGCCATCGACATCCGTGGCGCACATCCCGGCACCGGCGTGCTGCTCTTCTCGCAGTACGTCGAGACCAAGTACGCCACGCGTCTGCTCGCGGCGGGCTCCGCGGGCGTCGGCTATCTGCTCAAGGACCGGGTGGCGAACGTCGCGGAGTTCACCGACGCGCTGGAGCGGGTGGCGGCGGGCGGCACCGCGCTCGACCCGGAGGTGGTCACGCAGCTCGCCGGGGCCGGCCACCGTGCGGCGGAGCTGGCCCCGCTCACCGCTCGGGAGCGCGAGGTGCTCTCGCTCATGGCGGAGGGCCGCTCCAACGCGGCCATCGCCCAGGCGCTCTTCGTCTCGCCCGGAACGGTGGAGAAGCATGTGGCGGCGGTATTCGACAAACTCGGCCTGCCCGTGTCTCACGACCACAACCGTCGCGTGCTCGCGGTCATTCACTACCTACGCTCGTGAGGCGAGCCAATGAGTGAGCAGGGCGGGGCGCCGGTGACGGGGCGTGGGCCGGGCCCGAGGGGGTGCCGACGGTGCGCTCATGACAGGCCGCTTCGAGGGCCAATTCCAGCCGTTCTCAAGGGCGTTGGGGCGTCAGGCGGCAGGGTGTTCGCGTCGGCACACGCCTCCCGGGGCCCAGCGCGCGCCCGCCCGACGACCATCACCGGCCGCCTCACCGCACCAGGACCGTTACCCACCCCGACTCCCTCACCCAATCACCACATTTCACCCCCAAGCCCTACGGCTTCTTCACCCGTGCACTCTGGACTGTCGCCCTCTGTCCCCGTACCGGCAGGACACCGGCATATGCCAGAAGCACCACCGCATCGTGTGTTGCCAAATCCCTTACGGGCCACCTTTCGCTGTGCCAAAGTCGTTAACGGTCCACCACCCGTCAAGTTGGTCGCACCGCACCTCCACCGGAGCACCCCATGCCGCCCCACGTCTTCGCGGACCACGCAGCCGCCCAGCCGCCCGAACGCGGCCCGGTAGACGCGCTGATCTCGCAGACACGCCGACTCCGCGGCGAGGTCGACGCCGTGCGGCGCGAAGCCGTGGCCGACCACGGAGGCCCCGAGGGGCGGTGGCAGCGCGCCCTGTGCGACCTGGCGGTGCATCAGCTCAACGACCTCGGCGACCACCTGGCACAGCTCCGCGACGGGCCGCCGGGAGCAGCCGGGGAACCGTCGGTCCCGGCCGCCCCAAAGTGCCCGGAGCCACATCGCGGATCGCTCCTGAGCCGGGTGGGCAGCGCCGAGTGGAACCTGCTCACCGACGAGGCCAGCTGGTCCGGCGAGCTCTACCAGATTCTCGGACGCGACCCGGCCGCTCCCCCGCTCTCCCTGGACGAGCTTCCCTCCCTGGTGCACTCCGAGGACCAGCCGCTACTGACCTCGATGGTCACGGACTGCCTCGTCGACGGCAAACCCATCGACGGCGAATTCCGCGTCGTGCGTTCCGACGGGCGGGTGCGCCAGGTGCACATGATGGGCGAGCCCGTGCTCGCTCCCGACGGCTCCACCGCCTCCATGTGGGCGGTCCTGCGGGACGTCAGCGAATTGCGCCGCAGCCAGCGCGTGGTGCGCGACAGCCACGACTCGATGCAACGCCGACGCGACGCCGCACAGGCCGAACACCGCCTCGCCGTCGAACTGCAGGAGGCGGTCCTCCCGCCGTGGCCCGGCTCACTGCGCCTGCCACACGGCGGCCCCGGCCGGCTCGACCTCGCCGCGCACTACCTCCCTTCCTCGACCAGCACGCTCGTCGGCGGCGACTGGTACGACGCGTTGGAACTGCCGGAAGGCCACGCTCTGCTGAGCGTCGGCGACCTCACCGGCCACGGCGTCGCCGTCACCTCCGGCATGGCGATGCTGCTCGGCGCGCTGCGCGGCATGGCGGTCGCGGGAGCCCCGCCAGGCCAACTCATGGGCTGGCTCAACCTGCTGTTGGACGCAACCGTTCAGCCCGCCCTCGGCAGCGCCGTCTGCTGTCGCTACGACCCCGCCACCCGCCTCCTCACCTGGGCGCAGGCAGGGCACCCCGCCCCTCTGCTGTTCCGCGAAGGGGCGGGGCGCATGCTGACGCCCCCGCACGGCGTGCTCCTCGGCGCCACCTCCGGGGCGACGTACGAGCAGGCCGAAGAGCGACTCCACCCCGGCGACCTGCTGTTGCTGCACACGGACGGCCTGGTGCCGCGGCGCGACAGGGAGACGGCGACGGGCCTGCTACTGTCCCTCGCGTCCCGTTTCACCGGGGCTCGTACGGCACAGGACTGCGTGCGGACCATCGTCGAGGAGGTCGGCGAGTCCCCGCGTGAGGATGACGCCTGCCTGTTGGTCATGCGGGTCTGAGTCCTACGCCCTCGCCGTCCTCCCCGCCCCCCTCGGCAGCGCGAGCTTGATCTCCTCGCGCAGGTCCTGGATCTTCGGGTAACCGGCGTACTGCGCGGTCAGTCGATACATCGCCCGCAGCCGGTCCCAGGTGCGCTGCGAGGAGTTGGACCTCATCGACACCAGCGCCAACCGTGCGTAGCGGTCGGCCTGTTCGGGGTCGTCGGCGATGAAGCAGGCCGAGGCGAGCGAGATGTAGTCGAAGATCTGCGACCGGCCGCGGTTCTTGGCCCGCAGCTCGATCGCCGCCTTGGCGTGCCGCTGCGCGGCACCGGCCGCGGACGCGTCGTGGTCGGCGAGGGTGCGGTAGGCCAGGGCCTGCATGCCGTGCAGATCCGCCTCGTCGAACATCTGCATCCAGCTCGGCGGCGGCACATCCCCCTTGTCCGATACGAAGAGGTCCTCGGCGAGACCGAGGGTGCGGCGCATCGCCTGGCCACGGCCCATGGACGCGTGGGCCCATGCCTCGATGGTGTACAGCATCGCACGGGTGCGGGGCAGGGCCTCTTCGCCCGCGCCCGACTTGGCGAGCTTCATCAGATCCAGGGCGTCGTCGGGCTTGCCGAGGTGCACCATCTGGCGGGCGGCCCGGGACAGTGCCTCCCCTGCGCGCGGTCGGTCGCCGCCCTCGCGGGCCGCGTGCGCGGCGATGACGAAGTACTTCTGGGCCGTGGGTTCGAGGCCGACGTCGTGCGACATCCAGCCGGCAAGCACGGCGAGGTTGGCGGCGACGCCCCACAGGCGCCGCTGGAGATGATCGGGGTGCCGGTAGGCGAGCATGCCGCCCACTTCGTTGAGCTGGCCCACGACGGCCTTGCGCTGCAGGCCGCCTCCGCGAGCCGCGTCCCACGCGCGGAACACTTCGACCGAGCGCTCCAGTTCCTCGATCTCCTGGGACCCGATCGGGGCGGCCTCATAGCGGTCGAACCCGGCGGGGTCGACGTGCAGGGGATCCGCGATACGGGGGGCGTCGGCCGCGAGGGCCGGATCGGTGTGCAGCCAGTCGTGCATGGCGCTGCTGAGTGCGGAGCCTGCGGCAAGCGCAGCGCCCGCGCCCACCAAGCCGCGTCGGTTGAGCATGAGGTCCATTCCCGTGAATTCGGTGAGGACCGCGGCTGTCCGCTCGGGCGCCCACGGCACGCCGTCGGGGTGCTCCACACTCCCGTCGCCACGCCGCTTCCCTACGCGCCCGTGCCGTACCAGACCCAGATCCTCAGTGGTCACGACACGGCCGAGACGCTCGGTGAACAGAACGGCCAGCACCCGCGGGACCGGATCGCGCGGGATCTCTCCCACGTCGATCCAACGCCGCACCCGCGAGGTGTCCGTGGCCAGTTGCGGATGGCCCATGGCCGCCGCCTGCCGGTTCACCAGTCTCGCGAGCTCCCCCTTTGACCAGCCGGCCAGGCCGAACAGGTCCGAAAGGCGGGTGTTGGGTTGTCCGTTCACGTCAAGCCCCCAGGTTCTCGGCTGAGTTGACAGTAACCCTCTGTCAGTTGCTGAGCGACTATTCGCCAGGGTTCGCCAGGGTGCGCCACATGGTGTGCCAGGGGACAACGGGTGTCAGGTAGGAATGCGCCACCCCGACCCGGTCGCCGCAAGGCACTCCCCAGGGTGCACCCGACGCGATCGGGCCGGGAGGCGCACGCAATGCACAGGCACACGAAGGGATCTGTATCGCCCATGTACGCAGCATCGTCCTCCGTGTCCGCCCCGCCTCGGCCGCTGCGCCCGCGCCCCCCGGTCCACCGGAGCCGCGAGATGCCCCCCACGTCGGGAAGCGGCCCCTATCTCGAGCCGGTGCGTCCCGCCGGCGCACCGCTGGGCGCCGGCCACACGCCCCGCCTGCCGGGGACCGGCACGCAGCCGCTCAGCGGGAGACTCGACTTGTCCGGCCCCCAGGGGGCGCAACTGCGCACCGCGATCGCTTCCGTGCACCGCATCTGCCCCGAGTTCAACCCGGTGCAGGTGCTCCGCCGGAGCGGCCGTACCGTACTGCTCGTCGGAACGGCGGGGCGCAGCACCGCCGTCGCCAAGTGTCTGCTCGACCACTCACCGGCGTGGGCCGAGCGGATCAGGCACGAAATAGCGGCCTACCGCTCGTTCGTCCGGCACCGCCCGCCAGTCCGGGCGCCACGGCTCATCGCCGCCGACCCCGATGACTGCACGCTGGTGATCGAGCGGATGCCCGGACGAGTGGCGGCACTGCACCGGCACCCGATCGAGTCCCCGCCGCGCGCCGACATCCGGGCGGCGCTCGGCTCGGTCTGCCGACTCAACCAGTGGCGGCCACCGGCCGAGATGTTCGGTCGGCCGTTGGACTACGGGAAGCGGATCTCCCGCTTCCACGAGTTGGGTCTCCTGACGGACCGCGACATGGGTGACCTGCAGAAACTGTTGCACGGCATCGCCCACTCGGTCGGCCACCAGGGCAACGGCCACCACGCCATGTGGCAGTTCTGCCACGGCGACGCCCTTCTGTCGAACGTCCTGCTCTCCCCCACGGGCCCCGTCCTGGTCGACTGGGAGCACGCGGGCTGGTATCTGCCGGGGTACGACCTGGCGACACTGTGGACGGTCCTCGGTGACTCTCCGGTGGCCCGACGCGAGATCAGCCAACTGGCGCAGGTCGCGGGTCCCGCGGCGCGCGATGCGTTCCTGGTGAATCTGATGCTGGTCCTGACCCGTGAGATCCGGACGTACGAGTCGGCCGTGCAGCGTTCGATGCACGAATCGGCCCCGGTGGCCGCGGGCCCGGCCCACCCCGGCGCCACGCCGTCCGGTGAGGAACAGCGGTTGCTCCTGAGGCGGCTGCACGACGACTGCCAGTTGGCCCGTCGGGCCGTACGAGCGGCGGTCGGCACTCGCTGACGCGGGTGCGGGTCGGACGGGGCCGCAGGGCCGACGGGGGCAGAGGTCCGCGGTGCGCTTTGGACAGGGGCGCACTGCGGACTTTCGTATGCCACCGGCGACTACCTCGGGACTATGACGAGGACTACGACGAAGGCATGTGAGCACCGCCCGACGCGCCCTTGACGAGACCTCACAGACCCCTGAGCACGCCGCCGATCAATGCCGACACCGACTCCAGATGGTCCGGAGGGGGCGCGCCGCCGTCCACGGTGAGGACGAGGGCCGCGTCCGGGGGCACGGGGATGTGGAGCCGGGCGGGGCCGGGTGCCGGCGTGCTGAAGTACAGGTCGGCTCGCGTGCAGCCGAGCACTTGGGGGACGTGTTTGGCGACCAACTCGACGACGGCTGTCTTCGTGGTGGCCGCGGCGAGCGCCACCACGAGCGCGTGCAGGTGGTCGAGTCTGGCGTGGACGGCGGACAGCGAGGAGGTGAGGGTGCTGCGCTCTTCGGTGGCCCGGAAGCGGAGGGTGCGCTCGCGTCCGAGGGCGTCGACCCGTTCCTTGAGCGTGAGGAAGCGGTCACCGGGGTCGATCCGGACGGCGCGCAGATGCACGGTCGGCGCGGTGAGCCATTGCGCGCGGGCGCCGAAGCATCGGCAGCGCACCCGTGAGCCGTCATAGCCGTGCAGGGTCAGACCCGCCGGTGTCGGATGGCCGGTCCGCAGCCACTGCCTGACGAACGAGACGACGTCGTCGGCGGATTCGGAGACCAGGCCGCTCAGAAGTGGACGGTCCTGCACCCCCGGCAGCAGCCGGACCGCCGCCGCGTTCGCGGCCAGGACCTGGGTGTCGGCGGAGACGAGCAGCACCGGTTCCGTGAACAGGCCGGTGATCTTCCCGAAGAGGCTGATCGTCTCGTCGCGGATCACGGAATGTCGCCGTAGTACTCACGCCCGGTACTCCGGTCCGCCTCGGACGGTGGGCGCAGGTGGACGATGACGCGGCAGCCCACGTCCCAGCGGGCGATGGTCTTGTCCAGCTCCACGCGTGCGTACCCGAGGTTCTCCGCGGCGATGGTTCCGAAGACGTTCGACGTCATCATGCACATCGACGGCCGGCCCACGACCTTCTCACCGAACGGGCAGACCCGGTTGCCCAGGACGATGCGCTGTTCGTTCTCCTCGATGACGTAGAAGGCCCCGCCGAGGCGTCTCTTGAGGTCCACCATCACTTTGGCGACCTGCCCGAGGTCGAGCCGGTCGACCGAAAGGGCCTTCGTGTACTGGCGGTTGATGTCGCCGCCGATGGTCTGGCTGACAAGGCTGACGTACCCCGCCGCTTCCTCCAGACCGACGACGTCCTCGAGCACGCGTGCCAACTCGCGGATCAGGCTCCGCATGAACACGTCGCGGTCGAGGGCGATGTCGGTTTCCGCTGGTTCCACTGGGCCCCCTCGCGGTCAGGCCGCTCGACGCACGGCACTCACCTTGTGTCACGCCATGATTGCGCGCCGTGACACGTGTTGTCGACCGGTTTGGTGAGGATGGCCGTTCCTCCCCAGCAGCACCCCGCACCAGCGGACACCCACCAAACTGAAGTGCTAAATCTCAACGAGCCCGGCCCGTCGCCCCAGTTGGCGGAGCGCCTCCCTGACGGCGCTCGGGCTGGTATCGCCTGCCCGAAGAGGTTTGCCGACGCATATGTACGACTAGCCCATGGATTCGGTGGGTGTTCCAGATGTATGTCGCTGGAGCTTGCGCGCCGCGGCGTCGCTGTAGCGTCGCGGAGTCATGCCGTCTGTCGCTGCCGATGTCGCCGGTGAGGTCATCGCTGATGTCGCTGCCGAGAATTCGGCGCTCGCCCGGGGAGGAAGGGGCGGCGACAGGCTGGGGTGTTCCGGCCCGCTGATCCGCATCGGCAGGGCAGACCCGTCAAGGAGATTGCATGGATGCCGCGCAACACGTCCACGAGGTACTGCGTCAGAGTTTCGGAGTCGACGCGCAGGCGGTTCCGGCGGACACCGCTCTGCACCAATTGCGGTTGGATTCGCTCGCTCTGGAGGAATTCCGTTTCATCATCGAGGAGCGGATGGCCATCGACCTCGAGGACGCCCACATCACCTCGCGGGACACCGTGGCCCATCTGGTGAACGTGGTCGGCGCGAGGGCGGGTTCGTGACCGCGCCGCGTCCGGCCCGGTTCGACGCCGCGGTGACCGGGGTCGGCATGGTGACGGCGGCCGGCGCCGACGCGGCGCGCTCGTGGGAGGCCGTGGTGAACGGCGGAGTGCCGGCCGGGGTGGGCCCGCACCCGGCCCTGGAAGGGCTGCCGTGCGATTTCGCCTATGTCGCCGACGCCGATGTGCGCGGCCAACTCGGCGTGGCGGGATGCCGGTTGATGGACCGGTTCGCCCAGCTCGCGGTGGTCGCCGCGCGCGAGGCCGTCGCGTCCGCGGCCCTGGACAGCGGCCTGTGGGAAGGCAGCCGGGTGGGTGTCGTGATCGGCAACGCCCATGGCGGGCTGCCCTTCTACGACGAGCAGCACGCGAGCCTGCGGCGGACGGGCCGGGTCTCCCCCAAGACCGGCCTGCTCACGCCCGTCACCGGAGCGACGGAGAGCGTCACCCGCGACCTCAACGCGTCCGGGCCCAGCTTCGCGGTGGCGACCGCCTGCGCCTCCGGAACCCACGCCATCGGCGCCGCCCACCAACTCCTGCGCTCCGGACAGTGCGACATCGTGATCACCGGCGGCGCCGAGGCCGCTGTCGGCCGGCTGCTGGTCGCCAGCGCGTGCCAGCTCAAGGCCCTGTCCACGCGCCGCGACGACCCCGCCTCGGCATCCCGGCCCTTCGACGCCGACCGGGACGGGTTCGTCTTCGGCGAAGGCGCCGGCATCCTCGTACTGGAACGCCCCGAGCACGCCAGGGCCCGCGGAGCGGCCGTCCTGGCCCAGGTCAGCGGATACGGCGCCGCGACGGACCCCGAGGCCACCGTGGCCCCCGCCGCCGACGGCGCCGCGCTGGAACGCGCCCTGCGCACCGCCCTGGCCGACGCCGGCGTCAGCGGCCCGGACGTCGACCACGTCAACGCCCACGGCACCTCGACCCCGGCGAACGACCTGGTGGAGAGCGAGGTCCTCGCCCGTGTCTGCGGCGAAGGCCCGCTGATCACCTCCAGCAAGGCCATGGTCGGCCACACGTTGGGCGCGGCGGGAGGCATCGAGACGGCGCTGACCGTCCTGGCACTGCGCGACCAGACCGTACCGCCCACCGCCAACCTGTCGTCCCTCGACCCGAACGTCCGCGGCCACGTCGTGGGCAAGGACGCCCGCCCCGCACGCCTGGAGTGCGCGGTGAAGACCGCCATGGGCTTCGGGGGATTCGCCGCCGCTCTGGTACTCACCCAGGCCTGATCCGCCTGACCCTTCTGCCGGCAGTCCCCTGTCGGCCCGACAATGGACGGGAACCATGCTCGACGAGACTGTCCGCTCTCTCACCGTGGACGGACAGCAGTTCGCCTATCGCGTACTCCGCCACCCCTCGCCGCGGACGCACCCCATGGTGCTCCTGGGCGGGGTGTTCCAGGGGATTCACGACTGGTGCCCTGTGGAGCGGGAACTCATGCCGGTGGCCGATGTCGTCACCTTGGACTACCCGGGTTCCCACAACCCGATGCCCGTCGAGGACCTCTCGCCGGCTCTGCTCTGCCGGGCTCTGGCGCTGGTCGTGGACGACCTTGGGGCGGACCGGATCAACCTGTTCGGGTACTCCTACGGCTCCATCATCGCCCACCGGTACGCCGTGGAGCACCCGGAACGTGTCGCCCGCCTGGTCCTTGGCGGGGTCCCGACCGGTGTCACACCGGCCCAGCGACTCCGCGTGGAAGAGGCCAAAGCCCTGGCCGCGGCGGGGCGGGTGGAGGAATTCGCGTCCTTGGCGACGGAGCTGATGCTGTGCATGGGCCCCGAGATGCCGTTGGTGCACCGCAGGCTGGCCAGCCGCTACCTCCGGCGCAGCGTCCTGCGCCAGCTCCGGACGCCGCACGCACTGGCCGTTCTGCAGCGGACCTTCGACGTCACGGTCGCCGTGGGGGCCAGCGACCTCGACGGGATCCCCACACTCGTCTTCAGCGGTGCGCACGACACGCTCTGCCCCGTGGCGCAGCAGCGCGCCTTCGCCGCGACCCTGGCGGAGGGTTCCTTCGCCGTACTGGAGTCATCGGACCACTGGGTCGTCTTCGCGCGGCCCGCCGAGGTGGCCGCTCTCGCGCTGCGCCACTTCACCGAAGACCTGACGCCGTCGGTACGCCCTTCCGTGCTTGCCCTCACCGGCACGCGCGAGGGGCCGAGCGACGGATGAGGCGAGGGTCGCCGCCGCCCCTGTCCGTCTCAGCCTCTCGTTGTCCCCTCTTGTTCAAGAAAGGTCCCCATGTCCGACGTTTCCACCACGGTCCACCGCATCCTGACCGATGACTTCGAGGTCCCCGTGGAAGCCATCCGCCCCCAGACGGCCCTGGGTTCGCTCGATCTCGACTCCCTCGCCCTGGCCGAATTCGCCTTCGTCCTGAAAGAGCAGCTGGGCGTGGGTCCCGCCCCGGGCCTCGTCGTCAAAGCCACCACGATCGACGAGCTGATCGCGTCCCTGGAAGCCGCCCCCAGCCCCGAGAGCGCGGCCCGATGACCCACGACGACATCGCCGTCACCGGCATCGGCCTCGTCACCGCGGCGGGTGACGGCGCCGAGGCCACCTGGCAGGGCGTCCTCTCGGGCGTCTCGACCGCCACCCGCGACACCCGCCTGGCCGGCCTTCCGGTGGACTTCTCCTGTCGCGTGCCGGAGTTGGGGGACGTACGCCGACGGATGGGCGGCCGCAAGGCCCGGCGCATGGCCCACTTCGCGAAGCTGGCGGTCTTCGCCGCGCGTGAAGCGGTCGAGGACGCCGGACTCGACCCGCACACCTGGGACGACGCCCGAGTGGCCGTGGTCATCGGCTGCAGCCTGGGCGGAACCTGGGAGTGGGAGGAGCAGCACCACCGCCTGCTGAACCAGGGGGCCGACATGGTCTCTCCCTTGGCCATCGTTCACTTCCTGCCGAACATCGCCGCGGGCGAGGTCTCCATCGACCTCGGTGCCCGCGGCCCGAGCCTGAGCGTCTCCACCGCGTGCGCTTCCGGTGCCACCGCGCTGGCCACCGCGCGTGACCTGCTGGCCAGGGACGCGTGCGACATCGCCATCGCCGGCGGAACCGAGGCGTCCGCCAGTCCCATGACGACCACGGGCTTCTACCGCACCGGGGCGTTGTCCACCCGTCGTGACGAGGTGGCCACCGCCTCACGTCCTTTCGCGGCGGACCGCGACGGCTTCGTGATGGCCGAAGGGGCGGGCGTCCTGGTCCTTGAGCGGGTCGCGGACGCAACGGCCCGGGACCGCCGGCCACGGGCGCTGCTCGCCGGATGCGCCACCACGTCCGACGCGTACCACCCCACCGCCCAGCCCGACGGCGCACCAGGAGCCGAGCGAGCGCTGCGGGCCGCGCTGGCCGACGCGTCGCTGGCACCCGAGGACATCGATCATGTCAATGCGCACGGGACGTCCACCCGTTCCAATGACATGACCGAAGCGGGCCTCATCGCCCGGGTGCTGCCGCACCGCCCGAGCGTGACCGCCGCGAAAGGGACGCTGGGCCACACGCTCGGGGCGGCCGGCGCCATCGAGGCCGCGCTGACCGTGTTGACCATCGAGCATCAGCGGGTCCCGCCGATCACCAATCTCGCCGCGCCCGCACCTGAGTTCGACATCGACTGCGTCACCAAACAGGCGCGACGCCAGCAGGTGCGCGCGGCCGTCAGCCACTCCTTCGGTTTCGGTGGCCACAACGCGGCCTTGATCTTCACGTCCCCCTGAGCAACACCGCTCGCAGAGGACTACTGCCCGGCCGTCATTCCTGCCGCGGCCCCGGCCCGGGTGCACCGGGGTTGCGGGCCAGGAAGGTGACGACACTCCTCGTCAGGCCTTCGTCCGGCGCCTGCACGAGCTGCGCGGCGACGGCGAGCCCGGCCCGGCCCAACTCGCCGCTGATGCGGCCGGGCGGCAGCAGGTGTGACTCGTAGGACACCGGATGACCGCCGTACGCCTGCGCCGGGCGCAACCGCTCGCCGGTTCCCACGGGGCCGGCCAGTAGGAGGTGTCCGCCGGGCGCGAGTACGCGCCGGAATTCGGCGAACACGAGCGGCAGCAGCTCCGGCGGCGTGTGATGAACGGAGTAGTAGGCGATGATGCCGCCGAGTTCGCCGTCGCCGATCCGCAGCGCCGTCATCGACCCCACTGTGAAGCGCAGACCCGGGTGGGCTTCACCGGCCAGCTCGACCATCTTCGGGGACAGGTCGACACCGAAGGCGGGCACTCCCAGGCCCGCCAAGTGCGCCGTGACCTTGCCCGGCCCGCATCCCACGTCCGCGACCGGTCCCAGCCCGCTCCCCCGTACGGCCTCGGCGAACGCCGCCAGCATCGCGCGCGACAACGGGTCCAACTGCGAGGGGTCCTTCACGAATTCGGCGTAGTCGGCGGCGACGGTGTCGTACGACTGCCGGACCGCGGCGAGGTAGGTGGGCTCGGTCATGGGCGCGACTGTAGGGGAAGGCAGGCGCTGAGTCGGTGTGGGGGTGACTACCCCGGGGCCCCGACCGTGCTGCAGCAGGCGCTCGGGGCAAGAGCCTCGGCGCCGACGTCCCGCACCGCTCCGATCTGCGAGGATGTGTCGCATGGATGTGCGAAGCAGGAACCATGTCACGGTGACCGGCCGGACCGGCGGGCCGGTGGTGATGCTGGCGCACGGGTTCGGGTGCGACCAGAACATGTGGCGGCTGGTGGTGCCGACGCTGGAGCGTGACTTCACCGTGGTCCTGTTCGACCACGTGGGCGCGGGCCGTTCGGATCTGTCGGCGTGGAGCCGGGAGCGCTATTCGACCCTGGACGGGTACGTCGACGATGTGCTGGAGATCTGCCACGAGCTGGCGCTCGGTCCTGTGACCTTCGTCGGGCACTCGGTGAGCGCGACGGTGGGGGTTCTCGCCGCGGCGCGGGAGCCCGAGGCGTTCGCCGGACTCGTGCTGCTCGCCCCGTCCCCGTGCTTCATCGACGACCCGGCCACCGGCTACCGGGGCGGCTTCAGCGCCGAGGACATCGACGAGCTCCTCGAATCGCTGGAGTCGAACTATCTGGGCTGGTCCGGCGCCATGGCGCCGGTCATCATGGGCAATCCGGAGCGGCCGGAGCTGGGCGAGGAGCTGACGAACAGTTTCTGCCGCACCGA
This sequence comes from Streptomyces sp. NPDC044106, assembly GCF_056433985.1. Classification (NCBI taxonomy): domain Bacteria; kingdom Bacillati; phylum Actinomycetota; class Actinomycetes; order Kitasatosporales; family Streptomycetaceae; genus Streptomyces; species Streptomyces sp. NPDC044106. The sequence continues at coordinate 81,269 of NZ_JBWKFZ010000004.1, forward strand.
TCCGGACATCGCCCGTGTCTTCGCGCGGGTGACCTTCCTGTCCGACAACCGCGCGGACCTCGCCCGCGTGAACGTTCCGACCCTGGTCGCCCAGTGCTCCCACGACGCGATCGCCCCGCCGGAGGTGGGCGCGTTCGTGCATGCCCAGATCCCCGGCAGCCGGCTGGTGACGCTCAACGCGACGGGGCACTGCCCTCAGCTCGCCGCACCCGAGGAGACCGCCGCGGTGATCGCCACGTTCGCGGGCGCCGCCGGATGATGTGCGACACCAGTGACGAGGGAGAGGGCGGGGGCCGCGGGCGGCATGAGGACCCGGCAGGGGAGCAGGCGCAGTTCTCCGCGCTCCTCGAGGACAGTGCGGAGGACTTGTACGAGCACGCCCCGTGCGGCTATCTGTCCACCCTCCTGAACGGGCAGATCGCCAAGGTCAACACCACCTTGCTGGACTGGCTCGGCTACGAACGCGGTGACCTCGTGGGCCGCAAGCACTTCTCCGACCTGCTGAGCGTCGGCGGACGGCTCTACCACGAAACCCACTTCGCGCCGCTGCTGCGGATGCAGGGCGAGGTCAGCGGCATCGCCCTGGACCTCAAGGCCGCCGACGGCACCCGCCTCCCGGTCCTGGTGACCTCGGTCGTGAAGACGGGAAGCGACGGGCAGCCGCTGCTGATCCGCACCACCCTCTTCGACGCCCGCGACCGCCGCGCGTACGAGAAGGAGTTGCTGCGCGCCCGCCAGGAGGCCGAGCGTGAGCGTGAGCGCCTGCAGCGGCTGAACGCGACCCTGCAGCAGACGCTGCTGCCGCCGACGCTGGCCGGCGTGCCCGGTCTCGAGGTCGCCGCGCACTACCACATCGCCTCCAGCGACGAGGTCGGCGGCGACTTCTACGATCTCTTCCCGCTGGCCGCCGGTTCCTGGGGGTTCTTCCTCGGCGACGTCTGCGGCAAGGGCGCCGCCGCCGCGGCCATCACCTCGCTCGCCCGCTACACGCTCCGCGCCGCCGCCGTCTACGACCCGGACCCGGCAGCCGTACTGAGCAACCTCAACACCGTCCTCAACCACGAGTACAACGGCGCCGACCCCCGGTTCTGCACCGTCGTCTTCGGCCTGCTCACGCCTGCCGGCGACCAGGGCGGTTTCCACGTCACGCTGGCCAGCGGCGGGCACCCGGCCGCGCTGCTGATGCGCGCCGACGGCACCGCCGACTACCTGCCCACGCCCGGCGGGCAGCTCATCGGCGTCCTGCCCGACGCCCACATCGCCACCACCACCGTCCGGCTGAACGCGGGCGACACCATGCTGCTGCACACCGACGGCCTCACCGAGGCACACACCGCGAGCACCGGCACGGGCGACCGCTACGGCGACGAAGCCCTCCTGGACTTCGCCCGCGACCTCGCGCCCACCACCGCATCCGACACGATCGCCGCGATCCGCGAGCTGCTCGACACGTTCGGCTCAGGCGTGGAGGACGACACCGCGGTGCTGGCCGTCAACGTGCCCCGACCCACCAGTGAAGAGCAGCAGTGACCCACCCTCTCTCCCTGCGCACCCGCACCACCCCAGCCGGTCCCGTCCTGGAGCTGTCCGGGGAGCTTGACCACCGCACCGCCCCCGACGCCCGCGCCGCGCTCCGGGAGCTCGACCCGCGCTCGGGTCAGCAGCTCGTCCTGGACCTCGGCGCTCTCACCTTCTGCGACTCCACCGGGATAACCGTGTTCATCGCCGCCCGCAACCACGCCCTGGCCGCGGACGCGACGATCGCCCTGGCCGCGGTCCCCGACCGTGTCCGCCGCATCCTCCGCATCGCGGGCCTGGACCAGGTCTTTCCCACCCACCCCGACGCCGGGGCCGCCGAAGCCTCCTGGCATCCCGCACCGAGCTGACTCCGCTGTCACAGCTCTGCTGTCAGTGGTGGCTGAGACGCTGGTCGGCATGGACAGCGACGATGAGCAGCTGCTGCGCGGCCGGGTCTACGGCCAGGACCACGAACATCCGGGCCCACGGCCCGGCCAGTGCTACGCCGAACTCGTCGGCGGTCCGCTGGACGGGCTGCTGCTCGACATCACCGGGCGTACGCCGCGGGAGCTCGAAGCGGGCGTCTCGCTGCCGACCGAGCTGGGGCGGTTCGGTGCCGGTGGGCGGGCGATGTACGCCCCGCGTCCGGGCGATCCGCGCCGTTTCGACTGGTCGGGCGACGCCCCGTGAAGCGAGGGGGTCGCGCTGTTAAGGTGATGTTCATGGCACGAGGTATCTGGTCGCAGAAGGTCCGTTCCGCCCGCTGACGGCGGCGCCTTCTCCCACCTGAATCAGCGCTCGCCGTCCCGGTTCCCGCCGGGCGGCCACTTTCCGCTGCCCGGCTCCACTGCGAGCTGCGGAGCACCGTTGAACCCCTTCCCCCTCTCCCCCGCCCCTGCCGAATCCATGTCCCCGCCCGTCGACGCGGGCGCCGGCGCGCACATCCGCGCCGAAGGCGTGACCGTCACCCGCGGGTCCCGGCAGGTCCTGAACGATGTCTCTGTCACCGTTTCGGCCGGGTCGCGGATCGCCGTCGTCGGCGAGAACGGCCGCGGCAAGACGACACTGCTGCACGTCCTCGCCGGTCTTGTCACGCCCGACGAGGGCGCCGTGCACCGGACCGGCACGGTCGGCCTCGCCCGCCAGGAGCTCTCGGCACGCGACGGCGAGACCGTCGGCACGCTGACGTCCGACGCGCTGGCCGCGTCGCTCGCGGCGCTCGCCGCGCTGGACGAGGCGACTCTCGCCATGGCCGGCGGCGACCCTGAGGCCGACGACCGTTACGCCGTCGCGCTCGACGCCGCCACCCGCCTCGACGCGTGGGACGCCGAGCGCCGCGTGGACGTCGCGATGCAAGCCCTCGGCGCCTGCACCGACCGCGGCCGGCCGTTGTCGACCCTGTCGGTCGGGCAGCGCTACCGCGTCCGCCTTGCGTGCCTGCTCGGCGCGCGGCACGACGTCCTGCTCCTCGACGAGCCGACCAACCACCTCGACGCCGACGGGCTCGACTTCCTGACCCGCAGGCTGCGTGAGCACGACGGCGGCCTCGCCGTCGTCAGCCACGACCGCGCGCTGCTGCGCGACGTCGCCGACCGGTTCCTCGACCTCGATCCGAGCCGCGACGGCAAGTCCCGCCTGTACGCCGGGGGTTACGACGCCTGGCAGGACGCCCGGCACCGCGAACGTGAACGCTGGGAGCAGGACTACCAGGAGCAGCAGGAGGAGCACCGGCGGTTGCAGGACGCGGCATCGAAGGCCCGGGACCGGCTCTCCACCGGTTGGCGGCCGGACAAGGGCACCGGGAAGCACCGGCGCCAGTCCCGCGCACCCGGTGTCGTACAGGCTCTGAAGCGGCAGCAGGACGCCTTGGAGGCGCACCGGATCGACGTGCCCGCGCCGCCGCCGGTGCCGACGTGGCCGGATCTCGGTGTCCGGCCCAGAGCGCCGCAACTGCGGGCACGCGGCGTCGAGTTCGATGGGCGGCTGGCAGGTCCGGTCGACGTCGATCTCGTCGGCGGCGACCGGCTGCTCGTGACCGGACCGAACGGTGCGGGGAAGTCCACGCTGCTCGCGGTGCTCGCCGGTGCGCTCGAACCCACGGCCGGGTGTGTGCGGATCGCCCCGGGGGCGCGGGTCGTCCGCGTGAGTCAGGAGACGGCTGCCCAGGAGTCCGAGCTGACCGCGCGCGAGACGTACGCCCGCCATGTGGGGCGGCTGGTGGCGCGCGGGGCGCTGCGCGACGCCGACGTCGTCCCGCTCGGGGTGCTCGGCCTGCTCGACCGCGACGCGCTGCGCACACCGGTGGGCCGCATGTCACAGGGGCAGCGGCGGCGTCTCGATCTCGCGCTGGCGTGGGCCGGGCGGCCCGGGCTGATCCTGTTCGACGAGCCGACCAACCACCTGTCGTCGGCGCTGGTCCACGATCTGACACGGGCGATCCGCGGCACGAGCGCCGCGGTCGTCGTCGCGACGCACGACCGGCAACTGCTGCGGGACCTCGCGGACTGGCCGCGTCTGGAGATCGGTGGTCGCTCCCCCACTCCCGGGCGGGGGCGAGGCACGTCGCCTGGTCGGGCGGGCCGCTGAACTGCTGGGTCACCGTGAGGTGCCTCGGTCACCCAGAAGTGCGTTCTTCCATGTCAGGGGCCACTCTCCTACGGTTCCCGGGTAACCAAAAGAGACCCTGAGAGCTCGCGGGCTCTCTCATGAGGAGGCATGCAGCATGGCCGTCACCCTGGTGAACCCGAGCGGGCTGCCGGAAGTCGCCCCCTACCGGCAGGTGTCGATCGCGTCCGGATCGAAGCTGGTCCACATCGCCGGGCAGGTCGCCTGGGACGCCGAGGGCGTCACGGTCGGCGCGGGCGACCTCGCCGCCCAGGTCGAGCGGTGCTACCTGAACATCGGCACCGCGCTGGCCGAGATCGGCGGATCCTTCGACGACGTGGTGAAGCTGACCGTCTACGTCGTCGACTGGACTCCGGAGAAGATGCCGCTGTTCCTGGACGGGGTCGCCCGGGCCGCCGCCGGGCTGGGGTCCACGCCGGTGCCGCCGGGCACGCTCATCGGCGTCGCGGCGCTGGACGTACCCGCCCACCTGGTCGAGGTCGAGGCCACCGCGGTCCTCGACTGAGCGGGGTGCTCCGGACGGCCCGGCGGAGGGCCGGCCCGTCCGGGCACTGCTCCTGGCCTCCCCCGAATGCTCCCCCGAACAGGTGGATCGCCCCACCACTCATTGGTCCACGCCACTGACGCACCGCAGGCGGTGGGGCCACCTCTGGCGAAAACCCGCCCCTGACCCGCCGGAACCCGCGCTGACATGGGAAATCGCATCACCTGGACATGATTGACGGATCGTCGGAGAACGAGTACCACTGACGCACGCCCGGCCCCGCACGCCCCGCCACGCTTCATCGGCCCAGGAGTCCCAGGAGGCTGCATTGCGAGGATCTGCCACCACCCCCACCCCGTCCAGGCGCAGACGCACCGTCAGGACGGCGGGCGCCCTCGCGTCGGCCGGTCTGCTGGTGCCGCTGCTCGGCGCGGCGCCGTCGTCGGGCGTTCCCCACAAGGCTCCCGCGGCAGGGTTGCAGGGCGCCTTCGCCGCCGCCGCCACCGAGTACCACGTGCCGCAGAGCGTGCTGCTCGGCGTCTCGTACCTGCAGTCGCGCTGGGACGACCACGGCGGCGCGGCCAGCGTCACCGGCGGGTACGGCCCGATGCACCTCACCGACGCACGCACCGCACTGGCCTCGGCACCGCACCACAGCGAGGGCACGGAGGACCCGCGCGGCGACACGTCGCGTCCGGCCCCGCCGCCCACCACCAAGGTTCCCGAGGACTCCCAGCTCCCCGCCCGGCTCAAGACGTTGCCCCGCGCGGCCGAGCTGAGCGGCCGGTCCGCCGAGGAGCTGCGTACCGACCCGGCCGCGAACGTCGAGGGCGGCGCGGCGCTGCTCGCGGCGGCCCAGCGGAGGCTCGGTAAGCCGCTGAGCAGCGACCCCGCCGACTGGTACGGCGCCATCGCCCGCTTCTCCGGAGCGGACGACCGGGCGACCGCGGCCACATACGCCAATGACGTGTTCGCCGTCATGCGCGACGGCGAGCGGCGCACCACGGACTCGGGACAGCGCGTGGCGCTGGCGCCGGTGCCCGGCCTGAAGCCCGACGCCGGGCAGCTGAAGCGCATGGGTCTGCGCAGGGCGCCCGCCGGTGAGGTGGAGTGCCCGAGGACCGTGTCGTGCGAGTGGATTCCGGCGCCGTACGAGGAGTTCAAGGACCCGCAGGGCAATCCCGACTACGGCAACCACGATCTGGCGGACCGGCCGAAGAGCCAGAGCATCGACTCGATCGTCATCCATGACACCGAGGGCCGGTGGGAAGGCGTCCTGAAGCTGGTGCAGGACCCCACCTACGTCTCGTGGCACTACACCCTGCGGTCCACCGACGGCCACATCGCCCAGCACGTGAAGGCGAAGGACGTCGCCTGGCACGCGGGCAACTGGTACGTGAACTCCAAGTCGATCGGCCTCGAGCACGAGGGCTTCCTCACCGCGCCCGACACCTGGTACACGGAGGCGATGTACCGCACGTCGGCCCGCCTGGTGAAGTACCTCGCGACGAAGTACCGCATCCCGCTGGACCGCCAGCACATCCTCGGCCACGACAACGTCCAGGGCACCGTGACGTCGTCGATCCCGGGGATGCACACGGACCCGGGGCCGTACTGGGACTGGCAGCACTACTTCACCCTGCTCGGCAAGCCGTTCCACCGCACGGCCGGACCGCGCGGCGGGCTGGTGACCGTGGCTCCCGACTACGCCAGGAACCAGCCGGAGTACACCGGTTGCGTCAAGCCCGGCGAGAAGTGCGTGCCGCACGGTTCGGCCGCGGTGCGTGTCCACACCGAGCCGCGTGACGACGCGCCGCTGATCAAGGACATCGGCAAGCGCCCCGGGGGTCAGGACTCCACGATCGACGTGAACGACACGGGGGCGCGGCTCTCCACCGGCCAGCAGTACGCGGTCGCCGACCGCCAGGGCGACTGGACGGCTGTCTGGTACCTCGGTCAGAAGGCCTGGTTCAAGAACCCGGTGAAGCAGCCCACCGCGGTGGACGCCACGGGTCTCGTGGTGACGCCGAAGTCCGGCGCGGCCGAGGTGCCGGTCTACGGGCGCGCGTACCCGGAGAAGGAGGCCTACCCTGCCGGCGTGCCGGTGCAGGCGGTCTCCCCGCTGCCGTACAAGATCCTCACGGGCCAGAAGTACGCGATCGGCGACAAGGTGCCGGGCGAGTACCTCTACGCCCCGACGTTCGACACCGCGCCGCACAGGGTGGTGCGCGGCAAGGACATGTACTACGTGATCCAGTACGGGCACCGGGTCGGCTATGTGCGGGCCGCCGACGTGACGGTGGTGCGGTCGGGTTCGTAGCGCCGTCGGGGCAGTCCTACGCCGGGTCCGGATCCGTGCGAGTGCGGACCCGGGCCCGGCGTACGATCTGCGCGGGATCCGGACCCGCGGAACCACCTGCCCCGCGCACCGCCGGACCGACTTGTTCCTGGAGGCGAGTATGAGCAGCGCGCTTCTCGTGATGGACGTCCAGCAGGCCATCGTGGACGTCGCCGACGACGGCTCCGGATACCTGCCACGCCTGCGCAGGGCGATCGACGGGGCCCGGGCGGCGGGCATCCCGGTGATCTACGTGGTGATCGGGCTGCGCCCCGGCTTCCCCGAGGTCGGCACCCGCAACAAGCCTCTCGCCGCCATCGCCCGGGCCGGCCTCTACGTCGAGGGCGCCCCCGGTACCGAGATCCATCCGGATGTCGCACCCCGGCCGGGCGACGTGGTGGTCACCAAGAGGCGGGCGAGCGCGTTCTCGGGCAGCGATCTCGACGTGGTCCTGAGGGCGCGCGGCATCGACAGCCTGGTGCTCACCGGCATCGCCACCAGCGCCGTGGTGCTGTCCACCCTGTGCCACGCGAACGACCTGGACCTCGGCCTCACGGTCCTCTCCGACGCCTGCCTGGACACCGACCCGGAACTCCACCGCGTCCTCATCGAGCGGCTCTTCCCGCAGTGGGCGGACGTCGTCACCGTCGACGACTGGCTCAAGAGGAACGCACCGCGGTAACGGCGCTCGAAGACCTGAGCTGTGGCTGTCAGCCCTGCTGGAAGAGTTCGGCGGGCAGCGGCTTCAGGAGCGCGTACAGGTCGTCGGTGATCGGCCGGTCCCAGGCGGCGATGGTCACCAGGACGTTGTCACTGCGGTCGAACTGCACGCAGGAGATCCGGCTCTCGGAGAGCTTCAGGCGGCGCACGATGAGGAGGTTGTCGCCCTGCATCACCGGCAGGTCCTCGGTGGAGACGACCGTGATCTCCTCGTCGTTCTCCAGGGCGAGGAGCAGCTGGGCCACCTCGAAGGGGACCTCGCCCTCGGCGGTCTCGCGCGCGGGCGAGCCCTCGGGGAGGTTGCCGATGATCATCGCGGGGCCGCGGCCGCCGAACAGGTCGTACCGCAGGAAGACGCCCTGACAGCTGCCGTCGGGCGCGGGCAGCAGGCCCGCGCCGAGATTGCCGGGCCAGTCACCGGGGTCCATGGCCAGGACGTCGAAGTCCGGGCCCGCGGGAGTGGCGGAGCTGCGGCGGCGGAGGAAGGACATGCGCCCATGGTACGTGGCCTCGGACCCTGTCTCCGAACCCCCCGTGCACAGGGCCCGGCCGCCACCGAACAGGTGGCGGCCGGGCCCTGTGCCGTACGGAACGGGCCGCCCTACGTCAGGTCGAACTCGCCCGCGCGGGCGCCGTGCACGAAGGCGCCCCACTCCGCCGGGGTGAAGATGAGGGAAGGGCTCTCCGGGCGCCCACCGTTGCGCATCGCGACGAATCCTTCGACGAAGGCGATCTCCACATCACCACGCCCTTCGCTACTCGATCGCCAGTCCGCCGTGCTGAGGTCGAGCTCCGGCTTGTCCCAGCCCGCGAGCGGATGCTGCTGAGTGGTGCTGTCGGCCACGTCCGTGCTCCTCCCGAATGCGTCGTCCGGCGCCAGCCTAGCTTTCGCTCCGGGCGCCGGACAGGCCGCGGCGACAGGACCTCGGTCCGTCCGCGGCGCCGGCGCCGTCAGGTGGTGGGCGGTTCGGCCCCGACCAGCCACACGGAGAAGAACTGCGCGCCGCCTCCATAGGCGTGCCCAAGTGCCCTGCGGGCGCCGTCGACTTGGTGTTCCCCCGCCTGTCCGCGCACCTGAAGTGCCGCCTCGGCGAAGCGGATCATGCCGGAGGCGCCGATGGGGTTGGTCGAGAGGACGCCGCCCGACATGTTCACCGGGAGGTCGCCGTCCAGTTCCGTCACACCGGATTCGGTGAGCTTCCAGCCCTCGCCCTCCGCCGCGAAGCCGAGGTTCTCCAGCCACATCGGCTCGTACCAGGAGAACGGCACGTACATCTCCACGGCGTCGATCTCCCGGCGCGGGTCCGCGATGCCCGCCTGCCGGTAGACGTCGGCCGCGCAGTCCTTGCCCGCCTGCGGCGAGACGAAGTCCTTGCCCGCGAAGAGGGTCGGCTCACTGCGCATCGCGCCGCCGTGCATCCAGGCGGGCGGCCGGGGTGAACGGGCCGCGCCCGCACGGTCGGTGAGGACCATCGCGCAGGCTCCGTCGGAGGACGGGCAGGTCTCCGAGTAGCGGATCGGGTCCCAGAGCATCGGTGAGGCCTGGACCTTCTCCAGGGTGATGTCGTGCTCGTGAAGGTGCGCGTAGGGGTTCTTCAGGGCGTTGCGGCGGTCCTTGTACGCGACGAGCGAGCCGACCGTGTCGGGGGCACCGGTGCGCCGCATGTACGCGCGTACGTGCGGCGCGAAGAAGCCGCCCGCCCCGGCGAGCAGCGGCTGCTGGAAGGGGATGGGCAGCGACAGGCCCCACATGGCGTTCGATTCCGACTGCTTTTCGAAGGCGAGGGTCAGTACGGTGCCGTGGACGCGGCCCGCGACGAGGTTGGCGGCGACCAGCGCCGTGGAGCCGCCGACGGAGCCGGCCGTGTGCACGCGGAGCATGGGTTTGCCGACGGCGCCGAGCGCGTCGGCGAGGTAGAGCTCGGGCATCATGACGCCCTCGAAGAAGTCGGGCGCCTTGCCGATGACGACGGCGTCGATGTCGGCCCACGTCAACTCAGCGTCCGACAGGGCCTGTTGAGCGGCCTCACGGACCAGCCCCGCGATCGATACGTCCCGCCGCGCGGCCACGTGCCTGGTCTGCCCGATCCCGACGACGGCGACGGGTTCCTTGCCCGCCGCCCGCTTGCCCACCGGACCGCTCATCGTGCGTCTCCTTCCAGGACGGCGACCAGGTTCTGCTGGAGGCAGGGCCCGGACGTGGCGTGGGCGACGGCGCGGTCCGACGCGCCCCGGTGGATGCGGGCGGCGGCCTCGCCGATCCTGATGAGTCCGGCGGCCATCACCGGGTTGGCGGCGAGCGCGCCGCCGGACGGGTTGACGGCGACCTCGTCGCCGAGGCCCAGGGCCTTGCGCAGGACGACCTCCTGCGAGGTGAAGGGCGCGTGCAACTCGGCTGTGTCGACGGGCCGTTCGAAGACTCCGGCCCGCTGGGCGGCCAGGCGGGTGGAGGGCGAGTCGGTGAGGTCGCGCACTCCGAGCGCGTGCGCCTCGGTGCGGTGGTCGATGCCGCGGATCCAGGCCGGCCGCTCGCACAGCTCCCGGGCCCGCTCGCCCGCCGCGAGGATCACGGCGGCGGCCCCGTCGCCGACCGGCGGGCAGTCACCGGTGCGCAGGGGGCGTACGGCGTACTCGCCGTGCTCGACCGCACCCCGCAGCTGCGCGTGGGAATTGGCGGTCGCGTCGGTACGGCTCCGGCTCGCGACCCCGGCGAGCGCGGGCTCGTCGGTCTCGCCCGCGTCGATCAGCGCCTGGGCCTGGAGCGCGGCGAGCGCCACGGAGTCGGGCCAGAGCGGGGCGACGTAGTACGGGTCGAGCTGCCGGGTCAGGACGTCGCGCACGGATCCCGGCGATGACTTGCCGTAGGAGTAGACGAGCGCGGTGTCGGCCTCACCGGTCTGGAGCTTCACCCATGCCTCGTACAGCGCCCAGGCGCCGTCCATCTCGACGTGCGACTCGGAGATCGGCGGCCAGGCACCGACCCCGTCGAGTGCCATCGTGAAGGAGAAGGCGCGGCCCGCGAGGTAGTCCGACGATCCCGAGCAGGTGAAGCCGATGTCGCTGGTCTTGAGGCCGGTGGCGGCGAGGACCCGGTGCAGCACCGGCATGAGCATCTCGACCTCGGAGACCTCGTCGGTGGTGCGCAGGTGGTCGCTCTGCCCGAAGGCGACGACGGCGACGTCGCGGACGGGCCGCATCACGGACTGCTCGCGGGGCGCCATCACACCAGCTCCTTGTACGTGTCGTAGTCGGCGTCGGGCTCGCCGGTCGGCCGGTAGTGGTCCGGGTAGCCGCCGCCCTCGGTCCACACGGGCTCGACCCGTAGGCCCATGCGGACCTGGTCGTAGGGGATGCCGGCGATACGGGCGTGCAGGGCGAGATCGGCGCCGTCGAGGGCGATGTGCGCGTAGACGTACGGGACGTCGATGTCGAGGTTCTTCGCCTTGATGTTGACGATGCAGTACGTGGTGACGGTGCCGCGCGGTCCGACCTCGACCCGGTCGGTCGTGGCGACGCCGCAGGTGGGGCAGGCGCCGCGCGGCGGTACGTACACCTTGCGGCAGAACGGGCAGCGTTCGCCGACGGTCTTGCGGTCGGAGAGGGCGTGGATGTAGGCGGACTGGGCGCGGCCGGGCGAGTAGGTGTATTCGAGCCGGGCGGGTGCGACGATCCCGGTGACGGGTTCCGCGAACCCGCCGTCGTGCGGCTTCGGCCCGGCCGCTTCGTCGCCGCCTTCGTACACCTCGAAGCAGGCGATGTCCGTGATGGCGCCGACCCGTTCGCCGGCCCAGCGGACCCGGACCCGCATGCCGGTGCGCACGGCGTCGGGGCCCGGCGCGTCCAGGGCGTGGAGCAGGGCCGTGTCGGCGCCGTCGAGCCTGACAAGGACCCAGGCGAAGGGGGTGTCGAGGGGCTGACCGCGGCGCGGGTCGTGGTTCCAGGCCCAGGTCGTGACGGTGCCGGTGGCGGCGACCTCCACCAGGTCACGTATCTCCTGTGACGTCACCGGGTCGTACTCGACGGGCGGTACGAGGACGCGCCCGTCACCGGTGCGCACCCCGAGCACGGTGCGCTCACGCAGCCCGGTGAGGAAGGCGCTCTGCACGGGTCCCAGGGAGCGGGTGAAGGGGAATTCGAGGACGAGGGGGGCGCGCAGTACTTCGGGGGACGTATCGGGGGACGTAGCCGATGCCATATCCGTAACTCCGTTTCGGACGACGACGGGGCGCGCCTTGCAAGGGGCGCGGGAAACTGCGCGGCCGGCCACAACGGCCCCGCAGCCGAGGAGCGGCCTACGCGCGCCGGAACACGGGGGCCCGCTTCTCCGCGAAGGCTCTGGAGCCCTCCTTCGCGTCGGCCGTGTCGAAGACCGGCCACCCCCGCTTCAGCTCGGCGGCGAGCCCCTCCGCCTCCGTCAGCTCGGCGGCCTCGTACACGGACGCCTTGACCGCCTCCACGGCCAGTGGCCCACAGGCGTTGATCTGTTCGGCGATGACGAGGGCCTTGTCCAGGGCGGTGCCGTCGGGGACGACATGGCCGATGAGGCCGATGGACGCGGCCTCGGCCGCCGAGTAGGGGCGTCCGGTGAGCAGCATCTCCAGCGCGTGCGTCCGCGGGATCTGCCGGGGCAGCCGCACGGTGGAGCCGCCGATGGGGAAGAGCCCCCGCCTGACCTCGAAGAGCCCGAAGGTGGCCGACTCCCCCGCCACGCGGATGTCCGTGCCCTGAAGGATCTCCGTGCCGCCCGCCACGCAGTAGCCCTCGACGGCGGCGATGACGGGTTTGCGGGGGCGGTGGTGGCGCAGCATCGCCTTCCAGTGCAGATCGGGGTCGGCCTTGAGCCGGTCCCGGTACTGCTCGCCCTCCATGCCCTTGCCCGCGAGTGCCTTGAGGTCCATGCCCGCGCAGAACGCGCCGCCCGCGCCGGTGAGCACGACCGAGCGGACCTCGTCGTCCTCGTCGGCCGCGAGCCACCCGTCGTAGAGGCCCACGAGCATCGCGAGGGACAGCGCGTTCTTCGCGTCGGGCCTGTTCAGTGTGAGTATCAGTGTGGCGCCCTCGCGCCGCACGGAGAGGTGTTCCGTCCCACCCATGTGCCGTGCTCCCTCCCTCGACGGCCACCGCGCGGGCGGCCTGTCGCCTGCGGACCTGGAACAGGTTGCAGTAGCCGCGATGCCAGTTCAATAGTTTTCTGACACCCAGTCAGTTTTGTTGCCCGGGGCCTCTTCCCACTTGGGTGCCGCTCTGCTCTGATGACCGCCAAGCGCGACGTCACTGTGGGCACCGGGGTCAGGAGGAGTGCGGTGGAGTACAACCTTGCCGACCTGTTCGAGTCGGTCGTCGACGTGGTCCCCGACCGCGAGGCGCTCGTCTACATCGACCACCCCGGCACGGGCGCGGAGCGCCGGCTGACCTATGCCGCGCTCGACGCGGCCGCCAACCGCATCGCCCACCACCTGATCGACAGCGGCCTGGAGCCCGGCGAACACCTGGGCCTGCACCTGTACAACGGCGTCGAGTACCTGCAGACGGTCCTCGGCTGCCTCAAGGCGCGCCTCGTACCGGTCAACGTCAACTACCGTTACGTGGAGGAGGAGTTGGTTTACCTCTACCGTGACGCGGATCTCGCCGCACTCGTCTTCGACGCCGAGTTCACCCACCTGGTGGCGGCGGCGCTGCCGCGCACGGAGAAGCTGCGGCACCTGGTGCGGGTGGGGGCGCCGCCCGCGGACGCTCCCCCGCTCGACGTGGTGACCTTCACCGACGCGGAGGCCGCGGGTTCACCCGGGCGCGGGTTCGGTCCCCGCTCCGGCGACGACCTGTTCATCATCTACACCGGCGGCACGACGGGCATGCCCAAGGGCGTGATGTGGCGCCAGGAGGACCTGTTCTTCGCCGGGCTCTTCGGCGGCGAGCCGACGGGCGAGCCGGTGAAGCGGCCCGAGGAACTGGCCGAGCGGGTCGCGGCGGGCGGCCCCGGCCTCACCTTCTTCCCCGCTCCCCCGCTGATGCACGGCACGTCGACGCTGACGTCGTTCATCGCCTTCAACTACGGGCAGCGCGTGGCCCTGCACCGCAAGTACGTCCCCGAGGAGCTGCTGCGCACCATCGAGCGGGAGAAGGTCTCCAGCGTCTCCCTCGTCGGCGACGCCATGCTCAGGCCGCTCATCGACGCGCTGCGCGGCCCGCTGCGGGGCACGGACCTGTCGTCGCTGTTCAGCGTCTCCTCGTCGGGGGCGATCATGTCGGAGACGGTGCGCGCCCAGTTCCAGGAGCTCGTGCCGGACGTCCTGCTCCTGAACAACTTCGGTTCCTCCGAGTCGGGTTCCAACGGCAGGGCGACGGACGACTCGGGCCCGGAGAAGGGCTTCCGCCTGGAGGTCAACGAGTGGACGCAGGTGGTGGACCCTGCGACGTACGAGCCGGTCCCGGTGGGTGAGCCCGGCCGCCTGGCCCAGCGCGGGCACGTGCCGCTCGGCTACTACAACGACCCGGTGAAATCGGCCGAGACCTTCTTCCAGAAGGGCGGGGAGCGCTGGGTGCTGCTCGGTGACATGGCGACGGTCGACGAGGACGGCATCGTGACCGTGCTCGGACGCGGTTCGCAGTGCATCAACACGGGCGGCGAGAAGGTGTACCCGGAGGAGGTCGAGCAGGCCCTGAAGTCCCATCCGGACGTGTACGACGCGCTGGTCGCCGGGGTGCCGGACGAGCGGTGGGGCAGCCGGGTGGCCGCCGTCATCCAACTCCGCGACGGCGCACCCGCGTTGGACCTGACGGCGGTGCAGAGCCACTGCCGGGAGCGGCTCGCCGGGTACAAGATCCCGCGGGCCGTGGTCTTCACGGACCTCATCCAGCGCTCACCGAGCGGCAAGGCGGACTACCGGTGGGCGAAGACGGTGGCGACAGGCGGGTAGGCGTTCCGTTCCGGCGCGAGGCGTGGCATGACAGGTCTGCGCCGAACGTCAGAAGGGCCCTAGGGGTTCAGTACCGCGGCCGTCAAGTGGTCGCGGAACCACCGGTGGCCCGGGTCCGCCGAGTTGCGGGGGTGCCACGCCATTCCGAGGTCGATCGGCTCCAGGTCGAGAGGGATGGGGAACGTACGCAGGCCGAGCGCCGCGATAGTGTCCTGGAGCCAGCCGTCCGGGGTCAGCGCCACGAGGTCGGTGTCGCGGGCGAGCATCATCGCGCTCGTATGGCTGGGGACGACGACCGCGGTCCGGCGCCGCAGGCCGAGCTCGGCGAGCGCGCTGTCGATGGGGCCCTGGCGCTTGCCGCGCCGGGAGATGCCGATGTGGTCGGCGGCGGCGAAGCGACGGGCGTCGATCGGCGCGTCGAAGAGGGGGTGCCCGCCGCGCGCGACGGCGACCACCGCCATCGGCATGAGCCCCTGGGTCCGGATCTCCGGGTCCAGGTGTCCGAGTGAGCCCAGTTCGACGTCCACCCAGCCCTGCCGTAGCGCGGGGCCGCCCTCCACCGTCTCCGGCAGGAAGACCACGTCCACGTGCGGGGCCTGCGCGCGAATCCGGTCGGTCAGGGTTCCGGCGAGGCCCGCGAGGAGCACGTCGGTGGCCTGCACGGTGAAGGTCCGCCGCAGATGGACGGCGTCGAAGCCGGCACCGGGGCGCAGGACGTTGTCACAGCCGCGCAGCAGCGTGCT
This sequence comes from Streptomyces sp. NPDC044106, assembly GCF_056433985.1. NCBI lineage: Bacteria > Bacillati > Actinomycetota > Actinomycetes > Kitasatosporales > Streptomycetaceae > Streptomyces > Streptomyces sp. NPDC044106. Next base: position 96,614 of record NZ_JBWKFZ010000004.1, read on the forward strand.
CACCTCACCGCGGAGCTCCAGGGCGCGCGGGGTGGGGACCATGCGCTGGCCCGCGCGGACAAGCAGCGGATCGCCGACGGCCCGGCGCAGACGGGCCAGCGAACGGCTGACGGCCGCGGGCGACGTGCCGAGCCGCTCGGCGGCGCGGGTCACGCTGTTCTCCTGGAGCAGGGCGTCCAGCACGCGCAGCAGATTGAGGTCCAGTGACAATTTCGGGCTCCTGAGCTGCGTTTTCACGTCTGCGACCGCGTCCGCGGCCATGGCTGGCCGCCGAGACCTGCATTGTGGCGGAACGCGCTCGGGCCGAGAGTGGAGGGGTCGGTGTTCGTGCGTGACACCGTGTGCTGTCCCTTCGCCCCCGCTGAGGAGCCCGCCATGCAGCAGCCCGCCGCGCAGCAGTCCGCCCGTACCGGTCGAGAAGGCGACGTGCTGGCCGTGGTCAGTCAGAGCGGCCCGACGGTCTCGTTCTTCGACGCCGCGTCCGACCGGCGCCTCGGCACGGTGGAAGTCCTCGCCCAGCCGCACGAGCTGTGCTTCGATCCGACGCAGCGGCTGCTGTGGTGCACCTCGACGTACCACTCGGGCTACTACCACGCGAACAGCGGCAGGCGCACCGAGGTGACGGTCATCGACCCCGACGCGCGCCGCATCGTCGAGGTCGTCGACCTCGCGCCGGAGCACGCGCCGCACGGCCTCGCGCTGGACATGGCGCGGAGCCGCCTCTACGTCAGCGTGGAGGGCTCGGCGGACCGGCCCGGCGGCGTCGTGGTCATCGACACGGGAACTCGCCGCCCCATCGGCAGGATCGACACGCAGGCGCCGGGCCCGCACTGGTTCGCCATCGACGCGGCGGGCAGGACGGGCTACGCCACCAACAAGGACGCGTGGTTCGTGTCGGTCGTCGATCTCGAACGGGGCATCCTCACCGCGAAGGCCGAGGTGCCGGGCAGTGAGGGCCTCGCCGTCTCCCCCGACGGCGCGTACGCCTATGTGGCCGCGCCCTACACCAACTTCTCCCCCGCCGCCGGAGAGGAGTCACCGGCCCCCGGGATCCGGGTAATCGACGGGCGTACGGCGTCCGTCGTCGATGTCCTGCCGCTGGGGAACACCGCCATGCCGGTGCATCTGACGTCGACGAGGAAGCTGCTCGCGGGCGAACTGCAGAAGGACGCCGGATCGGAATCCGGGCCCGGTCGCGCCGCTCGCCTCACCGTCTTCTCTGCCGCCACGCACGAGCGCATCGGCGCGGCCGAGGTGGGGAACGGCCCGCTGACGATCACCTCGTCCCCCGACGGCCGGATCGCCTACGTGGCCTGCGTCGCCGCGTCCACCGTCGACCTCGTCGACCTGGAGACGCTGCGGCGCCTGGCCCGGCTGGACATCGCCAGACTCGGCGACCCCGGCGCGCACGGGCTCGCCTACCTCCCGCGTCCGTCCTGAGGGCCCTTGTCACGCTTCTGGTTCGCAGACAGGCTCAGGCCACCCAGTGCGGGCGCCCCACAGCGGCCGACGAGGGCGCCGGTCCGTCGGCGAGGGCGGCCGCCAGGCGGCGCACCGCTTCGCGCAGGGTGTCGGGCGACATCGTGTACGGGATGCGGAGCCGCTGCTCGAAGACGCCCGGGTCGGTGGCGAAACAGGAACCGCTCTCGATCCGTACCCCGTGCGCGAGAGCCCGCTCGGCCAGCCACGATCCCACCGGCTCCCCCAGGTCGACCCAGAGTGACAGGCCGCCGGGCGGCAGGCGCCAGCCCCACCGGGGAAGGTGTTCGGTCAGGGCGGCGGCGAGCGCGGCGCGCCCCGCGCGCAGCTGTTCAAGGCGGGCCGGCAGGAGGTCGTCGGCCCGGTCGAGGAGGTCCAGGGCGAGGAGCTGGTCGAGGACCGAGCCGCCCATGTCGGTGGCCACCCGCTGCCCCGCGAGTTCGGTGACGAGCCGCGCGGGGGCACGCAGCCAGCCGATGCGCAGGCCCGCCCAGTGGGTCTTGCTCATGGAGCCGACGGTGATGAGCTGTCCGGCGCCGCCCGACGCGGCGTGCGAGGCGAAGGGCGGCGGCGCGGGCGCGTCGAGGGCGAGCTCGGCGAGGGTCTCGTCGACGACGAGCCAGGAGCCGGACCGCTGGGCGGCGCGCAGCACCCGGCCTCGTTCGTCCTCGGGCATGAGGCAACCGGTCGGGTTGTGGAAGTCCGGGATGACATAGGCGAGTTGCGGCACCGTCTGCCGGAAGGCCGCCTCGACGAGGGCGATCTCCCAGCCCTCTTCGGTCACGGGCACCGACAGTGTTCGGAGCCGGCCGCGGCGCATGGCCTCCAGGGCGTTGGGGTACGACGGGTTCTCGGTCAGGACGCGGTCGCCCGCCCGGCACAGGAGAGCCACGACGAGGGTCAGGGCGTGCTGGGCGCCGGAGGTCACCAGGATCTGCTCGGGCACGGTGGCCAGGCCCCGCCGGGTGTAGCGCTCGGCGACGGCGGCCCGCAGTTCGGGCAGCCCGTAGGGGTGGTAGCCGGGGGTGTGCGCGTGCGCCGTGAGCTGCGGGGCGACCCTGGCGAGGGCGTCGGCGAGCTCCCGCTCCGGCAGGCCGGGGGCGGCTCTGGCCAGGTCGATCGCGGTGTCCTCGGCCGCGAGGAGCCGCCGTACACCGCTCGGGGCGCGGCCCTCGGGCAGGGTCGTCCAGGTGCCCGCGCCCTGTCTGCTGTGGGCGTAGCCGCTCTCGCGCAGCAGGTCGTACACGGCGGTGACGGTGGTCCTGCTGGTGCCGAGGGCGGTGGCCAGGTCGCGTTCGGCGGGGAGTCTGACGTGCAGGGCGATGCGACCGTCCAGGATCAGCTCGCCGATCGTGCGGGCGAGGTGGCGGTAGGCGGGCCGCATGCCGGCCGGGTCGGGCAGCATCGCGGCGAGCTGCCCGCTGCCCAGCGTCCGGCCCGTGCGCCCCGCCGCCTCCCGCAGGGGCCGCTCCGGGTCCGCCTCGACCACAGCGTCCGCCTCGACCACACCATTCTCCTCGGATTGGCTGTGTTGTCCGGGCCAATGACTCTACAGAGTGGCCGCAATGGCTTTGAACACGTGCAGCCACGGGCCGCCCTGTCGCGGCCACAGGCAGCGCCCCTCAGCACACCGGCACGGAGGCACTACTCGCATGCGGCAGAACATCTCGTACGTCCCGGTCCGCGAACGCCCGTCGAGACGGCTGCCCCAACTGCTCCTCGGCCTCGCCCTGTACGGCTTCAGCCTCTCGGTCCTGGTCCGGGCGGCGCTCGGCGTCAATCCGTGGAGCGTCCTGTACGAGGGGCTCGCACGCCGTACGCCATTCAGTTTCGGCGCGATCAGCGCGGTCCTCGGGGTACTCGTCCTGCTGCTGTGGATTCCGCTGAAGCAGCGGCCGACGCTCGGCACCGTCGCCAACATCGCCGTCCTGGCCGTCTCCTCCGACGTCGGACTGCTCGTGCTGCCCGAGGGCCTCGGCCTGCCCGCCCGTGTCGGCCTGCTCGTCGGCGGGGTCGTCCTCAACGGCCTTTCCGTGGCCGTCTACGTCGGCGCGCGCTTCGGCCCAGGGCCCCGGGACGGGCTGATGACCGGCGCGTCCGCCGTCACCGGTCATTCGCTGCGGCTGGTCCGCACCGTCATCGAACTCGCCGTGCTCGCCGTCGGCCGGCTGCTCGGCGGGACCGTGGGCGTCGGCACCGTGCTGTACGCCGTCGCCGTCGGCAGCGTCACCCAGTACTGCATGCCGTGGTTCGCCTACCGCAGCCCCCGTGACACACCGCGGGCCTCAGTCCGCGCAGACTGAGCCGAGCGCACGGGCGAGGGCGACGGAGTGCAGGAGGTCGAGCCGGTCCTCGTGCCGCACGTGCGCGGTCGCGGCGGTCAGGGCGCCCCCGCAGTACGGCGCCGTCCGCGCGCCCGGGGATGCGGCGACGGCCCGTACCAGCTCGCCGTTGACGCGGTTGATCCTCTCGCGGATCTCGCCGAGGTCGGGCCGCTCCTTCGGGGCCTTGGACGGATCGGCGTCCCAGCGCCGGAACAGCCCCCGCTGGACGACCTTGTTGGCCTCGATCTGGTCGCGGAAGATGCGCACGGTCGCCGCCGGGTCGGCACCGGCCTCGGCCGCCTGCCGGGCCACCGCCTCCAGTACCTGCCGCTCACGGGCCGGGTCGCCGATCGGGCTGTCCGTGCCGTACTTGGCCGCGGCGACGAGGTCGGCGGTGGCCAGGCGCCGCGCGGACAGGGCGGCGAGGGGCCGGAGTTCGGCGTAGGGGCCCGCGGGCGCGGTGGCCGCCGGGGGTCCGGCGGCCTCGGCCGGTCGCGCGGGCGCCGCGACGGCGAGGCCGCCGCCCGTGAGCAGGGCGCCGGTCAGCGTACCGGCGGTGAGCAGGCGGCGAGTGGGAGTGGTGAAGCGCACGACGGTTCCCCCCGGGGGGTCGGTGGCGAACGTACGGTGACCGCGCACGGTCGGCGGTCATCGTACGAGCAGGACCCACACCTGCGACGATCCGCGCCCCGCGCCCCCGGAAATGCGGCAATGCGGCAATGCGGCAACCGGAGCCGGTCTCCCCCGCCGGCCCGTCAGTCCTGCGCGAGGAACCCCGCCACCCGTCGTGTGAACCACTCCGGGTCGTCGAGCCACGGGAAGTGCCCGCCCTCCGGCTGCACTTGGCACACGCCGTTGGGGAAGAGTTCCGCGAGCTCCGCCGCGCGCGCCGGGTTGGGCCCGCCGTCGTAGGCGCCCGCGAGGACGAGGACGGGAGCCGTCATGTCGGCCAGAGCTGCACGCGTCGCGGGCGGGTCGAAGGAAGCCTCGCCGTAGTACACCTCGGATGCCGCCGCGTTCTTCTGCGCCGCACTCTGCGCCCGGTGCGCCTGCGCGCGGTCGTCCCACCGGCCGTACATGAGCGGCCCGATGACCTCCCAGCCGGCGCTGGGCGCACCGGTCTCCGCGATCTCCCGCAGCGCGGTCTCGACCGCCGGGTACCAGGGCTCGCCCTTGCGCAGCGCGGCCGCCTCACTGCGGTCCTCGGCGGTCACGACGCCGCCGACGGCCAGCGTGGCGGGGGTGACGAGGACGAGGTTGCGGATCCGCTTCGGGTGGCGGGCCGCGTACAGCGTGGCGACGTCGCCGCCCGCGGAGTGGCCGAGCACGTCGACCCGGTCGAGCCCGAGGTGCTCGCGCAGTGCCTCGACGTCGTCGACGAGCCGGTCGCAGCGGTACGTCGCCGGGTCGTCCGGCACCGCGGAGTCGCCCGTACCGCGCAGGTCGAGCAGGATCAGGCGGCGGTGTGCGGTGAGGCCGCCGAGATCACCGAGGTAGACGGAGGCGCGCATGGGGCCGCCCGGGACGCACAGCAGCGGCTCGCCCTCCCCCTTCTGGTGGTAGGCGAGCTCTGTCCCGTCGTACGCGCTGAAGGTCGGCATGGGGGTGATCATCACATCCGGTGCCACGTGCGGGCAACGCGGTTGTCAGCGTGGCCCATGACGGTGGCCCATGCCCTTGCGCCCCAGCTCAAAGCAGTGGTGCGAGATCTCTTGACGCCCACTGCCGGGCCTGGATTACTGAGCTGGACAGAAGATCGACGACCGAATGATCGGTCGCCCGTTCAGGACGGGAGCTCTCCCCATGACGCGTATGCCGCTACTGCTCGACGCGGCGGAACGGCTCGTCCCCCGCCAGCTCGCGGCCCTGCAGCTCGAACGCCTCCAGGACACCCTGCTGCACGCGTACGAGAACGTCCCGTTCTACCGGGCGGCGTTCGACAAGGCCGGGCTGCGGCCGGACGACTGCCGCTCCCTCCGTGACCTCGCGCGCTTCCCCTTCACGACCAAGGACGACCTGCGGGCCAACTACCCCTTCGGCATGTTCGCGGTGGAGCAGTCGGAGGTGCGCAGGCTGCACGCATCGAGCGGCACGACGGGGCTGCCGACGGTCGTCGGGTACACGGAGCAGGACCTCTCCATGTGGGCGGACGTGGTGGCGCGCTCGATCCGCGCCGCGGGCGGGCGTCCCGGCGACAAGGTCCATGTGGCGTACGGCTACGGCCTGTTCACCGGCGGCCTCGGCGCCCACTACGGCGCGGAGCGGCTGGGGTGCACGGTGATCCCGGCCTCCGGCGGCATGACCGCGCGCCAGGTGCGGCTGATCCAGGACTTCCGCCCCGAGATCATCATGGTGACCCCGTCGTACATGCTCACCCTCCTGGAGGAGTTCGAGCGGCAGGGCGTCGATCCCCGTACGACATCCCTGCGTGTCGGCATCTTCGGCGCGGAGCCGTGGACGGAGGAGATGCGGCGCGAGATCGAGGAGCGCTTCGCGATCGACGCGGTGGACATATACGGGCTCTCGGAGGTGATCGGCCCCGGGGTGGCGCAGGAGTGCGTGGAGACCAAGGACGGGCTGCACATCTGGGAGGACCACTTCTACCCCGAGGTCGTGGACCCGATCACGGGCGAGCCGCTGCCGGACGGCGAGCGCGGCGAGCTGGTGTTCACGGCGCTCACCAAGGAGGCCATGCCCGTGATCCGTTACCGGACACGGGACCTGACGCGGCTCCTGCCCGGCACGGCGCGGATCTTCCGCCGGATGGAGAGGGTGACGGGCCGCAGCGACGACATGGTGATCCTGCGGGGCATCAATCTCTTCCCCACTCAGATCGAGGAGATCGTGCTGCGTACGGCGGGCATCGCCCCGCACTTCCAGCTGCGTCTGACGCGCGAGGGGCGGATGGACGCCCTGACGGTGCGGGCCGAGGCGCGCGCGGACACGCCGTCCGCCCGCCGGGATGCCGCGGCCCGGGAGATCGCGGCGGCGGTGAAGGACGGGATCGGCGTATCGGTCGGTGTGGAGATCGTCGATCCGGAGACGCTTGAGCGGTCGATGGGCAAGTTCAGGCGCATCGTGGATCTGCGGGGCTGAGAGCGGTCCGCAGGCCCGAGTGAGCGGCGGGGCGGCGGAGTCGGCTGTCCGAGGGCGGCCCCGCACCGGCGGGCTCGGGCTACGCGTCCGGTGGCGGGCACGGTCCGGGCTCGGGGGCGACCGGGTCCGGCTTCGGCTTCGGCTTCGAGGGCGGGGCAGCGCGTGCCGTGTTCGTCTTGGCGACCGCGGCCTCGAGCTGCTTGCGCATGGGCGCGGGCAGGGCGTCGCCCTTCACGGTCCCCACCACGTCGTCGGCCAGGAGGTGCAGCTTGGTGTTGGTGTTCTGGGAGGCGGTGACCAGGACCTCCCAGGCCGCCTCGGGGCTCAGGTTGAAGGACGACATCAGGATGCCGCGGGCGAGGTCGATGGTCGGCCGGGTCTCCATGGCCCGGCGCAACTGCGCCACCACGGTGTGCAGATCCTCGTCGGTCTCCGCGTGCTGCTGCGCCGCTTCGTCGGTCTCCTCGTGCTGCTTCGCCGCGTCGACGGCCGGGGACGGTGGGTCCCCGGCCCCCTCGTGGCAGGTGGCCGCCTCCTGATGGGCGGCCCTGAACAGCTCGCGGGTGCTGGTGAGGTCGAGCAGACGCTCCACCGCGGGGCTGCTGGTGGCGATGAGGACCGTCTTGCCCTGCTTCATCGCCTGGTGGCGCAGGCCCAGCAGGAGGTTGAGGCCGGAGCAGTCGCAGAAGTCCACTTCGCCCAGGTCCAGGTCGAGACCGTGGGCCGCGTTGCTGAGGGCGAGGTACAGCTCGGACCTGAGGTGCCGGCCGGCGTCGAGGTCGAGATCGCCCCGCAGCGCCAGGCTCCTCCTGCCGCCGCCCGGCGCGGCGTCGGCCGGTGCCGACGGGGACAGCGACGACGGCGGCGCCGGAAGGGGCACCGCTGTGCGGCTGTGGTCACTTCCCTCTCCCCTCAGGGAGTTCTGAGAGAACACCGGCTTCGCCATGTCCTCTTCCTCTCCTCGTTGCCTACCGCCGCCACCAGGCTGCCCGCAACCTCATATGCACGTCAATCGATACCGGAAACATAGTACGTGTTTTTGAAAGCACGTATGTTACGTCCTAGAGTTGCCGCATGGATGGAGTGCCCGAGCCACACACCGGATGGACGTTTCTCACCAACCACGCGCGAGTGCTGGCGGCCATCGCCGACAACCACAACGCCCGCATCCGCGATATCGCCGCCCACTGCAGACTCACGGAACGCTCCGTGCAGAAGATCATCGGAGACCTGGAGCAGGACGGTTACCTCTCCCACAGCAAGGAGGGGCGCACCAACACGTACCGGATCGACCCCGGCAAGGTGCTGCGCCACCCCGCCGAGTCCGGCCTCGCGGTCGCCTCGCTGCTCTCCCTGCTCGTCCGCGACGAAGCCGACCGGTCCCCCACGCCCGAGAGCCCCGGGCGGTCCGGGAACGGCGAGCGGGACCACGCCAGAGCCTGACGGCGACCGGGCCGGGGCGGAGGACTGGGGCGGCGGGCCGGGACGGAGGCAGGTCCGGGCCGCGCCCGCCGTCAGCTCGCCGCGAACCGGTCCCGCAGCTCCCTCTTGAGGATCTTGCCGCTGGCGTTGCGCGGCAGTTCGTCCACGAACAGGACCCTCTTCGGCGCCTTGAAGTGGGCGAGCCGCCCGCGCGCGTGGGCGATGAGCCCGGCCTCGGTGATCTCGCTGTCCGCGCGTACGACGACGGCGGTGACCGCCTCGATCCAGCGCTCGTCCGGCAGGCCGATCACCGCCGCCTCCGCGACGCCCGCGTGCTCGTACAGCACCTCCTCGACCTGTCGCGACGCGACGAGGACTCCCCCGGAGTTGATGACGTCCTTGAGCCGGTCGACGACGGTGAAGTAGCCCTCGGCGTCCCGCACGGCGAGGTCGCCCGAGTGGAACCAGCCGTCGCGGAACGCCTGCGCGGTCTCCTCGGGCTTGTTCCAGTAGCCGTCGCACAATTGCGGTGAGCGGTAGACGACTTCGCCCGGGGTGCCGTCCGGCACCTCGCGGCCGCGTTCGTCGACGACCCGCGCCTCGACGAACAGGACGGGCCGCCCGCAGGAATCCATCCGCCCCTCGTGCTCGCCGGGCCCGAGGACGGTGGCGAGCGGGCCGATCTCGCTCTGCCCGAAGCAGTTGTAGAAGCCGAGCCCCGGCAGCCGGGACCGCAGCCTCTCCAGGACCGGCACCGGCATGACCGACGCCCCGTAGTAGGCCTTGCGCAGCGCCCCGAGGTCACGGGTGGCGAATCCGGGATGGCGCGAGAGGCCGATCCAGACGGTGGGCGGCGCGAAGAGGCTGTCGGCGCGCCCCGCCTCCACCAGCTCGAAGATCCGCTCGGCGTCGGGGCTGTCGAGCAGGGTGTTCTCGGCGCCGACGGCGAGGTAGGGCATGAGGAAGACGTGCATCTGGGCCGAGTGGTAGAGCGGCAGCGCGTGGACGGGCTTGTCCGTCTCCTTGAGGTCCAGGGCGGCGATGGCGCTGGCGTACTCGTGCACGAGGGCGCGGTGGGACAGCATGGCGCCCTTGGGGAGCGCCGTCGTGCCCGACGTGTAGAGCAGTTGGGCCAGTTCGCCGCCGTCGTCACCGCCCATGATGAGATGCCCGCCGCCCCCCTCGCGCCGTCGGCTGCGCTCCAGGAGCGAGCCCGTGTCGTCGCGCAGCGCCAGGACCCGCGTGGAGCCGGGCAGCCGCTGTCGCACCACCGGGTCGGCGAGAACGAGGGCGCTGCCCGACTGCTCGACGATGTAGCGCAGGTCCTCGCCGGTGAGGTTGTGGTTGATCGGCACATGGACCAGGCCCGCGCGGGAGCAGGCCAGGAAGCCGATCAGGTAGGCGTCGGAGTTGTGGCCGTAGGCGCCGACGCGGGCGCCGTGCTCCAGCCCTTCGTCGAGGAGGAAGGCGGCTGCCTCGGTCACCGCGTCGTCCAGTTCGCGGTACGTCCAGCTCCGCTCCTTGTAGCGGAGCGCCACGCGCCCCGGTGTGCGGCGCGCGCTGCGCGCGAGTACGGCATCGACCCTGTTGCCCCCGGCGCCCGTCATGGCGCCGATCCTGTGTCCCGCACATCTCCCGGTCAAGGGAACACGCAGATGACCAACCGCTTGGTACGCTCAACCGCTTCTTCCCTGACCCCAGTTGGGAGGCACGATGCGCATCCGCACAAGACGCACGGCGGCCGTGGGAATCACCCTGCTGACGGCGGCGGCCCTGCTGCCCGCGTCCGGCGCGGGGGCGGCGCCCCGGGACGCCCGCCCCTCCGGCGGCGGCCTGCACGCCACCATCCGCTACACCGAGTACGGCATTCCGCACATCCTCGCCGAGGACTACGAGAACCTCGGTTTCGGCACCGGCTGGGCCCAGGCGGCCGACCAGGTGTGCACGCTCGCCGACGGCTACGTGACCGTGCGCGGCGAGCGCTCGCGGCACTTCGGCCCGGACGCATCCCCCGGTGGCGCGCTGTCGTCCGCGTCCACGAACCTCGCCAGCGACCTGTACTTCCGCGGCGTACGGGAGGCCGGGACCGTGGAGAAGCTGCTTGACCAGCCGGCCCCCGCCGGTCCCGGCAGGCGGTCCAAGGAGCTGATGCGCGGCTTCGCCGCCGGCTACAACACGTGGCTGAAGCAGAACCGCGTCACCGACCCGGCCTGCGCGAAGGCCGACTGGGTGCGCCCGATCACCGCTCTCGACGTGGCGCGGCAGGGGTTCGCCGTGCAGGTGCTCGGCGGGCAGGGGCGCGGGATCGACGGCATCACGGCCGCCGCGCCGCCCGGTACGGCGAGCGGGAAGAACCGGACGGCCGATCCCGGGCGTACCGCGAAGGCGGCCCGCGAGCTGTTCTCCACGCAGGACGCGGACATGGGTTCCAACGCCGTCGCGTTCGGCGGAGAGACCACCGCGAACGGCAGGGGGCTGCTGCTCGGCAACCCGCACTACCCCTGGCAGGGCGGGCGCCGCTTCTGGCAGTCGCAGCAGACCATACCGGGCGAACTGAACGTGTCCGGCGGGTCGTTGCTCGGCACGAGCGTGGTCAACATCGGCTTCAACGGCGACGTGGCGTGGAGCCACACGGTCGCGACCGGCGTCACCCTCAACCTGCACCAGCTGACGCTGGCCCCGGGCGACCCGACCACCTATCTGGTGGACGGCAAGCGGCACAAGATGACGAAGCGTACGGTCACGGTGGCGGTGAAGGACGGAGCACCGGTGACCCGCACCCAGTGGTGGACCCGCTACGGCCCCGTCGTCACCGCCCTCGGCCCCCAGCTGCCGCTGCCCTGGTCCTCGACCACCGCGTACGCGCTGAACGACCCGAACGCCGTCAATCTGCGCGGCAGCGACACCGACCTCGGCTTCGGCAGGGCGCGCTCCACCGCGGGCGTCCTCAAGTCCCTGCGCGACACCCAGGGGCTGCCCTGGGTGAACACCGTCGCCGCCGACCGCCACGGCCACTCGCTGCTCAGCCAGTCCCAGGTGCTCCCCCGCATCACCGACGAGCTGGCCGAGCGCTGCAGCACCGCGCTGGGCAAGGTCACCTATCCGGCGTCGGGCGTAGCCGTCCTCGACGGCTCGCGGGGCGCCTGCGCGCTCGGCTCCGACAAGGACGCGGTGCAGCCCGGCATTTTCGGGCCCTCACGGATGCCGACCCTCAGGGACGCCCCGTACGCGGAGAACTCCAACGACAGCGCCTGGCTGACCAACGCCGACAAGCCGCTCACGGGGTACGAGCGGATCTTCGGCACGATCGGCACGCAGCGCTCGATGCGCACGCGTGGGGGCATCGAGGATGTGTCGGCGATGGCGGAGAGGGGCGGCCTGACCGTCCGCGACCTGCAACGCCAGCAGTTCGCGAACCGCGTGCCCGCGGCGGATCTCGCGGCGGGCGACACGGCGAGGGCCTGCGCCGCACTGCCCGGTGGGACAGCACCCGGCAGCGACGGCAGGGCGGTTGACGTACGCGCGGCCTGTGACGTCCTGGCCCGCTGGGACCACACCATGGACACCGGCAGCCGCGGCGCCCTGCTCTTCGACCGCTTCTGGCGGAAGTTGACGGCGGCCGTGCCGAACGCGCGACTGTGGAAGGTGCCGTTCTCGGCGGCCGACCCGGTGCGCACCCCGAACACCCTCGACACAGCGCAGCCGGGCTTCCCGACCGCGCTGGCCGACGCGGTGACGGAGCTGAACGCGGCGGGCATCGCCCTGGACGCGCCCCTGGGTGAGAACCAGTACGTGGTGCGCGGCGGCGGGCGCATCCCGGTCTCCGGCGGCACGGAGTCCCTCGGCGTCTGGAACAAGGTCGAGGCCAACTGGGACGCCGGGAAGGGGTACACCGAGGTCCTGCACGGGTCGAGCCACATCCAGGCGGTCGGCTGGAACGCCGGCCGCTGCCCCGAGGCCCGTACGCTCCTGACGTACTCCCAGTCCTCCAACCCCCGTTCGCCCCACTACAGCGACCAGACGAAGCTGTACTCCAAGGAGCGCTGGGTGACGTCACGCTTCTGCGAGAAGGACATCCTCGGCGACCCGGCACTGGAGGTGGTGCGGGTGCGCGAGCGCGGCTGAGGCCGTCGGGGGCACGGGAAGGCAGTCGGCCCGCCCCGTGCCCCACCCCTCAGAGCACCCGCTCCCGGCCCTCCCAGTACGGCTCGCGCAACCGCCGCTTGTACAGCTTGCCGTTGGGGTCGCGCGGCATCGTCTCGATGAAGTCGACGCTCTTCGGCCGCTTGTAGCCCGCGAGGCGCTCCTGGCAGTGGCCGAGGATCTCGGCGGCGAGCGCGTCGTCGGCGGTCCTGCCCTCGGCGACCTCGACGACGGCCTTGACCTCCTCGCCCCAGTCCTCGTGCGGAATGCCGAACGCGGCGGCGTCGGCGACCGCGGGGTGGGTGAGCAGCGCGGACTCGATCTCGGCGGGGTAGATGTTGACACCGCCAGAGATGATCATGTCGATCTTGCGGTCGCGCAGGAAGAGGTATCCGTCCTCATCCAGCAGACCGAGGTCGCCGACGGTGAAGAAGTCGCCGATACGGTTCTTCTTCGTCTTCGACTCGTCCTTGTGATAGGAGAAGCCGCCGGTGGACATCTTCATGTAGACGGTGCCGAGTTCGCCCGGAGGGAGGCGGTTCCCGTCGTCGTCGAAGACCGCCAACTCGCTGATGGGCCAGGCCTTTCCGACCGTCCCCGGCTTCTTCAGCCACTCCTGCGCGGTGGCGAAGGCGCCGCCGCCCTCGCTGGCCGCGTAGTACTCCTCGACGCAGTTGCCCCACCACTCGATCATGGCGCGCTTGACGTGGTCGGGGCAGGGCGCGGCGCCGTGGATGGCGTGCCGCATCGAGGACACGTCGTACGCGGCCTTCGTGGCGTCCGGCAGCGCGAGCAGCCGGTGGAACTGGGTCGGCACCATGTGGGTGTGCGTGCAGCGGTGCGTGTCGATGAGGCGGAGCATCTCCTCGGGCGTCCACTTGTCCATGAGGACCAGCGGATGGCCGATGTGCAGGGCGGCGCCCGCGAACTGCAGGACCGCGGTGTGGTAGAGCGGTGAGCAGACGAGGTGGACGTTGCCGTCGAAGGGCTTGATCCCGAAGATGCCGAGGAAGCCGCCGAGGTAGGACTCCTCGGGGAGCTTGCCCGACAGCGGGCGGCGGATGCCGCGGGGTCGGCCGGTCGTGCCCGAGGTGTAGTTCATGACCCAGCCGAGCGTGCGGCCGGACGGGGGCGACTCGGGCCGCCCGTCGAGGAGTTGTCGGTAGGGGCGGAAGCCCGGCACGTTCCCGACGGCGTAGCGGTGGCTCGCCGCGAGGCCCGCCTCGTCGGCCGCCGCCACGGCCGCGTCGGCGTACCTCTCGTGGGTGATCAGGACCTTGGCGCCGGAGTCGGCGACGATCCAGGCGATCTCGGGTCCCACCAGGTGGTGGTTGACGGGCACGAGGTAGAAGCCGGCCTGTGACGCGGCGAGGTACGCGGTGAGGAACTCCACGCCGTTGGGCAGCACGACGGCGAACGCGTCGCCGGTTTCCAGGCCCGCGGCGCGCAGCCCGTGCACCAGCTGGTTGACGGCGGCGTGCAGCCGTCCCGCCGTCCACTGTTCGCCCTCGGGCGTGACGAGGACGGTGCGGCCGGGGTCGGCCGAGGCCTGGGCCCAGAAGCCGTTGGGGGGTGTGCTCGGAACTGACGCTGCGCTCACGGTCGGCTTCCCCTTTCCGCGATGCGGATGACACGGTCGACGGCCTGTTCGAAGCCGCGCGTCAGATCGTCGAAGACGGCCCTGACGCTGCGTTCGCTGTTCATCCGGCCGACGATCTGGCCGACCGGGGTGCCGAGCAGCTCCTGCACCTCGTACTTCTGGATGCGCGAGACGGCCTCGGCGACCAGCAGCCCCTGCAGCGGCATCGGCAGCGGCCCCGGGCCCTGCGGATCGTCCCAGGCGTCGGTCCAGCGCGTACGCAGCTGGCGGGCGGGTTTGCCGGTCAGGGCGCGGGAGCGGACCGTGTCGCCGGAACCGGCGGCGAGCAGTTTGCGGGTGAGGGCGGCCGAGTGGAGGTCGGCCTCCGTCGTGGTGAGCCACAGGGAGCCGAGCCAGACGCCCTGCGCGCCGAGTGCGAGCGCCGCCGCGATCTGCTGTCCGCTGCCGATGCCACCGGCGGCGAGCACCGGCAGCGGCGCCACCGCGTCGACGGCCTCGGGGGTGAGCACCATGGAGGCGATCTCGCCGGTGTGGCCGCCCGCCTCGTACCCCTGGGCCACGACGATGTCGATGCCTGCTTCCGCGTGCTTGCGCGCGTGCCGGGCGCTGCCCGCGAGGGCGGCCACGAGGATGTCGTGGTCGTGGGCGCGCCGGATGACGTCGGCCGGCGGTGAACCGAGTGCGTTGGCGAGGAGTTTGATGGGGTAGTCGAAGGCGACGTCGAGCTGGTTGCGGGCGACCTGCTCCATCCAGCCGGTGATGCGCCAGCCGGACGCCTCGCCCTCCGAGAGCTCGGGTACGCCGTGCTTGGCGAGGGTGTCCCTGACGAACTGCCGGTGCCCCTCCGGGATCATCGCCTCGACGTCGGCCTCCGTGAGCGCGTGCCCGTCCTCGGCCTCGGCCTTCTTCGCGGGCATGACGACATCGAGCCCGTAGGGCTTGCCGTCCACGTGCTCCTGCATCCAGTCGAGGTCTCTGGCCAGTTCGTCGGGCTCGGTGTAGCGGACCGCACCGAGCACCCCGAATCCGCCCGCCCTGCTGATGGCGGCGGCCACCGCGGGGAAGGGCGTGAAGCCGAAAATGGCGTGCTCGACTCCCAGTCTCCTGCTCAACTCCGTCTGCATGGGCGCAGGATGCCGCAGCACACTGCCCGAGGGAAGACCTTTTCTGATGCAGCGTCAGATTTTCGCGCCGCTCCCTTCGCCCTCTCGTCCGAAGGCCCGAAGACCCGCTATACGCCCATGGCGGCCATGGCGGCGTTGTGCCCGGGAATGCCGCTGACACCGCCGCCGCGCACCGCGCCCGCGCCGCACAGCAGGACGTTGGCGTGCCGGGTCTCCACTCCCCACCGCCCGGTGCCCTCCTGCTCGTAGGGGAAGGCGAGGTCGCGGTGGAAGATGTTGCCGCCAGGCAGGCGCAGGTCCCGTTCCAGGTCGAGAGGGGTCTTCGCCTCGATGCAGGGGCGCCCTTCGGCGTCCAGGGCCAGGCAGTCGGCGATCGGCTCGGCGAGGTGCGCATCCAGCTGCGCGAGGGTGGCTTGAAGGAGTTCGGCGCGTACGGCGTCGTTGTCGTGGGCGAACAGCCGCGCCGGTGTGTGCAGCCCGAAGAGGGTGAGCGTGTGGTGGCCGCTCTCGGCGAGCTCGGGCGAGAGGATCGTCGGGTCGGTGAGCGAGTGGCAGTAGATCTCGGAGGGCGGCGCGGCGGGCAGCGCACCGGCGGCGGCCTGGGTGTACGCGGCCGCCAGCGCCTCGTACCCCTCGGCGATGTGGAAGGTCCCGGCGAACGCCTCGCGCGGGTCGACGGACAGGTCGCGCAGCCGCGGCAGCCGCGTGAGCAGCATGTTGACCTTGAGCTGGGCGCCTTCGGCGGGCGGCGGCGGCTCGTCGCCGAGGAGCCCGGCGAGGGCCTGCGGTGATGCGTTGACCAGGACGTGGCGGGCGGCGGCGGTGTGCCGGCCGTCCTCCGTCGCGTACGTGACCTCGGCGCGCCGTCCGTCGGTGGCGATCCCCGTCACCTTGCACCCCGTCCTGAGCACGGCACCCGACATGCGGGCCGAGTCGGCGATGGCGGAGGTGAGGGCTCCCATGCCGCCGACGGGCACGTTCCAGTCACCGGTGCCGCCGCCGATGACGTGGTACAGGAAGCAGCGGTTCTGCCGCAGGGACGGGTCGTGGGCGTCGGCGAACGTGCCGATCAGGGCGTCGGTGAGGACGACACCGCGCACCAAGTCGTCGTCGAAGCGCTCCTCGATCGCCGTGCCGATCGGCTCCTCGAAGAGGGTGCGCCAGGCGGTCTCGTCGTCGACGCGGGCCCGCAGTTCCGCGCGGCCGGGCAGCGGCTCGGTGAGGGTGGGGAAGACCCGGCGGGCGACCTCCCCGGTCATGGCGTAGAAGCCGCGCCAGGCCTGGTACTCGCGGTGGCCGCCGGTGAGCCGGGCGAACGCCTGCCGGGTGCGGGCCTCTCCGCCGCCGACGAGCAGGCCGGTGGGGCGCCCTGCCCGCTCCGCCGGGGTGTAGGAGGAGACGGTGCGGGTGCGCACTCTGAAGTCCAGGTCGAGATCGCGGACGATCTTCTTGGGCAACAGGCTGACCAGGTACGAGTAGCGCGAGAGCCGCGCGTCGACCCCGGCGAAGGGCCTGCTGGAGACGGCGGCTCCGCCGGTCGTGGAGAGCCGCTCGAGGAGCAGCACGGACCGCCCGGCGCGGGCGAGGTAGGCGGCGGCGACGAGGCCGTTGTGGCCGCCGCCGACGATGACTGCGTCGTACACGTCACGATCAGGCATGGCTCTTCCTAGCACGCGCCGGGAGTTGGCGGGGCGTGCCCGTCCCGGCAGGCGTGGCGGTCGCACCAGGCATGGCGGTCACGCCGGGCCTCGGCGCGCAGGCGGGGGTGCAAAGACAGGCTCTCAGTACCCTCCGGTGGCCCACCGCTGGCGCAGCGCCGCCACCCTGCGGTAGAGCTCGGCGGCCTCCGCGCCGCGGCCCAGTTGCTCCAGGCAGTGCGCCTCGTCGTTGCGGCTGGCCAGGGCGTCGGGGTGGTCGGCGCCGAGGACCTGCTCGCGGGCCGCGGCGACCCTGCGGTACTCGGTGAGCGCGTCGGCCCAGCGGCCGAGCCAGCCCAGCCCGACGGCGACCTCGCGGCGGCTCACCAGCGTGTCGGGGTGGTCGGGGCCGAGGACCCGCTCCCGGATGGCGCAGACGTCCCTGGCTTCCGCGAGCGCTTCCTCCCAGCGGTCCTGGCGCCCCAGGTTGACGCCGAGGCCGTGCCGGGCCCGCAGCGTCTCGGGGTCGGCGGGGCCGTTGACGCGCGTGCGGTCGTCGATCAGGTCGCGGTAGAGCTCGAGCGCCTCCCCGCTGCGGCCGAGTCTGCCGAGGCTGATGCCGACCTCGTAGCGGGCGGCGAGCGTGTCGGGGTGGTCGGCGCCGAGGGCCCGCACCCGGGCGTCGGCGACCTCGCGGTAGGTCTCCAGGGCCTCGGGCCAGCGTCCCAACTGGCCAAGGGCGTACGCCACTTCGTACCGTGTGACGAGTGTGTCGGGATGGGCGGGGCCGAGCACCCGGGCGCGGGCCGCCGCGACCGCCTCGGCCAGCCGGTAGGAGTCCTCCAGGCGGCCGAGGCGGCTCAGGTTGTACGCGAGGTTGTGGCGGCAGCGCAGCGTGTCCGGGTGGTCCGGGCCTGCCGTGCGCTCGCGGGCTGCGAGCACCGAGGTGTACGTCTGGTGGGCCTCGAAGTGCCGGCCCAGCTGGCCCAGTACGTACGCCATCTCCTGGCGGGCGGCGAGCGTCTCCGGGTGGTCGGGACCGAGCGTGTGCTCCCTGCCCTGCGCGACGCGGCCGTACTCGCGCAGCGCGTCGGCGGCGCGGCCGGTGCGGGAGAGCGTGAAGCCGACCTCGTACCGGCTGGCGAGCGTGTCGGGGTGGTCCGGGCCCAGCGCGTGCTCGCGCTCGGCGGCGACGGCGCGGTGCACCTCGCCCGCCTCGGCCCAGCGCCCCAGACGCCCCAGGCTGAGGCCCGCGTTGTGCCGGCTGGTGAGGGCGGCGACCACT
The DNA here is from genome assembly GCF_056433985.1 of Streptomyces sp. NPDC044106. NCBI lineage: Bacteria > Bacillati > Actinomycetota > Actinomycetes > Kitasatosporales > Streptomycetaceae > Streptomyces > Streptomyces sp. NPDC044106. The sequence continues at coordinate 114,724 of NZ_JBWKFZ010000004.1, forward strand.
TCCGGCGGGGGCGCGGGCCGTTCGGGGCTGTGCGGGGCCGCGGCCCGCCGCGCGTCGATGCGCGGGATCCACTCGCCGGTCAGGCCCGCCGCCGCGTCGGGCGGGGTGGTGCGCAGGACGGAAGCGCCGCTCGCCTTGTGCCCGGTGGTCATGCCGCGGGTCCAGGAGGGCAGCCGGGGCCCGTGGGACGGCAGCTGCCCGGAGCGGCGGCCGGGGGGTGTGGCGGCGGCCGGGACGTACGGGAGCGAGGTGCGGCCCGCGGCGATGCGGCGGCCGAGCTCGCGCGCGTCGTCGGGCCGGTCCTCGGGCTCCTTGGCGAGCAGGTCGAGGACGATCCGGTCGAAGTACTCGGGCAGTTCGTCGCGGTGGGTGCGCAGCGGTTCGGGCGCGGTGTCGCGGTGCCCGACCAGGATGGCCCAGGCGTCCTCCAGGTCGAACGGCGGGGCGCCGGTGGCGATCTCGTACAGCACGCACCCGAAGGAGTAGAGGTCGCTGCGGTGGTCGACGGCGTCGCCGCCGATCTGCTCGGGCGACATGTAGTGCGGTGTGCCCATCGCGATGCCGGTGCCGGTCAGGCGCGAGGTGTAGCCGATGTCGGCGCCGAGGCGGGCGATACCGAAGTCGCAGATCTTCACGGTGCCGTCGGCGAGCCGCATGATGTTCGCGGGCTTCAGGTCGCGGTGCACGATGCCCTGTTCATGGGTGTACGCGAGGGCCGCGGCGACCTGGTCGGCTATCTCCACCACCTCGGGGACCGGCAGCGGGTGCTGCTTGTTGTCCTCCAGGAGCTGACTGAGATTGTGGCCTTCGAGGAGCTCCATGACCAGATACAGCACGCCGTCGTACTCGCCGAAGTCGTGAACGACGGTGACGCCGCGGTGCTGCAGCGCCGCCGCGACGCGTGCCTCGCGCCGGAAGCGCTCGCGCAGCACGCGCGTGAAGGACTCCTCGTGCTGGGGTCCCATCGGCTTGAGGCATTTGACGGCGACGTGGCGGCCGAGCGACTCGTCGCGCGCCCGCCACACCTCGCCCATGCCGCCGCGGCCGATGAGATCCAGAAGCCGGTATCGGCCCTGGATCAGCCTGGTGTCCGCCATCTCCTGCTGTCGCCCCCGTTGCCTCGCTGCGCCCTCCCCGGCCCGTCCAGTATGGCGTTGCGTCTGTGGAGTTTGTACGGGGCCGGGCGGCTGCCGGGTCCGAGCCTCGCCACGGCGCGCAGGATGTGCTTCGGCGGAAGTTGCCAGCGCAGACGCGTGGGGATGCGGCGCAGGACGGTGCCGGTGAGGACGAGGCGGCGGGTGACGGTGGTGGGCGGTGGGGCGACCCTGCCGTACAGCTCGTGGGCGTACGGCGGCAGGGAGGCGTACGCCAGAGCGGCCACACGCCGCCACAGCAGGGCGCGCGCCGGGACGAGCAGGGGGTGGGTCGGCGGGCGCCGCAGGAAGTCGTCGACGGCGCGGGCGTCGGCCCCGGCGGCGAGTTCGGGCCGCACCTCCTCGAAGTACGCGGCGAGTTCGGCGCTCGACGCGGGTACGTCGGCGGGGTCGAGGCCCACGAGCCGGGCGCTCTGCCGGTGCTCGTCGACGTACCGGTCGGCCAGCTCGTCGGTGAGGGGGAACCCGGACCGGCGTACGACATGCAGATAGGAGTCGATCTCCGCGCAGTGCACCCAGAGCAGCAGCTCGGGCTCGTCCACGCCGTACCGCTCCCCCGTCGCCGGGTCGGTCGCCCGCAGCATCGTATGGATCTTCCGGACCCGGGCCCCCGCCTTCTCCGCCACCTCGGTGGTGCCGTAGGTGGTGGTGCCCACGAAGTTGGCGGTACGCATGAGGCGTCCCCAGGCGTCCTTCCGGAAGTCGGAGTTCTCCATGACACCGCGGACCGCGCGGGGGTGCAGCGCCTGGAGGTAGAGGGCGCGGATCCCGGCGATCCACATCATCGGGTCGGAGTGGGCCTGCCAGGTCACCGAGGACGGCCCGAAGAGCCCGGGGTCGGGTTCGGGCCCGGGCCTGGGCCCGGCTATGTGCTCGGGCATGGTGCGACCATCTCCTGACGACTGCTCGAAGGACCGGCTGGTGCTCCAAGGACCGGCTGACGCTCGAAGAACCGACTGACGGCTTCCGCCTCTCGGGCATCCAGTGTGACCAGGATGCCTGCCCGGGACCAGCAGCCGCCAAGACCGGAAGGGCAGTCTTGGGGGAAGGATCTAGTCCTCCCTCAGCCGGACGGACGCGCGCCCGGACGACGGGTCGTGCTCGAACACCACATACCGGCCGAGGACGGCGAGGGCGACCAGGCAGCCGCCCATCTCCAGCCCCTCCTCCCCGATCGTTCCGAGCATGAGCACGGTGCTGTGGCCGTTCTCCAGGGCCCAGCCGTTGAACGCCTCGGCCAGCAGCGCCCCGCCCAGATACACCGCGAGCGCGCGCAGCAGCCCGTTGCGCAGGTCACGCGGGAGCCTGCGCGCCCACAGCACGGCACACAGCGTGCCCACCGCCGCGAGCAGGGCGCCGGGCAGCACCCAGGCGTGCGTGGGCAGCGAGCCCCCGGCCCACTTCTTCCACGACCGGCCGACTTCACCGAGGCGCTCGTGCAACGAGACGGTCTCGTCGATGCTGAGCAGTACGGTCGCGGTGGAGAGCCCCAGCCAGGACAGCCGCCCGGGGCGCGTACCCCGCCCGCTGAGCAGCGCGGCGATCAGTGCCAGGCCCGCCACGGCCAGCAGCAGCGTGCTGTTCCACCAGGTGGCCAGGTTGGCCTCGACGTCGACATTGACCAGCTTGCGCACGCTCGGTATGGGGTCGTAGTGGTTGTAGGCGCGCGTGGCGAGGTCGGCGGCGAGCAGGAGCACGGTGGCGCCCGCGGCGACCCATAAGACGCGGCGGGCCGGAGGTCTCGCGAGATCAGTCGCGAGCCGGTCGCGCGTTGAGGATTCGGTCATGCGTACGAAGCCTAGCGGCGCGAAGGGAGGGCTGGACATCCGGGTCCCGACGTGACGCCTCGTCAGCAACGGAGCTGAGCCCGCTCGTTAGTCGGCACGGCCGAGCTTCGGCATCGAAGGTTCCTCGTCCGGCTGTCCGGGCGCGGCCGGCCGATCTTGCGGTGACCTCCCGGACAGTAGCGCCCGACGCGGACCGCTACCGACGCACCCTCGGCATCCCGAGGCCGATCCACGCGATGATCTCGCGCTGGATCTCGTTGTTCCCGCCGCCGAAGGTGAAGATCACGGCGGAGCGGTAGCCGCGTTCCAGGTCGCCGTGGAGGGCCGCGCCCGCCGAGCCCTCCTTCAGGGCGCCGGCCGCGCCGACGATCTCCATGAGCCAGGCGTACGCGTCCCGGCGGACCTCGGAGCCGTAGACCTTGACGGCGGAGGCGTCCTGCGGGGTGAGGGTGCCTTCGTGGACGGCGTTCACCATCTGCCAGTTGAGGAGCTTCATCGCGTCGAGCTTCGTGTGGGCCTGTGCCAGGCGCTTGCGGACCCAGCCGAGGTCGATGACGCGGCGGCCGTCGGTGAGCTTGGTGTCCATGGCCCAGCGCTGGACGTCGTGGAAGGCGCGAATCGCCATGGTGCCGTGCGCGGCGAGCGTCACGCGCTCGTGGTTGAGCTGGTTGGTGATCAGGCGCCAGCCCTTGTTCTCCTCGCCGACGCGGCGGGAGACGGGGACGCGGACGTTCTCGTAGTAGCTGGCGGTGGTGTCGTGCGAGGCGAGGGTGTTGATGACGGTGCAGGAGTAGCCGGGGTCACTCGTCGGGACCAGGAGCATCGTGATGCCCTTGTGCGGCGGGACGCCCTCCTCGACGGCGGTGGTGCGGACGGCGAGCCAGACCCAGTCGGCGGTGTCTCCGTTGGTCGTCCAGATCTTCTGGCCGTCGACCGTGTAGTGCCCGGTCTCCTCGTCGCCTTCCCTGACGGCCTTCGTCCTGAGGGAGGCGAGGTCCGTGCCCGCGTCGGGCTCGCTGTAGCCGATGGCGAAGTCGAGCTCGCCGGAGAGGATACGGGGCAGGAAGTAGGCCTTCTGCTCGTCCGTCCCGAACTGCATGATCGTCGGGCCGACGGTGTTGAGGGCCATCAGCGGCAGGGGGACGCCCGCCTGGGCCGCCTCGTCGAAGAAGATGAACTGCTCCATGGGCGTAAGGCCGCGCCCGCCGTACTCCTTGGGCCAGCCGACCCCGAGCCACCCGTCCGCCCCCAGGCGCCGGACGGTCTCGCGGTAGAACCGCTTCTGTGCGGGCGGTTCGGCGAATCGCGCGTGGGCGTCGTCCGGCACGAGCTCGGCGAAGTACGCGCGCAGCTCGGTGCGCAACTGCTGCTGCTCAGGCGTGTATTCGAGGTGCACGGCCCCTCCAGGCGCTACTGGCTCGGTGCTCGGTCCCGGATATGACACAGGCTCTGACGGCGCACACAGTAGAACCCGTTCCAGAAATTGGGAATGGCGGCGACGCGGGCCTATCGCGGGCGGACGGCCCTGATCAGCAGTGGGGGCAGCAGCGCGCACTGCGCCGCGACCGCCGTCCAGAACAGCCCCGGGTGACCGGAGCGTTCGGCCAGGGCGTAGCCCTCGCCGCCCGCGATGCCGCTGGCGAAGGCGCCGATGCCCGCCGCCAGGCGCTGGCGGCCGAAGACGACGGCCGGTGCGCGGGAGGACCGCGCCAGGGCCTCCAGGTCGTTCTTGAGGAAGAGGACGATCTCGCCGAGGCAGATCAGCAGGGAACCGGCCAGGACGGCGAGCGGGTGGCCGAGGGCGAGCGCGGCCATGCCGGTGGCCAGGGCGGTGAAGCCGATGCGCAGGGCGCGGAGGTAGGGCAGGCGGGCGATCCACTGCGACAGGAGTGGCTGGGTGACGACGAGGAGCACGGCGTAGAGCGCGAGGACCAGGCCGTAGAAGAGGGTCGAGGTCCTGGGTACGACGTAGAGCGCGAGGTAGTGCTGGAAGAACATGAAGACGTAGACGCTCAGGACGGTGATCGCGAAGGGCAGGAGGGGTGGTCCGGCACCGGCTCCTTCGTGCCGACCGGGTCCGGGCGGATCGCCGTCCGCCAGTGGCGGTTCCGGCTGTCGCTCCGGGCCTTCCACCGGGAGCAGCGCGTGGCCCGCCGTGATCGCCGCGAAGAGCCCGGCGACCGCCGTGAAGAGCCCCGTCGAGGCGGTGAGCACGAACGGGGCGGCGGCGATGGGCCCCAGCGCGATGCCCGCGTTGAGAGCCGAACTGCTCGCGGACAGCAGCAGCGGGCGCCGCGCCTGTGCCGCGCCGTGCACCAAGTACGCCTTGTTCGCGGGCAGGTAGAGCGCGGCGCCGCAGGAGACGAGGAACAGCGCGGTGACGGCCACGGCCGGCCGGTCCAGGCCCGGCACGAAGGCCGCGAACCCCGCCGTACGCACCAGCAGGGCGAGCAGCATGGTGCGCCGCAGCCCGATCCGTCCGGCGAGCGCGGCCCCGACGACGCCGCCGGAGAACTGCACGAACGAGGCGACGGCAAGCACCACGCCGACCGTACCGAGCCCGACGCCCAGGCGTTCGTGCAGCAGCACCGACATGAAGGGCAGCACGGCGAAGCTGCCCAGCGGGATCAGGAAGGAACCGGCCAGCAGGAAGTACTGCGCACCGGTGAGCTCGCTGAGCTCATGGAGGCCTGTGGTGCGGCGCGGTACGGACCGCTTCCCCGCCGTCGTCATTCCCGGTCGTCGTCGGCCACGACGACGGGCCGGATGCTCCCGGCGGCGCTGAGCGCCCGGTGCAGGGCCAGTTCGGCGGTGGCCGCCTCGGCCAGCACGATGCCGGTGCAGCTCCGCTGGTCGTTCAGGTGCTCCACGCGGCGGCCCGGGACCGCTGTGGGGTACCACTCGGGCGATCCGGGGAAGTCCGGGAGACCGTCGAGGCCGGTCCAGCCGGTGAGCGTGCCGGGGCGCTCGGGGTACACGAGCACGAAGCCGGTGGCGGGGCCGCGCGCCGTGCCGGGGTCGGCGACGGCGTCCAGGAGCGCAGGCCTGCGACCGAGCGCCGTCTCTATCAGGGCGTCGTAGACGTTCGTGCGCAGGAAACGGCACAGCGCCTCGCCGACGAGCGCGCCGCCGATACGGCGGTTGATCTCCACCAGTTCCGGACCGTCCTTGGTGAGGACGAACTCCACGTGGGCGAAGCCGTCGGCGTGACCGGCGGCGGCCAGCACGCGCGCCACCCAGTCCTGGACGAGGGCGAGTTCGGAGTCGGGAAGAGCGACCGGGAAGGCGGCGGCCTCCTCGCGCACCGACGGCTCGGGCGACAGCTGGCGGCTCAGGATGCCGAGCAGCCGTGTCTCGCCCTGCCAGCTCAGGGTCTCCGCGCTGTAGACGGGGCCGGAGAAGAAGCGCTCCGCGAACAGCCGCCCCTTGAAGGCGCGTCGGGAGGCTTCCGTGAGCGCCGCGTGGAGCTGCTGCTCGTCGCGGACCGGCCAGACGTTGCGCGAGGAGGTGCCGGAGGAATCCTTCAGGACGGCGGGAAGGCCGATCTCACGGAGGATGTCCGCGGCGGCCGAGGCGTCGGCGGGGACGGCCAGGGCGCCGCTGCCGCTCAGGCCCCGCTCATGGAGGAGGGCGCGCACCCGGCTCTTGTCCCGCAGCTGCCTGACCGTGCTCGGGTCGGGCCCCGGCAGACCGAACTTCGCGGCGAGATCGGCCCCGGGAACGCTCCAGGTGTCGGTCGAGTTGATGAGCCCGCACAGGTCGGGCAGGGCGGCGAGAGCGGCGGCGCAGACCGCTTCGTCGGTGGTGTCGATGTCGACGACGTCGATCGTGGCGAGGGCGTCGGGGGTGAGGTGGGCGAGTTCGTGGCGGTAGACGTCACGGTCGCCGGTGAGCAGGCACAGCCGGTGCCCGGCCCGGTCGGCCGCCTCGACGAGGCGTCCGAGGCCGAAGGTGAGTGCTTCCAGAGCGGCGATGGTCACGGTGCCTGGTTCTCCTGTGTCGGTGCTTCGAACGGGGCGTCGGCTTGCGCGGGTACGGCGGGTCGGCTGCCCTCGGCCGGGTGGCGTACGTCGTACCGCCGCCGGTTCCACTCCATCGCCGACCAGGGCGGGGCGAGGTCGGCGAGGCCGGTGATCTGATGCGGCTTCAGGGTGCGGGGGTCGAGGGCCTCGTGGTGACGGGCGAAGACGCGTTCGGTGTAGCGGTGTCCGGTGTCGGCGCCGATGACCAGGTGCGTGCGGTCGGGGTTGCGGGCGGCCTCCCAGCCGGCGACGAGGTGGGCAGCGCCCGTGGACAGGCCCGCGAACACGGCGTGGTCCCGCAGCAGGCCGACGGCCCCGGCCATGGCGTGCCGGAAGTCGAGCCAGTGAAGGGTGTCGTAGAGGTCGTGGCGGACGTTGTCGAACGGAATGGAGCTGCCGATCCCTGCGATGATCGCCTCGGGGTCGCTGAACCCCTCGCTGCCGAAGGTGACGCTGCCGAAGGGCTGCACGCCGAGCAGGCGTACGGCACGGCCGCTCCCGCGCAGCGCCTGGACGAGGCCGCCGCTGGAGGACCCGGTGCCCACGGCGCCCACCACGGTCAGCGGCACGCCGGGCAGCGCGCGGCCGACGAGGGCGGCGAACTCGCGGTAGCCGGTGTAGTGGACGGCGTCGTGGTACTGGCGCATCCAGTGCATGCCGGGCCGCTGTGCGAGCAGTTCGCGGACCCGGCGGACCCTGCCCTCCTGGTCGAGCCGCAGGTCCTTCGATGGCGGCATCTGGTCCACCGTGGCGCCGAGCACCTCCAGTTGGGCGCGCATCGTGGCGTCGACGGTGGTGGAGGCGACGATGTGGCAGTTGAGTCCGTAGCGGTGGCAGGCCATGGCCAGAGCAAGTGCGTAGATGCCGCTGGAGCTGTCGATCAGGGTCTGGCCGGGTTGCACGGTCCCGCGTTCCAGCAGCGTGCGGACCGCGCCGAGGGCGGCGTAGACCTTCAGCGTCTCGAAGCGGGCCAGCACGACGTTGTCGGAGAGTCGCAGCAGGTCGGGGGCCTTGATCGCGTCGGTGATGTGCTCGTGGACGGGGGCGGCGGAGACGTGCTCGTGGGCGGGCGCGTGCTCATGGGCCGGGGCGGTGGGCGTGCGCTCTGTGTGCGTCGAGGTCACGGTCGCCGTCACCGCCCGACCGAGCGCAGGTAGCGGCCGAGCTTCTCGGCCCCCGCGATATTGCGCGGCCCGCTGACGACATCGCCGTACGACAGGACGAGGAACCGCTTGTCCCGCACCGCCGGTACCGACTTCAGAGCGGGCTTCGACGTCAGGTAGGCGATCTTTTCCTTGGCGGGCTGGTCGGCGTAGTCGACGATCACGATGACGTCGGGCCTTGCCTTGATGACGGGCTCCCAGCCCACCGTGGTCCAGCCCTTGTCGAGGTTCCCGAAGACGTTCCTGCCACCGGCGGCGCCGATGATGTCGTCCGGCGCGGCGTGCCGGCCTGCCGTGAACGGCTGGTCGGTGCCCGAGTCGTAGACGAACACCTTGGCGGGGTCGCCCTCGCGGGGCCAGGTCTTCTTGAGGGCGGCCACGCGGCCCTTGAGGTCGGCGACGAGGGCGCGGGCCCGCTTCTCGACGCCGAAGATCTTGCCGAGGTTGCCCAGGTCCGTGTAGAGCGCATCCAGGGGCGGCACGTCGACGCTCTTGTCGCCGTAGTCCCAGCAGGTCTCGGTGTGCAGGTAGCTGGCGATGCCCACCTTGTCCAGGAGGGCGGGCGTGACGCCGCGCTCCTCGCTGAAGCCGGAGTTCCAGCCCGCGAGGACCCAGTCGGCGTCGGCGTCGACGACGATCTCCCGGGTGATGCGCTCGGTACCGAGGCGTTCCACCCGGGCGTAGTCCTCGCGCCAGGGCGAGCCCTTGATGGCGGGGTCGCCGAGCTTGTTCATGACGTAGCCGCGCATCCGGCCGGCCAGTCCCAGGGCGAACATCTTCTCCGCGCCGCTCACGTCGTAGGCGACCGCCCGCTCGGGACGCTTGTACGTGACGTCCTTGCCGCAGTTGGAGACGGTGACGGTGGCGGGCTTGCTGTCCGCGGTCCGCTCGACCTCGGCGCCGCAGCCGGTGGTGAGCAGGATCCCGGTGGCCAGCAGCCCTGCGAGGGCTCGGGGGAACGAGGGTCGGGTCACGCGTGTGGTCCTTCCGGCGATGCGTCGGTTGCTGTGTTCGTGGGGAGTGGGGCCTCGGCCGGCGGTGAGGCCGGGGCGAGGTCGTAGAGCAGTTGTGGGATGCCGCTGCGCGGGTGCGGCACGACCGCCGCGTCGACGCCGAACACCTTGCGGACCAGCTCGGGCGTCAGCACCTCGGCGGGGGCACCGGACGCGACGAGGCAGCCTCCACCCAGCACGGCGATGCGGTCGCAGACCTGCGCGGCGAGGTTGAGGTCGTGCAGGGCCGTGAGCACGGTCAGGCCGGAGTCGCGCAGGAAGGAGAGCAGCTCCACCTGGTGCCGTACGTCGAGGTGGTTGGTGGGTTCGTCGAGGACCAGGAGGCGGGGTTCCTGGACGAGGGCCCGCGCGACCAGCACGCGCTGCCGCTCGCCGCCGGAGAGGCTCAGCACGCTGCGGTCCGCGAGGTGGGCCACGTCGAGCCGGTCCATGGCCTGCCCGCACAGCTCCCGTTCGCGGGCGGTCAGGGGATGGTTGCCGTGGGCGTGCGGGGTGCGGCCCAGTGCGACCACCTCCTCGACGGTGAAGTCGAGTTCGGTGTGGCTCTCCTGGGTCAGCGCGGCGATCGAGCGGGCGCTGTCGCGCAGTTTCAGCGACGTCACGTCGGTGCCGTCGAGCAGCACGGCGCCGGACGTCGGACGCATCGCCCGGTAGACACAGCGCAGGGCGGTCGACTTGCCGCTGCCGTTGGGGCCGACCAGCCCCACGACGGAGCCCGCGGCCACCTCGATGTCCAGCCGGTCGACGAGCGCGCGCCCGGCCGCCTCGACCGTCAGGTCACGCAGGGAGAGGACCATCTACCGGCCTCCGAAGAGATAGCCGCGGCGGCGCATCAGCACGATGAACACCGGAACCCCGATGAGCGCGGTGATCACGCCGAGCGGCAGTTCCTCGGGGGCGAAGGCGGTACGGGCCACGAGATCGACCCAGACCATGAAGCAGGCGCCGGCCAGGGGTGCGACCGCGAGTACCCGCCGGTGCGTGGAGCCGACCCAGATCCGCACCACGTGGGGCAGGACCAGGCCGACGAAGCCGACGGCGCCGCTGACCGCGACGATCAGCCCGGTGACGGCGGCGGTGAGCACGAAGAGGCCGCGCCGCAGCGCGTCCGCGTCCACCCCGAGGCTGGCCGCCGTCTCGTCGCCGAGCGAGAGCACGTCCAGCGAGCGGCTGTGCCGCAGCAGCACGACGACCGCGACGAGGACCGCCGCCGTCACCAGGGGCAGGGACTCCCAGGACGCCGACCCGAGGCTGCCGAGCAGCCAGAACAGCACGGTCCGGGCGGCCTGCCCGTTCGGGGCGAGGAAGACCAGGACGCTCATGAGCGCCTGGAAGCCGTACGCGAGCGCCACTCCGGTCAGCACCAGGCGCAGCGGCGTCAGGCCCAGCGGGCCGCGCGCCGCCAGATACACGAGGACCGTCGCGCCCAGGGCGCCGAGGAACGCGGCGGCCGACAGCGCGTACACGCCGAGCCCGGCGAAGACCCCGAACACCACGACGGCGGTCGCCCCCACGGAGGCACCCGAGGAGATGCCGAGCACGAACGGGTCCGCGAGGGCGTTGCGCACCAGCGCCTGGATGGCGACGCCCACGACGGAGAGCCCGGCCCCCACGACCGCGGCGAGCAGCACCCGCGGGGTGCGCACGTGCCAGACGATGGAGTACCCCGTCACCTCGTCCGCGCCGATGGTGCCCCCGGTGAGCGCCGCGTACACGAAGTGCACGACGTCGCCCGGCGGTACGACGGTCGGTCCCAGCGCGATGCCCGCCAGGATCGAGACGACCAGCGTGCCGGAGAGCACCACGAGTGTCGTCGCCAGCCTGCCGCGGCCCGCGGGCCGGTCCTCGGAGCCGTCGCGCGGTGCGCCGGGCGGGCGGGCGGCGCGGCGTGGGAAAGTGCCCGCGTGTCCGCGGACCTGTGCGACGCGGGTCACGGCCGGGTCCCGCTCACGATCAGCCGCTTGGAGTGGTGGTCGTAGGGGCCGCCGTCGAAGCCGCCGTAGCACCGCACGTCGGTGAAGCCGGCCGCCTCGAAGAGCGCGCGCAGTTCGGCCGCGCTGTAGAGGAAGGAGGTGAGGGACGCCTCGCGCGCCTCACCGTCGCGCACCAGCGTCCAGTCGGTGCGCAGCCGCGTCCAGCTGTCCAGGACGGTGTCGCGCTGCACGACGTACGCGCCGCCGTCGAGTTCGACGACCTGCGGACGGCCGATCCAGCCCGCGAGGACCTCCTTGCCCATCACGTCGATGAGGAGGCGTCCGCCCGGCACGAGCGAGTCGTGGGCGTTGCGCAGCACGCGCTCGTTGTCGAGCGGGTCGTCGAAGTAGCCGAAGGAGGTGAAGAGGTTGAGCACCACGTCGTACGACTCCTGCTCGACGTGCGTCAGCATGTCGGCCCGCACCAGCCGGACGTCGGCCCCGGCCGCCTCGCACGCGGCCTCCGCGCGCTTCAGCATGGCGGGGCTGAGGTCCACGCCGGTCACCGCGCAGCCGCGCCGGGCCAGCGGTACGAGGTAGAGGCCGGGCCCGCAGCACAGGTCGAGGACGCGGCTGCCTGCCCGGAGTTGGAGCAGCGGCGACTCGCTGACCAGGCTCTCCGCCTCCGTGCGCCTGCGCTCGGAGAACATGGTCTCGGAGAAGTCGGACCAGAATGCGTCGTCCTCGTACCAGTGCATGCAGCTGCTACCTCGTTCCAGTGCCGGTCACGCCGTGCGGGGTCTGCTGCAGTGGTCGTACACGGAGGCGGTCTGGTTCCCGCGTCCTCGTGTCCGGATGTGACAGGGAATCGTCATTGCGGCCATGTGCCGCGGCGATGAGGATGAGTGCATGCCCCTTGCACACCGGGTGGTCATCGCGGTCTTCCCCGATGTCGACCTCCTCGACGTGACCGGCCCCGCCGAGGTCTTCGCGCTCGCCAACCGCGAGACCGCGGGCCGCGCCGGGTACCAGGTCCGCCTCGCCGGGCCCGCCGCAGGGCCGGTCCGGACGTCGGCCGGGGTGCGGCTGCTCGCCGACCTCTCCTTCGACGAGGTCGGCGCGGAGGTGGACACCCTGCTGGTGCCGGGCGCGGTGGACATGGCGGAGGACGGACCGCGGGCCCGCGTCGATCCGGATGTCGTGGCGTGGGTGAAGGCCACCGCCCCGCACGCCCGGCGCGTGGCTTCGGTGTGCGTGGGCGCGCATCTCCTTGCCGCGGCGGGGCTGTTGGACGGGAAGACGGCGACCACCCACTGGTCGACCGCCGCCCAGCTCGCGGCCGACCACCCCGGCGTCACGGTCGACCCGGACCCCATCTTCGTACGCACCGACCGCGGCCGGCTGTGGACCGGCGCCGGGATCAGCGCCTGCCTGGACCTGGCGCTGGCCCTGGTCGCCGAGGACCTGGGCGAGCAGGCCGCACTGACGGTGGCCCGGCAACTGGTGCTCTACCTCAAACGGCAGGGCGGCCAGAGCCAGTTCTCGGTCCCACTGGGCCGCGCCGCCACCACCCGTCGCGACATCGACGAACTGCGGCTGTGGATCGCCGACCACCTCGACGACGACCTGTCCGCCGGGGCCCTGGCCGCCCGGATGTGTCTCAGCGAGCGGCATTTCGCGCGGGTCTTCACCCAGGAGACGGGGACGAGCCCCGCCGCGTACGTCGAGGCCGCCCGCATCGAGGTGGCCCGACGGCTCCTGGAGACGACCGACCGGCCGCTCGACCAGGTCGCGTCGGCCGCCGGGATCGGCTCGGTCGAGACGCTGCACCGGGCGTTCCGGCGGCAGCTGGCGACCACGCCGGTGGCCTACCGGCGCCGCTTCCGCACCCAGACCCCCTGACCTGTCGGCACTGGGCATCCGCTGCCCGACTCGCCGACCGACCCGAACCACACGGCTGAGTGCCTGTCTTCGAACTCGGCCCCGCACACCGGCCCAACGGCCGGACGATCTCCGTCCCGCAGGCGAGGCACCCCGCTTCGCCATGCCCAAACGCCCGACGAAAGGCACCCGATGAGCGAGAACACCCCGTCCAAGTCCCTGCGTGACGTCTTCAGCCTGGACAACCGGCCGCCCCGCCTCGCCGACTCCGCCCTGGTCCTGATCGACTTCCAGAACACCTACCGCACCGGCGTGATGGAACTGGAGGGCGCCGACGAGGCACTCGCGGCAGGGGCCCGGCTCCTGGCGCGGGCCCGCGCCGCGGGCATCCCCGTCGTCCACGTCATCAACGACAGCGGCGAGGGCACCCCTTACGACATCCGTGCCCACATCGGCGCGATCAGCGACGAGGTCGCCCCGCTGGACGGCGAACCGGTCGTCGTCAAGGCGTTCCCCGACTCCTTCCACGCCACCGACCTGGAGAAGACCCTCATCGACCTGGGCTTCGCCCCCGGCGCCGACAAGGACCTCGTCCTGGCCGGATTCATGACCCACATGTGCGTCGCCTTCACGGCGCAGGGCGCGGTCAACCACGGCTACCGTCCCACCGTCGTCGCCGAGGCCACGGCCACCCGGTCCCTCGCCGCCCCGGACGGCACCGTCCTGTCCGCCGACGCCGTGCGGGCCGCCGCCCTGACCACGATCACCGACCGGTTCGGCCCCGTGGTCCGCACCGTGGACGCCCTGCCCGCCTGAGGCCCCTGAGTCACGAGGGCGTCGCGCCGCCGACATGCGGGCGCGGCGCCCCTGAGCGATGTTGAAGAGGTGCCGATCGGGGCACCCGACGATGACGACAGCTCAGGGAGGCAAGGATGGCGCTGCGTCATCGACTGATCAGAGTGAGTCCTGCGACGGTATGGACCGTTCTCTCCGACGGCGGCAAATACGCCGAATGGGTGGTGGGCACCGCGTCCTCGCGGCCCCTGCGCGGCCAGTGGCCGGCCGTCGGGGCGGCGATCGAGTACGAAGTGCGCCTGGGCCCGATCAGGGCCACCAACGAAACGGTCGTCCGCCGCTGCGAGGAGGGCACCGTGCTGGAGCTGGAGGCGAAGGCGGGCCCCCTCGGCACGGCCCGGATCGCGATCGACGTACGCCCGTGGGGCGAGGACACCCTGGTCAAGGTGGACGAGCACCCCCTGCACGGAGCGGCGGGCGCCCTGCACAACACCGGTGTCGAGGCCCTGATCCAGCTGCGCCACCGCGCGATGCTCGCCCGGCTCGCCCGCGTGTGCGAGGCGGAGGCGGGCCGTCAGGAGTCCGGCCGCGAGGCGCGGGCCGGGAAGGGCGCCTCCCGCGGCGAGGGGGGCGGAGAGGCCTATGCCTGACGCGGTGGTGATCGGGGCCGGTCCCAACGGTCTGGTCGCGGCCAACGTGCTGGCGGACGCCGGGTGGAGCGTGACGGTCCTGGAGGAGCAGCCGGAGCCCGGTGGCGCGGTGCGGCACGACCGGGAGGTGCACCCCGACTTCGTCAACGACCTCTTCAGCTCCTTCTACCCCCTCGCCGCGGCGTCCCCGATCCTGAACGGGCTGCGCCTGCACGAGTACGGGCTGCGCTGGAGCCACGCCCCCCAAGTCCTCGCCCACCCCCTCACCGACGGCCGTTGCGCCGTCCTCGATCGAAGCGTCGAGGCCACGGCTGCCTCCCTGGAGGCCTTCGCACCGGGTGACGGCGATTCCTGGCGGCGCGTGCACGAGGTGTGGGACGGCATCAGGTCCGACCTGCTGAGCGCCTTGTTCACGCCGTTTCCGCCGATCCGGGCCACCGCGCGGATGGCGTACCGGCTCAGGGTGTCGGGCGCGCTCCGGCTGGCCCGCTCGCTGGTGCTGCCGGTGCGGCGGCTCGGCGAGGAGGAGTTCGCGGGTGAGGGCGGACGGCTGCTGCTCGCGGGCAACGCGCTGCACGCCGACCTCGCGCCCGAGGCGGCGGGCAGCGGCGGATTCGGGTGGCTCATGGCGATGCTGGGCCAGACCTACGGCTTCCCGGTACCGGTCGGCGGCTCCGGCCAACTCATCAAGGCGCTGGCCGACCGGCTGACGGCGCGCGGAGGCAGCGTGCAGTGCGGGCGGCGGGTCGAGCAGATCGTCGTCCGCGACAGGCGCGCGGTCGCGGTGCGCACCTCGGACGGCGATACGGTGAGCGCCGCGCGCGCCGTTCTCGCCGATGTGTCGGTGCCCGCGCTGTACGGCGAACTCATCGCGCCGGAACATCTGCCGGGGCAGCTCCTGACGGACCTGCGGCGCTTCCAGTGGGACTTCAGCACGTTCAAGGTGGACTGGGCGCTCGACGGCCCCGTGCCCTGGCAGGCGGAGGGAGTGGCCGGAGCGGGCACCGTCCACCTCGCCGACGGCGTGGACGAGCTCACCCGGTTCGCCGCGCAGCTCGCCATGCGCCAGGTGCCCGACCGGCCGTTCCTGCTCTTCGGCCAGATGACGACCTCGGACGCCACCCGCTCGCCCCAGGGCACCGAATCCGCCTGGGCCTACACCCACGTACCGCAGGACATCCGGGAGGACGCCGGTGGCGCGGGCATCTGTGGGGCGTGGCGCAAGGAGGACCAGGAGGCGATGGCCGACCGGATCGAGCAGCAGGTCGAGCGCTTCGCCCCGGGTTTCCGCGGCCTGATCCGCGCCCGTCGCCTCCTGGCGCCGACGACCTTGCAGTCCATGGACCGCAATCTGCACGGCGGCGCGATCAACGGCGGCACCACGTCGCTGCACCAGCAGCTCTTCTTCCGGCCGGTCCCCGGCACCGGCCGCCCGGAGACGCCCGTGGACGGCCTGTTCCTCGCGTCGGCCGGTGCCCACCCCGGCGGCGGCGTGCACGGAGCTCCGGGTGCCAACGCGGCCAGGGCCGCCCTGCGGCGCCGCCTGCCGGTTCCGCTCGCCGGGGCGCAGCGCCTGCTCACGGCTCGCACCCGCCTGCGCGCCGGCGAGCAACGCGGAGGGTGATGACCACGCGGAACAGTCCGTTGGCGGGCCGCACCGTCGTGGTGACCGGGGCGGCGCGCGGTCTGGGTGCGGCCCTCGCCCGGGAACTGGCCCGCCGCCACGCCGACATCGCGCTGCTCGGCCATGAGCGGGCCGCCTTGGAGGACGTCGCCGCCGCCCTGCCCACCTCCACGCTCGCCCTTGAGGTGGACATCACCGACGAGGCGTCCCTCCGGGCCGCGGCGCGCACGGTGCGGGCGCGCCTCGGACGGCCCTCCGTGGTCGTGGCCAACGCGGGCATCGCCGAGGCCGGTCCCTTCGCCACGGCGGACTTCTCGTCATGGCGCCGGGTGATCGAAGTGAACCTCACCGGCAGCGCGCTCACCGCCCAAACCTTCCTGCCCGACCTGGTGCACACCCGCGGCTACCACCTGCAGATCGCGTCCCTGGCGGCGCTCGGCGCCGTGCCGATGATGAGCGCCTACTGCGCCTCCAAGGCGGGGGTCGAGGCCTTCACGCACTCCCTGCGCGCCGAAACGGCCCACCGCGGCGTCGCGGTGGGCCTCGCCTACCTCAACTGGGTCGACACCGACATGATCGGCCATGTGGACGGCGAACCGGCGCTCAGGCAACCGCGCGGTCTCCTTCCCCGGCCCGCCCGACGCGTCACCTCGGCGGACGAGGTCGCCGTCCGGCTCGCCCACGCCGTGGAGCACCGTCGTACCGCCGTCTACGTCCCCGCCTGGGCGCGCCTGGCACAGACCGGACGCGTCCTGCTTCCACCCGTCGTCACCCGGCTCTCCCGCGCCCGGCTGCGGCGATCACAGGCGGACCGGTCCATCGGGCAGACGGGACCGCTGGGACCGGGCGGCCGGGCGGACCGGGCCGCCCGAGGCGACGGCGCGTAGCACTCCCGTCTCACCGAAGCCATGGACCGAACCCGCGGTCCGGGCCTCGGCGGTGCGCCGTTGTACCCCTGCTCGCACAGCGGGCCCCGCCGCGACGGGGGAGACACGGCGGGACCCAACAAAGCGAGTGCCCGCTGAGGAGACGCTCACACCCCCGTCTTGTACTTGATTACGGGTTCGCCGGTGAGCGGCCGGCGCCGGGCCGCCGCAGCGGTGCCTCCGCGGCCCGCACACGATCACTCACTGGCCGTCCTTCAGCTTGATGATGTTCCCGTCCTTGTCGAGCGTGTGGTCGTTCCAGTACTTGTCCCACTTGTCCCCGACGTGCTCGGGGACCTTGCCCTCCGGGTAGCGGGCGTACCCCTTGGGCGGCTCCTCGCCGTCGGGCTGGCACGCGGAGCCGCTGCTGCCCACCCGCAGGACGGGGTACTCGCCGCCGCCGCAGGTCGCGTCCTCCGTGGAGCAGCCGGTGAGCACCGCGGCCGCGACGCCCGCCAGGGCGAGTCCCACGGCGGCCCGCGCCGGACGGCTGCCGATCACGCGGGAGACCGGACGAACTCGGATGTTGCTGGCCACTGTTGACTCCTTCACGTGTGCTTGTTCGGCCAGCATGCGCGAGTCGTGGGCCCGCGATCATGAGTACGGGTACTCAAACCGGCCGTACGGCCTACCTGAGGAGACGCCCTGCCCGAGGGGGCGGCGGACCACTCCGAGGTTCAGGAGAGCGTGCCGACCACGTCCCGCACCCGGCCGGCGACGGATTCCGGAAGCGGCGCGTGGTGCAGCCCGGACAGTTCCTTCTGCCCCGCCTCGCTCGCCGTGTAGGTCAGGAACGACTTGAGCGCGGGCAGCGTCTCCCTGCGGTTGCCCTTGTCGCAGACGATCTCGTAGGTCACCTGGACGATGGGGTACGCGCCCGGGGTCGAGGCGCCGTAGCGGAACTTCAGCGTCATGTCCTGGCCCTCGCCCGCGACGCGGGCCTGCGCGATACCGGCCGACGCCGTCGCGGGCGTCGGTGGAACCGGGGCGGGCGCGCCCGTGTCGATGCTCACGGTCTCGATCCCGCGGTCCCGCGCGAAGGACAGCTCGAAGTAGCCGATGGCGCCGACCCCCGCGGTCACCTCCGACGCGACGCCGCTCGACCCGCTCGCGGACGCCCCTCCCCTGCCCTGCCAGGCCTTGCCGACCGGATGGGCCCAGGCCCCGGGGGCCGCGCCCGCGAGGTAGGCCTGGAAGTTCTGCGTGGTGCCGGAGTCGTCGGAGCGGTGCACGGGGCGGACGGGCATGGACGGCAGCTCGGCGTCCGGGTTCAGGCGCTGGACAGCCGGGTCGTCCCAGGTGGTGATCTTGCGGTCGAAGATCTTCGCGAGCGTCGGTGCGTCCAGTACGAGGTCCGCCACGCCCGGCACGTCGTAACCGATCGCGATGGGCCCGCCGACCATGGGCAGGTCGATGGCGCGGCCGCCCCGGCACACGTCCTTCGAGCGCTCGACCTCATCGGGCTTCAACGCGCCGTCGGAGCCGCCAAAGGCGGTGGCACCTCGCAGGAACTGCGCGCTGCCCGCCCCCGATCCGATCGGGTTGTACGCGATCCGCACGCCCGGGCACGCGCCTTGGTACTGCTTGATCCAGTACTTCATCGCGTTCTGCTGGGCGCTCGACCCGGTCCCCGGCACCCTCCCCGACTCGGCACAGTCGATCCCCGCGACGGAGGAGGGCCGGGCGGCGGCGCCCTCCCCGTCCTCGTCGTCTCCCCCTATGCCCGCGACACCGCATCCCGCGAGGGCCAGCGGGAGCAGGGCCGTGAGGCAGACCGCCGTGCGCGCCCTGCCTCCTCGATACGTACGTCCTGGACGTGGGCGTTGCAACGTTGTCCCCTCGGGGTACCGCGACATGGATCTCCGCCGGCCTGCGGACCTGACCTGCGGACCTGACCTGCAGGCTGGGCCTCTCGACCGGACCTCAGATGCTCGCCCATCCAGGGCGACGGCGGGTGACGCGCAGGCGAACATCGCGCGACGTGCCGCGGTACGGAGATCGAGTGGTAGGCGGGACGGGACGCAGGGTGACCGGCGCAAGGCGCCCTCGCCGGGCGTGCCTTCGCCCCTTCGTGCCTCCCCACCTTCGCCCCCCCCGTGCCTCTGAGGGCGTGTCCTACACTCCGGCCATGAAGATCACTCCCGCCGCGGTCGTCGAAGACCTGGCCCCGTCCGGCGTGCTGCGCGCCTCCATCAACCTGGGCAACCCGGTGCTGGCCCAGGGCACTTCGACCGCGCCGGCCGGCGTCACCGTCGACATCGCGCGAGAGGTCGGCACCCGGCTCGGCGTCCCCGTGGAGTTCCGCTGCTTCGACGCGGCCCGCGCGTCGTACGAGGCCATGGTGGAGGGCCGCGCCGACCTATGCTTCCTGGCGGTCGACCCGGCCCGCGAGGCCGAGGTCGCCTTCACCGCGCCGTACGTCGTGATCGAGGGCGTGTACGCCGTGCCCCGTGAGGCGCCCTTCACCGGCGCCGCCGACGTCGACCGCGCCGGTGTGCGCATCGGCGTGAAGCGCGGCTCCGCCTACGACCTGTTCCTCTCCCGCACGCTGCGCCACGCGAGCGTCGTACGCGGCGACGAGGGAGTCGACGTCTTCCGCTCCGAGGGCCTGGAGGTCGCGGCGGGCATCCGGCAGCCGCTGACCGCATACGTGGCTTCCCACCCCGAACTGCGCCTGCTCCAGGGCCGCTTCATGCAGATCCGGCAGGCGGTGGGCACGACGAAGACCCGCGCACCCGAGACGGTCGCGTTCCTGCGCGACGTCATCGAGGAGCTCAAGGCCACGGGGTTCGTCGCCGCCTCCCTGCGGCGCTCGCAACAAAGCGACACGCTGGTCGCCCCGCTCGTGTAGCCTTCCGCACGGCACACGGCCCTACGAGGAGTTGAGATGCCCGGTCGTCCCGGCACGCGCTGACGTACAGGTCGTCCGACCCGTCATCGCGTGCCGCCCACACCTCCGGCACCGCCGGGACCGCGGCACAGCGAGCCCTTCCTGACTCTCTCGGCTTCCTGGGCTTCCCAGGCCTCCTCAAGGGGTTCTTGTGCCGTCCCTTCCGCGTGCCTCCGGCACCGTTCTCGGCGACCGTGACTTCCGCCTGCTCTGGGCGGGGCAGACCGCCTCGCAGTTCGGGGCGCAGACCGGGCAGGTCGTCCTGCCTCTCGTCGCCGTAAGCACCCTCGACGCCTCCACCGGCCTGCTCGGCGCGCTGCGCGCGGTGGAACAGGCGCCGATCCTGCTCTTCTCCCTGTTCGCCGGCGCGTGGGTGGACCGTCGGCGCGCCCGCGACGTCATGGTCCTTTCCGACGTCGGACGCCTGCTGGCGCTGTCCGCCGTCGCCCTCGCGTATCCGCTGGGGGTGTTGGGCCTGCCGGTGCTCTTCGCCGTCGCGTTCATGGTCGGGGTGCTCGGTGTGTTCTTCGACGTGGCGTATCAGGCGTGTCTGGTGCGGCTGGTGGAGCGCGAGCAGCTGGCGCGGGGCAACAGCGTCCTTGAGGGCAGCAGGTCCGCCGCGCAGACCGGCGGGCCCGCGCTGGGCGGCGCGCTGCTGTCGTTCCTCACGCCGCCGTTCGCCACGTTGGCGAGCGCCTTCTTCTTCGCGCTGTCCGCCCTGTGGATCGCCCGCATCCGCCGCGGCGACTCGGACGCGCCGCCCACACCGCCCGAGCGGGCCCCGGGCATCTGGCGCCGGATACACGAAGGCCTCGGCTTCGTCGTCGGCCACCGCGTGCTGCGGGCCGTGGGAGTGGCCTCCGCCGTGTTCCCGTTCTCCTTCGCGGCGCTGATGACCGTGTACCTGCTGTTCCTGCCCCGCGGCCTGCACCTCTCCGGCGCTGCCGTGGGGGCGGCCCTCGCGGCCACAGGGCCGGGCGCCGTCGCGTGGGCTCGCTGCTCGCCGCCCGGCTCCACGGGGGACTCGGTCACGGCCGGGTGCTCGTGACCGCCGCGGTGCTGGCCGACGGGGTACTGCTGTGCGTCCCCGCACAGCACGGCGCCACCCCCATGACGGTGTGTCTGCTCATGGCCGTGAACTTCGCCTTCGGTGCCTTCGGCCAGCTGGTGAACGTCACGCTCATGGCGGTGCGCCAGGCCGTGACGCCCCTCCTCCTCCAGGGCCGGGTCGTCGCCACGATCAACTTCGCCGGCATGGGACTGACCCCGCTCGGCTCGTTGCTCGGCGGCTTCCTGGCCGGTGCGCTGGGGCTGCGTCACGGGCTGCTGGTGACAGCCGTCGGCCTGGCGCTGTCACCGGTATGCATGGTGTTGTCGCCGTTGGGGCGCCTGGGTCGACAGTTGCCGGGGTGACTGTTCGCGAGGGGAATGACCTGGCTGTGGAGCCTCACAATGGCCCGGACCCGAGGAGCTGGCCGCCGTCGACGACGAGTGTTTCGCCGGTGATCCAGCGCGCGCCGTCGCCGGCGAGGAACGCGACGGCCTCGCCGAGATCCTCGGGCTCGCCGATGCGACCCAGCGGAGTGGCCCCGGCGACCCGCGCCTCGTTCTCCTGCCACAGCGCCTGGGCCAGCCTGGTGCGGACGACACCGGGGGCGATGGCGTTCACGCGGACCTTCGGGCCGAGTTCCAGGGCGAGTTGCTTGGTGAGGTGGATGAGCGCGGCCTTCGAGACGTGGTAGATCCCGACGTCCTTGGCGACCGAAAGCCCGCCGATCGAGGCGGTGTTGACCACGGACCCGCCGTGCTCCCCCATCCACGCCTTCACCGCGAGCGACGTCCACAGGATCGGCGCCCACAGATTGACGTCCATCGTCTTGGCGAACCGCCCGTGGTCCTGGTCGATGACCGGCCCGTACGCCGGGTTCGTACCGGCGTTGTTGACGAGGATGTCCAGACGGCCGTACGTCGTTACGGTGTGGTCGACGCAGGCGCGCGCGGCGCCTTCGTCGGTGGCGTGGGCGCCGAACCCGGCGACGGATCCACCGAGTTCACGTGCCGCGTCCTTGGCGCGCTCCTCGCTGCGCGAGGTGATCACGACCTGTGCGCCTTGGTCGCGCAGGGCCGCGGCCGCCGCGAGGCCGATCCCCCGCGACGCGCCCGTGACGAGGGCGACCCGTCCGTCGAGCGGCCCGCTCATCGCGCGCTCCGCTCGGCCTCGCGGCGCCTCAGTTCCCGCATGGCGATGGTGCGCTTGTGCACCTCGTCGGGCCCGTCGGCGAGGCGCAGCGTGCGCAGGTGGGCGTACATACTGGCGAGCGGGAAGTCGTCGCTGACGCCCGCGCCGCCGTGCACCTGGATCGCGCGGTCGACGACCTTGAGGGCGGCCTCGGGCGCGGCGACCTTGATCGCGGCGATCTCCGTACGGGCTTCCTTGTTGCCGACGGTGTCCATCAGGTGTGCGGCCTTGAGAGTGAGCAGGCGGGCCATGTCGATCTCGATGCGGGACTCGGCGATCCAGTCCTGGATGTTGGCCCGGTCGGCGAGGGGCGCCCCGAACGTCGTACGGGACTGGGCGCGGTCGATCATCAGGTCCAGGGCGCGTTCCGCCATGCCGATCGTGCGCATGCAGTGGTGGATGCGGCCGGGGCCGAGCCGGGCCTGGCTGATCATGAAGCCGTCGCCCTCGCCCGCGAGCAGGGCGGTGCTCGGAACGCGTACGTCCTCGAAGAGCACCTCCGCGTGGCCCTCACGGTCCTGGTAACCGAAGACGGGCAGGCCGCGCAGCACCGTGACCCCTGGCGTGTCGAGCGGGACGACCATCATGCTCTGCTGGCGGTGGCTCGGCCCTTCCGGGTCGGTCTTGCCCATGACGATCAGCACCTTGCAGTTGCTGTGCAGGGCGTTCGAGGTCCACCACTTGCGGCCGTTGAGGACGTAGTCGTCGCCGTCGCGGACCATCCGCAGCTCGATGTTGCGGGCGTCGGAGCTGGCGACCGCGGGCTCGGTCATGGCGAACGCGGAGGCGATCTCGCCTGCGAGCAGGGGCTTCAGCCACTTCTCCTTGTGCTCTTCGGTGCCGAAGAGCGTGAGGACCTCCATGTTGCCGGTGTCCGGCGCGTTGCAGTTGGTGGCCTCGGGTGCGAGGTGCGCGCTGCGGCCCATGATCTCGGCGAGTGTCGCGTACTCCAGGTTGGTCAGGCCCGGTCCCCACTCCGGGTGCGGGTGGAAGAGGTTCCACAACCCTTGCCGCCTCGCTTCGGCCTTGAGCTCCTCGATGACCGGGGGCTGGAAGTGCGGATCGCCGGACTCCGCCATCTGGGCCTCGTACACCGCCTCGGCGGGGTAGATGTGCTCGTCCATGAAGGCGAGCAGCCGCTCCTGGTACTCCTTGGCCCTGTCGGTCACATCGAACACGGGTCCTCCAACGGTCACGGATGCTTCAACGGTGACGGATGCTTCAACGGTCATGGGCGGGATCCGAGTATGTGTGTGCGTGGTGCGGCGCTCTCCGACTTCGGCGGGGTGCTCACCACCGTGTCGTCACCGCCTGGGCGACGAGCCCCACAGATCGTCGCCCACCCGCAGCACCGCACTTCCACTCGACTCGGGTGCCGCCAACGTACTTGAATCCGGATTCAGGTTCAATGGTGCGCCCGCGGGGCTCCGTGGCCCGCCGCCACCGGTCGCCGGTCGAGCTCAGCCGCTCCGGTTCAACCGCTTCGGTTCAACTGGATCAGGTCCCAGCGGTTGCCGTACAGATCCCGGAAGACAGCAACCACACCGTAGGCCTCGGTCCGCGGCGCCTCCTCGAAGACCACCCCGGCCGCACGCATCCGCTCGTGGTCACGGTCGAACGTGTCGGTGTTCAGGAACCAGCCGACCCGGCCGCCGGTCTGGTCACCGACCCGGGCCGCCTGCTCCCCGGCCGCGGCTCTGGCCAGGAGCACCGCCGTCTCCCGCGAGCCGGGCGGAGCGACGACCACCCACCGCTTGTCGTCGTCGATCCGGGTGTCCTCCAAGAGCTCGAATCCGACGACGTCCCGATAGAAGACGATCGCCTCGTCATAGTCACGCACGACCACGGTCACCAGTCCTAGATGAGGCATCCGACGATGTTGCCCGCCGGCGCACCGCGCGCGCCACCCCGCACGATCACCGCCACCCAGTAGGCACTGCGCCCGCCCTGTACATTCGAACCCAACGTCAAGTTCAATACTTCCTGCGGCCCACAGGAGATCTGCGCATGAGGACACACATCCCGATCGCCGATTGGGAGCGCGTCGCGACGCGCCGGGTGACCGTCGGCGACGTCACCCTCCGGGTCTACGACCACGGGGGCGCCCGGCCCGGCAAGCCCCCGGTGCTGCTGTGCCACGGCTTTCCCGAGCTCGCGTTCTCCTGGCGTCATCAGCTCTTCGCGCTGGCGGAGGCGGGGCACCGCGTCCTGGTCCCCGACATGCGGGGCTACGGCGGGAGTTCGCGGCCCGCCGACCCCGACGCGTACGGCATCCTGACGCTCTGCGGCGATCTGATCGCGATCCTCGACGACGTGGGCGCGGGCGACGCGGTCCTCGTGGGGCACGACTGGGGCGCCAACGTGGTGTGGCAGACGGCCCTCGCGCATCCGGAGCGAGTGCGCGCGGTCGCCGGAATGAGCGTGCCCGTGACCCCGCGGGCACCGGCACCGCCCCTGTCGATCCTGCGCAAGCGACTCGGTGACGACTTCTACATGGTGTGGTTCCAGGAGCCGGGCACCGCGGACGCGGCCCTGCGCAGGAACGTGCGCAGGACCCTCGTATCGAAGGAGATGTACTCCGCCCAGTGGGCGGAGCGCCCCGACATGACGGAGGCCGAGCTGCCGCCCCCACCCTGGCTCGACGAGGCCGAACTCGCCTACTACATCGAGACGTTCGAGCGGACCGGCTTCACCGGCGGCCTCAACTACTACCGCAATCTGGACCGCAACTGGGCCCTCACCGAGCACCTGGCCGACCGCCGCGTCACCCAGCCCTCGCTCTTCCTCACCGGCTCCAGGGACCCCGTGGCGCAGTTCATGCCGGCGAAGGGCCTCGACCGGATGCTGACCGACCGGCGCGGCACCGTCGTGCTCGACGGCGCGGGCCACTGGGTCCAGCAGCAGCGGCCCGATGAGGTGAATGCCGCTCTCCTGGAGTTCCTCTCCGAGGTCGGCTGATAGCATCCGCTGCCACCGATACGTACAGATTCGACCGACAGTGAATGGATCGCAGTGGCTGCCCAGGCCGCGGCCGCGGACGGCGGCCAGAAGCAACCGATCACGCCCCGCAGCGCCCGCGGCGTCCGGACGCGCAACGCCCTGATCGTCGCCGCCCGCCAGGTCTTCGAGCGCGACGGGTACCTGGACGCCCGCATCACGGACATCTCCAAGGCGGCGCATGTCGCCTCCGGGTCGTTCTACACGTACTTCAACAGCAAGGAAGAGATCTTCCAGGCACTCGTCGAGCAGGTGCAGGAGGAGATGCTCCACCCGCATCTGCGCGAGCGCACCGGAATCACCGACCCCCGCGAGCTCATCGACGCCTCGAACCGCGAGTACCTGCGCGCGTACAGAAAGAACGCGCGCCTGATGGCGCTGTTCGAGCAGGTCGCCCAGGTGGACGAGAAGTTCATGGCGCTGCGCATCGAACGCGGCAACGCCTTCGCCCGGCGCAACGCCAAGCTGATCCGGTCCCTCCAGGAGAACGGCCAGGCCGACGCCGGCCTCGATCCGCTGATCACCGCGCACGCCCTGTCCGTGATGGTGAGCCGCATGGCGTACCTGGTGTTCGTGCTCGGGCAGCGCATTCCGTACGAGCGGCTCGTCACGACGCTCAACACCATTTGGGCGAACGGCCTGCGGCTGACGGACGCGGCGGCCAAGGAGTGAGCGCCGGGCGGCCGAGGTCGGGCCGCCCGCCCCCTCAGCTGCCTCTCAGAGCCTGTCTTTGAACCCCCGCCTGCGCAGGCGGGGGTTCAAAGACAGGCTCTCAAGCCACGAGCGGGCGCACCCTGTCCGTGACGAAGCGGATGAACCCCTCCGGGTCCGGTTCGTCGGCGGTGGGTTGCAGGACGACTGTGTCGGCCCCCGCGTCGGCGAGCCGCCGGACGGCTTTCACCACGTCCTCCGCGTCCCCGGCGACTCCGATGCCAGGACCGCCGTCCCGGCCCTCGCGCCGGAGCTCGGCGCGCAACCGGGCCTCCCCGTCGGGTCCCGGGGCGGCGAGCAGATACACCACGACGGGGTGCGGCCCCTCCCGGCCCGTCGACTCCCGCCCCTCGGCGATGAGTTGGCGTGCGCGGCGCACTCCTTCCGGTGGCGTGCCGGCGTCCAGGATCGTGCCGTCGGCGGCCTCGCCGGTGAGCCGCAGTGAGCGGGGGCCGCGGGCGCCCGCGTAGACCGGGGGCGCCGACGCGGGCGGCCAGTCCAGCGCGACACCGTCGAGCCGGACGTACCGCCCCCGGGTCGTGACCCGCTCGCCCGCCAACAGGGCCCGCATCACGTCCAGATGCTCGCGCAGCAGGGTCATCGGCGACTCGGCCCGGGCCCCCACCTGCCCCATCCAGTCCTGCACGCCGTGCCCGACGCCGACCATCACGCGGCCGGGGAACAGCCGGTGCAGGGTGGCCGTCTCCATCGTGGTGAGAGCCACGTTCCGCAGCGGCACCGGCAGCAGTCCGACGCCCACCCGCAGCCGCTCGGACCATGCCAGGGCGGCTGCCGCGGCGGCGATGCCGCTCTCCAGGAAGCAGTCCTCCCAGAGCCACAGCTCCGCGAGCCCCGCCTCGTCGGCGGTGCGCACCATCGCGCGCAGGCGCTCAGGGGGAAGTTGGGGACGGAACACCACGCCGAGAGTCGTCATGATGCCCTTCCTACCTCGCTCCACGCGCGCGATCAACGGGACGGGCAGGGGCATGACTGTAAGGGTTGTGGCGTACAAGTGCCTTACATGAGCCTGATCGTCATGAGACAGCCCACGGCACAACCCGCCATCGCCCGCACCGACGTTCGCCAAGCGGTGGCGGCCGACATCCCCGAACTCGTCCGCCTGCGCACGCTGCTCTTCGAGACCCTCGGCGGGGAGTACTTCAACCCCTCGCCGGAGGAGGACGGATGGCGCCGCAACCTCGCCTCGGTCCTGCGCGAGCAGCTGACGGCCGACGCCGCCCGCATCCTCGTCGTGGACGGTGACCACGGCCTCGCCGCCTGCGGCATCGGCACCGTCGAGCAATGGTTCCCCGGTCCGCACAACCCCAGCGGCCGTGTCGGCCATGTGATCGGCGTGGTCACCGACCCGGCGTACCGGCGGCGCGGCCACAGCCGGGCGGTCATGCGGGCGCTGCTCGACTGGTTCCGCGCCCAAGGCGCCTCGCGCGTGGATCTGTACGCCTCCCCCGAAGGCGAACCGCTCTACCGGGACCTGGGCTTCGTCGACCACCCCGACCCCGCGCTCTACTGGCGTCCATGAGCCCTCAGCCCGTGTGCGTAGACGACCCGGGCCTTCGGTGAAAGTGAAAGGGATTCCGGGCGCCGCCTGCCCGCAGCATGATGAAGGGAGGCGAAACGGGGGTGTCGTCATGGCTTTTCGCTTCGGTTCGCGTGCCCTTCGGGTGCCGACGTGGGCCTTTGCCGTCGTTGGTTTCGTGCTGGTGGTGGGGCTGTTCTTCGGGATACGAGGAGTGGCGTCACCCGGCGGCGGGGCGCGGGGTGGTGGAGGCGGCTCGGGCTCGCCGGACGGCGGCACGGGTACGGGGTCGGGGACGGCGACCGGCGGAAGTGGCAGCGGCGACTCCGGGGGCGCCACGACGGACGGGTCGTCGGGCGGGTCGTCGGGCGGTACGTCGGACGGGGCGTGGCAGACAGGTGGCGGAGACGCCGGCGGGGGTAGTGGTGGCAGCGGGAGCGGCGGTGGCGGAAGTGGCGGCGGAGGCGGCGGAGGGAAGGCGCCCGCCTGGCTGCCGTGGGGACCCAAGTCGCCCAACACGGATGAGGCGTTCGAGCCCGACAGCCTGTACGACCTGCTGCAGAAGGGCGAGTGCCGGCAGGCGTACAACAGCGCGGTCGACCCCAACAAGCGGGTCGACAACTCGGCGACCCGGCAGGCCTGGAAGGTCATCGAAGGGCTCGCCGGCGTCTGCGAGGCCGCACAGGGTGATCCCGGCGGAATGGCCGTCGCGGTCAAGGCGGAAGCGGGGCTGCGTGCGGCCGGGTACTCGGCCGGGAACACCGGGTACCTGTGCAAGGACGGGGACGCCTTCGCGGTCCTGCAGCGCTTCGTCGCCTACTACCGGCGGCATCCCGGTGAACGAGTGGCGCTGCGGTCCGCTCCCGCGGGCACCATGGCCTGCGACAGCATGATCGCCGCCACGGACGGCAGCTACGCGCCGGGCACGACCGCCTACTTCCAAGGCACCTGGCCGGACGCGCCGGACACCGTCGAACTGCGCGCGCCGGAACTGCCGGACCCGATCACCCTGAAGCCCTTCGGCGACGAAAACGACAAGGCGCGGTGCTGCAAGGACGCGTCGATCTCCGTGGACCTGCCGGGACCCGACGGCTTCGGCGGCCGACGACCGACGGTGATCGACGTGACGCTGGTGACGAAGAACGGAGCCAGGGTCGTCAAACAGGCGGCGTTCACCGTCAACTGGAGCGATATCGGGCAGCCGCCCTCGCGGTCGTCCTCACCACCACCCGTTGCGTCCCCCGCGTCGCAGTCACCCCGCTCCTCCGTTTCAGCCGGTTCACCCGGTTCACCCGGCCCGGCGAGCGCACTTACACGATGAGCGAGCCCCCGGAAGCCGAACCGGAACCTGAACCGGAGCCGGAGCCGGAGCCGGAACCGGAGCCACAACCGGAACCCGAACCGGAACCCGCCCCAGAGCCCCCACCAGCCCCACCTCCACCGCCGCTCCCTCCCCCTCCCCCACCCTCCCCCGAACCCGGCATCGGCTGGGTGGAGATCGTCGGAGCCATCGGCTCCCTCGTCACCCTCCTGACCTCCGTGCTCTTCTACTTCGGCTGGGCGAGCACCGACGCCGAGACCAGGGCGCTCGGGCTGCGCGACACCGTCTTCCACTTCTCCACCAGCGACTACCTGCTGCGCAGCGTCGGCGCTCTCTACCTCCCCGCCTGGCTGGCCGCGGGCCTCGCGCTCGGCACGCTCGGGCTGCTGCGCCGGGCCGCGAGCGAACCGGAACGGCTCGCCCGCGCCGTGCGGGTGCTGCGGTTCGCCTGGGCGGTGCCCGTCGCGCTCGTACCGCTGTATCCGCTCAGCCCCTGGCTGTCCGACCTGCTGCTGCCGCTCGCCGCGATCGGCGGCTTCTCCCTCAGCGCGTACGCCCGCACCCGGGAACGTCGTGACCTGCGGCTCTGGGGGCTCACACTGTTCATCTGCGTCCTGTCACTGTTCTGGGCCGTGTCGTCGTACGCGGCGATCGCCGGCCGGGGCCGTGCGGAGCTGACCGAGCGGACCCTGCGCGATGAGTTCCCCGCGGTCGTCGTCTTCAGTGCGAAGGACCTGATGATCCGGGGCGGCGGCAGTTGCTACCGTCGCGTCACCGACAAGGGGAGCCAGTACGCGTACGAGTACGCCGGTTTGCGCCTGTTCCACGTCTCCGGGGACCGGATCTTCCTCGTCCCCCGCGACTGGTCCCCCGGGGACGGCACCCTCTACGTCCTCAAGGAGGGGGCGGGTCAGCGCGTCGATCTGCTCAGCGGGGCCGGTCGCCGGGCGCGGGAGTGCCGGGCGCAGCCGGAGGCCGGTGCTCAATAGGCGAAGCCGAACGGCGGTCGCGCGGCGGGCGAGGCGTGTTCGGTGAACCGGCCGCAGGAGCGGAACCCCAGGCGGCGGTAGACCGGTTCGCCGTCGGTGGATGCCTGGAGGACGGCGTGGACGTACTCCTGGTCGCGGGCGGTGTGCAGGGCGGCGAGGGTGACTGCGCCGCCGTATCCGCGGCCGCGGTGGGCGGCCAGGGTGCAGATGTTGTAGATCCCGGCGACGCCCGCGTGCAGGAAGACCTCGGCGCAGCAGACCGCGCGGCCTCCCGCGTAGCCGACCAGGAAGCGGGCCGGGCAGTCCGGGTCGAGTACCTGGCGCGCGGCCCGGTCGTAGAAGTCGCGCACGGTGGTGGCGGGCGGGGTCCAGTTCGCGGCGAGGATCGTGGCGCAGTCGGCGAGTTGAGCGGTCGTGGTCACGTGCCGGATGTCGAGGCCGGGCGCGGAGGGGCGCGGCAGGGTGGGGGCGAGCTCCGCCCACATGGCCGTCTCGTCGTCCGTGGCAGGCAGGCCGGCGGCGGTGAGGCGGTCGGTCAGGTCGGGCGGTGTCGTCGCGGGGCCGACCCACCAGGAGAAGGGGCGGCCCGTTCCGGCCAGCGCCCGAGTGGTCTCGGCTACGCGGGCCGGTGCGGTCTCGGAGGTGAAGCGGGCCGCGGCGACGATGTTGAACGTGTCGTCATCGAGGCCGCTGTCGGCGATCAGCAGGTCGTCGGTCTCCGTGACGCTCGCACCCGGCATGCGCCGGTGCAGGTGGCAGGCGTGTTCCGCCAGGTTCCGTTCCATCCGGTCGCGCAGATCGGCCTCGTCGAAAGGGGTGTCGGTCACGTGTGCAGCTTGCCAAAGGGCGCGCGCGGGCAGGCGCGACAAGGAGTCGCGCGGCCGAACATCGCCGTCGCTTTCCCGCCCGCCGCGCCGGCGAAGCGTCCACGGCACGTGTTCCTCCTCACCGTCCGAATGCCGAGGGCGACCCGGAACAGCGGTCGACGGCCCCGTATGGTGATCGGTGCAGCTGGTTCGCCCCGTCCGCCAGACGGGAGCGTCGCAAGAGGGAACCCGGTGTGAATCCGGGACTGCCCCGCAGCGGTGAGCGGGAACGACCGCCGTCACACGCACTGGAACCGCGAGACCGGTTCTGGGAAGCGACGGCCAGTAGGTGTCCGCCCGCCTTCTTCCGAAGGCGGTGGACGAGGCCCGCGAGTCCGAAGACCTGCCCGCTGTCCACGCCCGAACCATTCGTGCGCGGATATCCCGGTGACCTCGTGGGCGGGTCGGCGTGCATACCAGACGGGCGACCGCGCCGACCGCGCGCTCCCGGCCCGTCCGGTCCGTCGCCCTTCGCGCTCTCGTCCCGTCTCCGGGATCTCAGGGATTCATCTCGCGAAGGAGATCTCCGTGACCACCAAGCCCGCAGCCGCGGCAGCACGGGCCACCGTGTACGGCTACCCCCGTCAGGGTCGTGACCGCGAACTCAAGAAGGCGATCGAGGGCTACTGGAAGGGCCGCGTCACCGCGGACGCCCTCGCGGCCACCGCCGCCGGGCTTCGCCGCTCGAACTGGCGCGAACTCGCCGACGCCGGCATCGACGAAGTCCCGACCGGCGACTTCTCGTACTACGACCACGTCCTTGACACCACCGTCATGGTCGGCGCCGTCCCCGAGCGTCACCGCACCGCGGTCGAGAGGGACGCGCTCGACGGCTACTTCGCGATGGCGCGCGGCACCCAGGACGTGGCGCCGCTGGAGATGACGAAGTGGTTCGACACCAACTACCACTACCTGGTGCCGGAGTTGGGGCCCGGCACCGTCTTCCGCGCCGACTCCACCAAGCAGGTCACCGAGTTCGGGGAGGCCCATGCGCTGGGCCTCTCGGCGCGCCCCGTCCTCGTCGGCCCCGTCACCTACCTGCTGCTCGCCAAGCCCGCACCCGGGGTGGCCGCCGACTTCGACCCGCTGACCCTCCTCGACCGTCTCCTGCCGGTGTACGCCGAGGTGCTCGCCGACCTCCGCGCCGCGGGCGCCGAGTGGGTCCAGCTCGACGAGCCCGCGCTCGTCCAGGACCGTACGCGGGCCGAACTGAACACGGCCGAGCGCGCCTACCGCGACCTCGGCGCCCTCACCGACCGGCCCAAGCTCCTCATCGCCTCGTACTTCGACCGGCTCGGCGACGCCCTTCCCCTGCTCGCCAAGGTCCCGGTCGAGGGCCTCGCCCTCGACTTCACCGATGCGGCGGCCGCCAACCTCGACGCGCTCGCCGCCGCCGGCGGGCTGCCCGGCAAACGGCTGGTCGCGGGGGTCGTCAACGGCCGCAACATCTGGGTCGACGACCTGGAGAAGTCCCTGGCCACCCTCGGCACCCTGCTCGGCCTGGCCGACCGGGTCGACGTGGCCGCCTCCTGCTCCCTCCTCCACGTCCCCGTCGACGCCACCCTGGAACGGGACATCGAGCCGCAGATCCTGCGCTGGCTGGCCTTCGCCCGCCAGAAGACCACCGAGATCGTGACGCTCGCCCGGGGCCTGGCCCGGGGCACCGACACGATCTCCACCCAACTCGCCGCCAACCGCGCCGATCTGGCGTCCCGGGCAGGCTCCCCCATCACCCGCGACCCGGCCGTCCGCGCCCGCGCCGGCGCCGTCACGGAGGCCGACGCCCGCCGCTCCCAGCCCTACCCCGAGCGCGCGGCGGCCCAGCGCGCCGCCCTCGGCCTCCCACTGCTGCCGACCACCACCATCGGCTCCTTCCCGCAGACCACCGAACTGCGCACGGCCCGCGCCGATGTGCGGGCGGGACGGATCGACGCCGCCGGGTACGAGGAGCGCGTCAGGGCCGAGATCCAGGAGGTGATCTCCTTCCAGGAGAAGACGGGCCTCGACGTCCTGGTGCACGGCGAGCCCGAACGCAACGACATGGTGCAGTACTTCGCCGAGCAGCTCACCGGCTACCTCGCCACGCAGCACGGCTGGGTCCAGTCGTACGGCACCCGCTATGTGCGTCCGCCGGTCCTCGCCGGTGACATCTCGCGACCGGAGCCGATGACGGTGCGCTGGACGACGTACGCCCAGTCCCTGACGGAGCGCCCCGTCAAGGGCATGCTCACGGGCCCCGTCACCATGCTCGCCTGGTCCTTCGTCCGCGACGACCAGCCGCTCGCCGACACCGCCCGCCAGGTCGCCCTCGCACTGCGCGACGAGGTGACCGACCTGGAGGCGGCCGGGACGTCCGTCATCCAGGTCGACGAGCCCGCCCTGCGCGAGACGCTGCCCCTGCGCGCCGCCGACCACCCCGCCTACCTCGCCTGGGCCACCGAGGCGTTCCGCCTCACCACGAGCGGGGTGCGGCCCGACACGCAGATCCACACGCACATGTGCTACGCCGAGTTCGGCGACATCGTCCAGGCCATCGACGACCTCGACGCCGACGTCATCAGCCTGGAAGCGGCCCGCTCCCACATGCAGGTCGCCCGCGAACTCGCCGCCCACGGCTACCCGCGCGAGGCAGGCCCCGGCGTCTACGACATCCACTCCCCGCGCGTGCCCGACGCCGAGGAGGCAGCGGCCCTGCTGCGCAAGGGGCTTGAGGCGATCCCCGCGGAACGGCTGTGGGTCAATCCGGACTGCGGCCTGAAGACGCGCGGCTGGCCCGAGACCCGCGCGTCCCTGGAGAACCTGGTCGTGGCGGCCAGGACGGTCCGAGAGGAGTTGTCCGCCTCCTGACGGCTGGTCAGGCCCGCTGATCCGGCCCCGCGCGTACGAGGGCAGGGACCGGATCGGCGCACCCAACCCCCTTGCACCGCTCGGCAGTCCGCGCCCCCTATTGTGCTCGGCACCGGCACCGGCATTGCGGGAAAGCAGCGCCGCGGCCGCCGGGCCATCGACGCTGAGGAGCCTGTGGGACATGCGGTCACGGTTGCCGTTCGGGGAGAAGCTGAGAGCCGGGCTGGGTGTGCCGGGCCGGGCCCGCGAACTGGCCAGCAGCCCCCGGTCACGGGTGTGGCGCGCCGAGTTGTCCGGCACGCCCGTGGTGATCAAGCAGCTCGTGGAGGGGCCGGACGCCGACGACAGGTACGCGCGCGAGGTCGGCGCGCTGCGGCTCGCTTCCCGGGTCGATCCACCGGTGGTGCCGGTACTCCTCGGCACCGACCCCGACGACCGGGTCCTGGTCCTGGAGCACCTGGAGGAACGGCCGCCCCGCGAGGACTGGGTGGTCGAGTACGCCGCCGCACTGGCCCGGCTCCACGCGGCCGCCGACACGGACACCGCGAGCACTCTGCCCACCTGGCCGGGCCCGGACCACGACGACATCGACTCCTTCCTCGCGCTGGCCCGAAGACTCGGTGTCGAGGTGCCCCGCTCCGTCCCGGCCGCGCTGGACGCCCTGGTGAACCGCCTGTCCTGCACGCCGCACCGCTCGCTCCTGCACGGTGACCCCTGCCCCGGCAACGACCTGCACACCGCCGACGGCGTCAGGTTCATCGATTTCGAGCAGGCCTCGCTGGGCAACGGACTCGTCGAGCTCGCCTACCTCCGCATCGGCTTTCCGACCTGCTGGTGCTCGACCGCCCCGGCGCCGCCGCTCCTTGCGGCGGCCGAGACCGCGTACCGCACGGCTTGGCGCGAGGCCACGGGCGCCGACACCGGCGCCGACACGGAGTGCGACCTCGCGGACGCGTGCGCGGGCTGGGTGCTGCGGGGCGACGCGCTGGTCCAGCGGGCGCAGCGCGGCACCACGGACCACCTGGCCGAGCTGTCGGAACGGGACTGGCACTGGGGCACGGCGACGGCCCGGCAGCGCCTGGCACACCGCCTCGGAGTCGTCGGCCGCCTCACCGCCGGGGGTGGCGAGCTGGCCGACCTGGGCCGCCTCGCGACGGCGATGCGCACCGCCATACTGGCCCAGTGGCCCACGCTGCGTCCGCTGCCGTCCCGGCGGCCGTAGCGACAATGCCCCGGCGCCAGGTGTATCGCCCCTGCGGCTCAATACACCCGGACACCTAGTTGACCGTCAGCTCGGCGATGCCCGGATGCTTCTTCGCCTTCGCGTCACCGCGCACCGTCACCCGCACATAGCGTGCGAGTCGTCCCTCGCCCGTGTCCGCGCTCGCGCGGTGCCAGTGCCTGCCGTCGAGGGAGAGCTCGATGGTGTGGGCCGCGGGCTTGGTGTCGCTCCAGGTCGGGGTGACCCTTTTGACGTGGACGGGCCGGGCGAGGTGCGTGGTCAGCCGGCCGCGTGCGCCGTCCGGGACCCAGGCCGTGGCCGTGTTGCCGTCGACGGCTGCGCCCGCGTACATGCCGGGCTGCTGGGAGGTGGCCGTGGCACTGGTGCAGCGGGCCGCGTTCGTGGTGGGCTTGAGGTCGGGGCGGCGGGTCTTGAGGACGGCCGGGGCGCCCTTGCTGACGACCTGCTCGCCCTGCGGGGTGTCGAGCGTCATCGGCTCGCCGCCGGTGAGGCGCACGGTGGTGTGGTGGGCGCCGAGGTCGATGTCGTACGTCCTGCCCTGCCAGGTCAGACCGTGCAGGTTGACGCCGCGGTCGAGCTGCGGGGGCAGCATCGGGTCGAGGTGGAGTCGGTTCTCCCGCATCCGCAGGCCGGTCAGGCCGTTGGTGAAGACCTGCAGGAAGCCTCCCTTGCCGGTGAGGAAGTCGTGCGCGGGCGAGCCCGACAGCGGGTCCTCGGCGCCCGCCTTCTCGCCGCGGGCCTCCGAGAACTGGGCGAAGGGACCGCGTACGAACGGCTTGATGGAGCGCTCCAGATAGGTGTACGTGGAGCAGCCGGCCTCGCCGATCCCGGCGGCGTCGATGGCGTGCACCGAGTCCGTCATGGCCGGACCGTCGGGGTCGGTGCGCTGGGCGTAGTAGTCGAGGGTTCCTGCGGCGGCGCCCTCGGGCATCGGCCATTCCAGCGGGTACATCAGCAGGACGGTGTCGGCCTGCTTGATGGTGCTGCCCTTGTAGCCGTCGTACTGCTGGAAGACCTTGCGCTTCTTGTCGTACGGAATCCGGATGCGGTCGGCGATCGACTTCCACCTGGCAGGGGCCTGCCGGCCGAGCAGTTCGGCGGCGCGGGTGGCGTGGCGCAGGGCGGTGACGGCGCCGGCGTTGGTGAAGACCGCGTCGTCGACGCCGTTGCTGTACTCGTCGGGCCCGGCCGTGTCCTTGATCGAGTAGCTGCCGTCCGCGTTGCGGCTGACGCGGTCCGCCCAGAACTCGGCGATGCCCTTCAGCACGGGCCAGCCGCGCTCGCGCAGCCAGCGGGCGTCCTTGGTGGCGAGGTAGTACTGCCAGGTGGCGAGGGAGATGTCGGACTGGAGGTGGATCTGGGTGCGGCAGTGCGGCGGGTCGACGCTGTGGCACTCCTTGGCCAGGTTGCCCGAACTCCCGCTGTTCCAGGGGTAGAAGAGGCCGCCGTAGCCGAGCTTGCGGGCGTTCTCCCGCGCGCCCGCACGGGTGCGGTAGCGGTAGTCGACCACGGACTTGGCGAGTTCGGGGCGGGTGGCGAGCAGCCCCGGGTACATCCAGGTCTCCGCGTCCCAGAAGACGAGACCCGCGTAGTTGTCGCTGCTCAGCCCCGCAGGAGCGATGCTGTTCGCCGCGCCATCGCGGGTGCTGGAGAACAGTCCGTACTGCGCGGAACGCACCCACGTCTGCATGTCCCGCTGCCCGGGCACCTCGATGTCGCTGCGCCACAGCCGCGACCAAGCGGCGGTGTGTGAGCGGAGAAGTGCCTGCCAGCCGCGGTCGGCGGCGCGCCGCGAGGTCGCGGTCGCGGCGCGGCGCGGCGCGCGGGACGTCAGGGCGGTGTCGACGCCCACGTACTTGGTGAAGCCGTACGAGCGACCGCGACGGACGGGCAGCGACAGCGACTGGCGTGCCGTCAGTTTCGGTGCCTCGGCGGCGCGTTCGGGGCGCGCCCCCTGTGCGCCGTCTTCGGCGCGGAGTGTGGAGGCGACGGCACCGTCCACGTTCGTGCCGTCCGTACGGAAGGCCACGTCCATGCTCGGGGCGGGGGCCCGGCCGTGTTCTCGGTGCCCGTCGGTCCGGTCGCCGCCACCGGTCTGCCGGATGCGCCGGGCGCCGCGGCCGTCCAACAGGTCGGTCACGGTCGCCCGGCCGCTCCAGTGCGGCGTCATGCTCATGCGTACGGCGCCCGCGTGCGGGTCGGCGCGGTCGGCGAGCACCTCGTACACGAGGTCGGTCCTGCGGCCGTCGGCGGCGGTCCACGTCAACGAGGTCCGCACCACGCCGCAGTGGAGGAACAGCGACTGGCGGTAGTGGGAGATCCGGCCGGTGGGCGTCGAAGAGTTGAAGGTATCGCCCTGTGTTCCGCCGGTGCTGACGTTGAGCGCGGACCACGTGGGGAGGGCGGCGGCGGCCTGCCTGTCCCCCGCGGTCTGCTTGTTGTGCGCGTACAGGCCGGACACGAAGGAGCCGTCGTAGCGCGGGGTGAACAGCGGCCAGCCCGTCTTGACGTCACTGTCGGCGTATCCGGCACCGTTGGGCGGTACGCGCTGGCCCAGGTAGCCGTTGCCCACGTAGGCGTGGTGCGTGTCCTGTGTGTCGGGGCGGGTGGTGCCGAGCGTCCAGCCGTCGTCCTTGCGGCACTGCGCGGCCGTGGCGGGAGGAGTGGCGGAAGCAGCCGTGGCGTTGTCCCGCGCCGTCTGCGAGGCCGCGGGCGGCACCGAGGCGACAAGCGCTCCGGCCAGGAACACCGCGGTCAGTCGGGCGGCGCGCGGCCGTACACCGAGGGAGTACGTCATTGTTCTCCGTCACTCTGGTTCGCCTTCGAGGGTTCAGGGACCATAAATTTCCTGAACAAGCCGCGTCAATAGATGTGCCACAACGGTCAATTCTCGAACGCGAGCGCGACGGTTCGTGTCGTACGAGAGGTGCGGGGCACACATAAGGGAGGGAACACTCGCTGCGAGTGTTCCCTCCCTCTGCGGTCTGCCTCTGTCTCCGCCTCCGCCCTCAGCCGTCCCCGGCCGGGGAGCTGCGAGAGGCGTCAGTGGCGCGGGCCCTGCTTCCGCTCGCGCCAGTTCTCGCCCTTGGCGTCACCACGACCGCGCTCACCCTTGGCCTGGTCGTACTCGATCTGCTCCTTGCGCACCTGGTCGGAGACCTCGCGGTTCTCGGTGACCTTCTCCGTCTCCAGACGGACCCGCTCGACGGGCACGGATTCCTTGCTGACCACCGGCCTCTCGGCGTGCAGGGTCACCTCGGCCTCCTCCTCGCCGATCTTCGCGCGCGTGCCGTCTCCCTCACGGATGGGCTCGCGGACGACACGGACCTCCTCGTGCGAAAGGGGTACGGACGTCGTCACGTCCTCGGTGACGACCACCTTGCGCAGGCGGGCCCGGCCGACCGTCTCCTCCTCCTTGCCGACGTGCAGCCGCTCCTCGGAGCGGATCATCTCGTCACCCTTGCGGTCGCGGTCCGCTCCGGCGCGGGTCGCGAACTCACGACCGCCTCCCGCACCCGCTCCGGCCAGGTCGCCGCGGCCGGCGGCGCCGGGCCGCATGCCACCGCCCGCCACGCCGCCTGCCATGCCGCCGGCGGTGGCCTCGGGCCGCGCGAGCCCGTAGTGCCGGTAGAGCTCGTGCTCCTCCTCCGGCTCAAGGTGCTGGTCGGCGTCCACGCGCGGGGCCTCCTTGACGGCCTCCTTCGTGGTCGCCACATGCAGCTGGTCCTCCTGGCGACGGGCGCCGGCGAGCGGGACGAAGCTCTGCTTCATCCCGAAGAGACCGGTCTTCACGGTCACCCACTCGGGGCGGCCGGTACGGTCGTCGAGGTAGACCTGCTCGACGCTGCCGATCTTCTCGCCGGTCTGGTCATAGGCCGTCAGGCCCGCAAGCCCGTCGGGGTTGGTGAAGGCCTCGCCCTGCGTCATGGGTGATCACTCCCTTGGAGCGCGCGACGGGCAGAATCGACTCTCGCCACGGACGACGCACGCCTCCCCTCCACTCCGCTCCGTACCGCTTCCTCCCGCAACCAGGAGAGTCACGCAGCGTGCACGGATCGCGAGACAAAGGGCCTGCTGAGGCACGGTTGCGGCGATCGGACCGGTCTGATGCGGCCTGCGCCTGATTAGCCCATTCGTGTGACGCCTTTCGAACCCCGCTGCGGTTCCCGGCCGCGCGAGGAGCAGATTGCGCAGCCACCGGTACGGGGAGACGTACGGGAGGACTCTGCCGCCCGCCATGATCGCAAGCTAGGTTGAGCCGCATGAGCAACCTTGACCGTCAGGCGGTTCCCTCGCTGTGCGGCGGGCGCGGGTTCGTCGTCGCCGAACCCGTCCGTGAGCTGCTGAGCCCGCGCCGGGTACGGCTCGGCGCGTCGACCGAGGTCCGCAGGCTGCTGCCGAACCTCGGGCGCCGCATGATCGGGGCGTGGGCCTTCGTCGACCACTACGGCCCCGACGACATCGCCGACGAACCCGGCATGCAGGTGCCGCCCCACCCGCACATGGGCCTGCAGACCGTGAGCTGGCTGCACGAAGGCGAGGTGCTGCACCGCGACTCGACCGGCAGCCTGCAGACCATCCGCCCGCGCGAGCTCGGCCTCATGACGTCGGGCCGGGCCATCTCGCATTCGGAGGAGTCACCGAAGCCGCACGCCCGCCTCCTGCACGGAGCGCAGCTGTGGGTGGCGCTGCCGGACGCGCACCGGCACACCGACCCTGAGTTCGAGCACCACGCCGAGCTGCCGACGGTCACCGCGCCCGGCCTGCGAGCGACGGTGATCCTCGGCGCCCTGGACGGCGCCACGTCCCCCGGCACCACGTACACACCGATCGTCGGCGCCGACCTCACCCTGACCTCCGGCACCGAGGCCCGCCTGCCGCTCGACCCCGACTTCGAGTACGGGGTCCTGTCGATGGCGGGCGAGGTGCACGTCGACGGCGTACCAGTCCTGCCGGGCTCGATGCTCTACCTGGGCTGCGGACGCAGCGAGCTGCCCCTGCGGGCCGCGTCGGACGCGGAGTTCATGCTGCTCGGCGGCGAGCCCTTCGACGAGGAACTGATCATGTGGTGGAACTTCGTCGCCCGCACACAGGAGGAGGTCGAGCGTGCGCGCGAGGACTGGATGGAAGGGACCCGATTCGGCGAAGTGCACGGGTACGACGGAGCACCACTGCGGGCACCGGAGCTTCCGGACTTGCCTCTGAAGCCGCGATCACGTCCACGCTGACCTGCGAGAACACACTATGGCCGGCCAAATCCCACGGCGTCCCCCTCAGGGGCCGAGGCACTCCTCCAGGAAACCGCGGCTGGCCGTGTGCTGGGGCTCGGTGTCGAAGACCTGGCCGCCGACGACGGCCAGCATGTGCCGCATGGCGTCGTACGGGTTCTCGTAGTCCTTGCCCCGCGTGGCGGCGCGGGTCTCTGCGGCCAGGTCCTTGGCTACGTCCTCGGCGTGTTTGTCCCAGTCGGCGAACAGATAGCGCTGCCAGGCCGACCCGTTGGGGGGCCGTGCCCAGAAGGCGGTGTAGTCGCCGCCCGGCAGCAGTGTGACGTCGGCCTTCGCGCGGGTCAGCTCCTCGAGCAGGGAGTGGGGAACGGGTCCGGTGTATGGGGACTTCACCACGAACACCCGCAGACGCCGCCCCGCGCGTGCCGCCGCGGCGGCGGCACGGAGCAAGCCGTCGCGGCGGCGGTTGATCCGGCCGTCGTCGACCGAGATCACCCGGGCGAGGCTCTCGCCGTTGTTCTCCACGGTCCTGGTGACGGCGTCCCCGCCACGGCTGTAGCCCGCGATCCAGAGCAGTGGGTCCAGCCGCAGCGGCGCGGAGGAGCCGCCGTGGAACGCGATGGGGGCGAGTCCGCGCACGGACAGCGGCTGGCCGCGCCCGCCGAGCGCCCCGGTCGACCAGAGCAGCGCCACTGCCTGGGCGATGTGCGGGGCGAGTCCCGCGCGCATCGTGTGGTCGTAGGCGCCGTCGACGCCGCCCGCGGCGGGCCAGGGCATCAGCAGCACCCGCTGCTCGGGGTTGTCCGCCTCCTTCAGCAGAGTGGCGGAGCGCGCCAACTGGTGCTCCAGGGCGATGGGCAGGTTCAGGATGTGCTTGCTCGGCCAGGTCTGCGGTCCGTCCTCTTCCTCCTCTTCCTCGGACCTGCGGAAGTGATCCAGGAGCCAGGTGTCGTACGGGGAGTAATAGCCGATGCCCGGGGCCTGTGACCGGTTGCGTCCCTGGAGCAGATAGCGGGCGAGCTGTTCCATGCCCAGCAGGCTGTGCACGGGGGAGGTCAGACCCTTCTCGCGGTCCGACGGGTAGGGGTAGGCGCTGAACACGGGGCGGTAGAAGACCGCGCCGCCGATCCGGGTCTGTGCGGGGAGCGGGCCCATCGCGGTGGGCGGCAGGGCCGCGAACCAGACCAGTGGCACGCCCCAGGTGCTGGCCAGCACGCGCAGCCGGGTGGGCTGCCCGGCGCATTCCGGATCGAGGTACCAGGAGTTGAAGTGCCACTGGCGGTAGGCGGCCGGGGAGCCCGGCACTCCCTTGCGGAGCGTCGGCTTGTGGTGCAGCTCCCACCACAGGCCGGTGATGTCGAGGAAGTCGGCGGCGACGCGCAGCGAGGCGGCGCGGGGGCCCGTGGTGAGAAGCGGGTGGGGCCCGGTGAAGACCTGCGCGGGGCCGCCCTCCGGGAGCACGACGGGCTTCTGCCCCGGTACGACGTCCTGGCCGGGGTGGGTCTTGTGCATGGCCACGACTGTGCGGTTGATGGCGTGCCCGTCGTAGATGGGCACGCCTTGTTCGGTGAGCCGGAGCAACTGGACGACTTCCAGGCCAACGGGGCCGGCGCGGCCTCCGGCCGAGGGGGTGACCCGCACGTCGAGTCGCATCGGCGTCTTGGCAGGGACGTCGAAGACCGCGCCGGTGTCGTCCTGCGAGAGCGGTGCCACGGTCCGGCCCGTGCCGCTCTGCCACCAGTCGGGGAAGGGCGGGTCCAGGTGGATCTCCGCCACCGCCCTCTTGAGCAGGAAGTGCGGTCGGTCGGCCCAGGAGATATGCAGCCTCACCGCTGCTGTCCGGTCTTGGGGTCGTACTGGACCTCGACCGCGACCACCTGGTCGGTGGGCAGCACCTCCACCCACTGGTCGAAGACCTTGTACGGCTCGGCGGGCCGGAAGCCGCCGTCGAGCGGGTCGAAGCCGGTCTCGAAGACCTTCTCGGCGCGCAGCGTGTTGGCGATGTCGGTGTTCTTCTCCTGGAGTTCACGGGCGCGCAGCTCCAGGACCTGGCCGATGGTCTTGTCCCGGTAGGTGTCCGGGTCGCCCGTCTGCCAGGGGTAGGGCTTGGCGAGCGCGGCCTCGCCCTCGACGTGTGCGCCCATCAGCCAGCCGAGGGCCTCGACCTCGTGTCCCGCCCGGATGGGCAGGACGGCGGTGACCCAGGCGGAGTTGAGGAACTCGTTGCGGCGTTCGTCGCCGTCGGTCTGGATCAGCCAGCCCAGGGAGCTGCCCATCGGCGCGGCCTGCGCGTTCTCGGTGAGCGGGTAGTTGATGCGCCATTCGGGCTTGCCCAGGTTCACCGGGTGTGCGGCCTCCGGCGGGTTGTTGGCGCTGGTGTGCGCGTAGTGGCTGGGCACGGTCGCGCCGGCGAGCGGATCGCCCTCGGTGAGGTCCCAGTCGTGCGTCGGGACGGGGACCCGGCCCTGGGAGTGCTCGCCGGCGGCGGAGGCGGCGCCGGGCCGCCAGAAGTCCGGGGCGACGAAGTAGAGCATGCGGTCGACGTCGAACATCTGCCGGATCAGCTCGGAGCCGAGATGGGGGCGGCGTCCGTGGAAGAGGTCGAGCTGGGTGATCAGGTTGGCGAAGACCGACTGCCGCTCTTCCTTGCGCAGTTCCTCCGGCGGGCGCCTGCGCACCTTGCTGACCAGCTCCGCCCGTTCCCGTACGGCGCGGGCGTACGCGGCACGCTGGAGCTTGGCCACCTCTTTGCGGTACTCGGCCAGATCGCGTTCGTAGGCCGCCTGCGCGGGGTTCACGTCCGGCGGGTCCCAGAAGATGATGAGGGTGAGGCTGACGTAGTTGCTGTTGGCGAAGTTGACGAGCTTGCAGTTGACGCGGAACTGGCCCGAGTCACGGTCGATGATCTCGTAGTCGGCGAGGAACTTGGTGCCGCTGCCGTTGCCCGCCTTCGCCTCCTTCAGCCGGATCGGCTTGTCGACCTTGGCGCTGAGCCTGTATCCGGGGCCGGGGGAGACGGGGGTGAAGTCGAAGTGCGCGATCAGGTACTCGTTGGAGTGGCCGTGCCAGAGCCGGTCGAACCCCTGCTGAGGAGTCCAGTCCTCGGCCAGATGGGGCCCGTTGTCGCTGGTGGGGTGCTGCTGGGCGGGGAAGATGTCGGTGTAGCTGGTCTGGGTGAGGCCCAGCGGGTCCGGCGGCACCGGCTTCTTCAGCGAGGTCAGGTCAGGG
This sequence comes from Streptomyces sp. NPDC044106, assembly GCF_056433985.1. Lineage (NCBI taxonomy): Bacteria > Bacillati > Actinomycetota > Actinomycetes > Kitasatosporales > Streptomycetaceae > Streptomyces > Streptomyces sp. NPDC044106. The sequence goes on from NZ_JBWKFZ010000004.1 coordinate 157,748, forward strand.
GCCTCGACCACGTGGAGCAGCTCGCCGAGGCCCAGGCCGCGCCCCGGGTCGCCGACGAAGACCTGCCAGCTCATCTGGGTGCCGATGTGCTGGAGCTGGATGCCGACCTTGCGCATCTTGCGGCGCAGCTCGTAGTTGACGAGCCGGTCGGTGGTGTTCTGGACGACGTAGCGGCGGCTGGAGGTGTCGGTGGTCTCCGTCACCGTCTTGAAGGTGGTCTTGAAGTTGCGGTGGATCTCACTGCTGACCTTGGAGCTCTGGGTCCTGCTGTGCTTGTGCGTCACCTCCGAGGACCTGTTGGTGGTGTTCTTGGTGCTGTAGCTGGTGCTGACGTCGGCGTGGGCGATGCCGACGTAGTTCGCGCCCGCGTTGGCGGTGACGCCGAGGGAGGTCTCGCTGGCGTTGTCCTCCTTGACCGCGTCGGCGACATCGGTCTGGTCGGTCAGGGACTCCTCCGTGCGTACGACGCTCTCCTCGGACTGCTCGGCGCTGCGCTCGACGAGAGTGCGGCGGGTGGAGGTCTCCACCACCTCCACAGTGCCGCCGGGGCTGAGCCAGAGGTGACCGACGGGGGCGCCCAGGAAAGTGTCGAACTCGAAGAAGTATTCGCGGAAGAGGTCCACCAGGCCCACCGGGCTGAGGATGCCCTCGGTGGGCGGCTGCGGCAGCGCGAGCGCGGAGTCCCCGGCGCCGTCGGGCGTCCAGAGAAGGGGGCCGAGGCCAGGGACGTCGAGGTCACGTGCTGCCTCGCCGCTGAACAGCTCGCGCGCCGGACGCTCGCCGCCGCCCGCCTCGGCCAGACGACTACTGCTGGAATAGCCGAGCCATCCGGGCAGCGGCTGGTAGACGCCGAAGAGTTCGCTGGCGTATGGCAGGGTCCCGGCGAAGTCGGTGACCGGGCGGCCGTTGGGGGCCCTGGGGGTCGGGGCGGGAGCGGGGAGCACCTGGGTGTTCCCCACGTCCTCGCCCTGCGCCTTGGCGAAGGGCGTCACCGTCCACGGGGTGGAGCCGGTGCGTGTCACCAGGAACAGCTCGCGCTCCTGCTGGGCGGGCGGGGCGACGAACGCTAGGGTCTGCGTGCCCGGCGTAGTGATCACCCGCCCGGTATAGGTGCGGCTCAGGCCGCCGTCGGGTTCGACGAACATGCCCTCCAGAGCGGCCACGCCGGGGAACAGCCGGGGGTCGCGCACATCGGCGTCCGCCGGGACGGCCAGAGCGATGCGCTGGCCGATGCGCAGGTCGGCCCCGATGCCGGGTTGTACGGAGTAGGACCAGATCTGGTGCGGCAGGCCACCGCCCGCCGTGCCCAGTGGTGTCCTGCCGGTGAATGTCACGATCAGCGCCACGAGTTCACTCCACGTCTCATACGGTCGCGAGGCTGCGCCATCTCGTTCGGAGGATGCCGCACCGCGCCCGCGCCCCGTCCCGGTGCGGTCGTGGGCCGGTGGGCGTGCGGGACCCGTGCGGCTAGGTGTTGTGAAGAGGACGGTCGGGTCCCGGGCCGGGCGGTGCGCGGGCGGCCCGGAGGGGCAATCCGCGCCCGCGACCCCCTGTTTCCGGTGTGTCTGGCGAGGTGCGGTTGGCAGGGTGGCTGCCTGCTCAGGGTGGTCATGCTGGCACGGGATGGGGCTGAGTGGCGCGTACGTGCGCCCGCACGCCCCCCTTTCGCTCCTGTGCGCCCCTGAGGCGACGGTCCGCCGGTAGCGGCTGGTCTCCTCGCTGGGTGAGGGGGCGGGTACCGGCCCGGGAGATCTCCTGGGAGCGTACAGGCCGCGACGAGCGGCCCGTGACCCACGAGATCCTCGACGAACTGCCCCCGGGCAAGGCGCTGGCTCACCTGCGCAATGTCCTCGTCGCGACCGGCGCCTTCCCGCCCCGCGATGAACGGCTCATCGCTCTGGAGAAATGGACCACCAGCACGGTCCAGGCCCGTACCGATCTCACCGAGCGCCGGATCCTGCACGGCTACGCGGTCTGGCACCACCTGCGCCGATTCCGGCGCCGCCTCGGCGAAGACCACACCATCCGGCTCCAGTACCTGAACGTGCGCTGCCACGTCACCGCGGCGAACTACTTCCTCGACTGGCTCACCACAAGGACTCACACTGGGGACCTGCACCCATCCGGACCTGGACCGCGTCGCGGGGCTGCTGCTGATCCTCTACGCACAGGAGATCGCCACCACCAGCCAACTCTCTGTCGATGACGACCACTTGGGCGGCAACACTGTCCCCATTACGTCCGGCACCTCGCCGATCGTCCTGCCCGCGCCGTTGGCCGGCCTCGTCCGCGAGCTCGCCGCAACCCGCTGCGGCAAGGCCAAGAGGCGCCCACGGATCGGGCAGTTCGCTCGCCTCCGTGCGAAGGCGCTGCCACTCCTCTTCCGCCTGGCGGGCGTACTCAGCGTCGGGATGTATCGGCATGACGCCTGAGTCTGCCGTATCCAGTGTCAACTGTGGTGCTCAAGTGCCACCTGAAGTACACACCTGCTCCGCCACCAAGGGCTGTCCCGCAGCTGCTGCGGTGCTGGCGGACGAGCCGGCGACCAGCTGCTGTCTGCCCCAGCACCGAGCGTTCCTGCGATGGCGCGCCGCCGACTCCGAGGCCGGACTGAGAGCCGCGGCGGACACAGTCCTTGCAGACCCGGCCACGGTCTGGGAGCAGTGCGGCACTTGGGCCTCGGACGGCCCGGCGGTGCTCATGGACTCCGCCGAAGCAGGTGCCGACCTGGGCATCGAGTACCCCGATGGTGGGATGCCCGCTGAGGCGCCGGTCCTACTGCCCGCCGGCCGCTGGAGGGTCCGCGCCACGCAGACCGGGGTGGACGAGGAGAACGGGGTCGGCCTGGTCCAGCTCCTGCCCGCCGAATCCTGAACCGACAGTGCTTCAGGCTGGGTGCGGTCAGCCGCGCCGCGAAACGGCCCCACCGTCACCATCACCATCGCCTTTCAGGCCGCTACCCGCGGTTCGTCGACATGACCCAGACGTAATCCGGCGATTTGCCGGTTCCCGTATTTCGTGTCGGTCTCACGGCCGATGTCGGCTGGATGTCGGATACGACGCGGCGTGCGGACTTGCGGGTGCACGGCGCCGGCCGGCAGCCGGTGCCACGCTCACGGGATGTCGAGAAGGACCTTTCCGACGACCCCCTTCTCGAGCGCGGCGTGGGCGTCAGCGACGCGCTCCAGCACGAAGCGGTGCAGCGGCAGTCCGGCTTCCTCGCCCACGCGCAGCGCCCCCGCGTCCACGGCCGCCGCGACGTCGGTGAGCGCCTGCCGCTTCGCCGCAGGCGGCACGGTGTAGACGAAGACGCTCTGCCAGCGCAGGTTCGCCGGCAGTGAGGTGAGTACCGGGACGGACAGCCGCTCCCCCTCGCCACCCGAGTAGTAGGCCACCACGGCCCCCGGGGCGGCCACCACGATGTCGAGAGAGGTGTTGGCGCCCGGTGCGACCTCCACGACGATATCGACGCCTTCGGGGGCGAAGTCCAGGATTTCCGCGGCCGCGTCCTGCGTGCGGTAGTCGACCACCCGGTGGGCGCCGGCTGCGCGCGCCAGCGCGGCCTTGGCGGGGCTGCTGACCGTGGTGACTACACGCGCTCCGGCCCAGCGGGCGAGTTGAACGGCCGCGTTGCCGACAGCGCCGGCGCCGCCCGCCACCAGCACGGTGGTACCCCGCAGGGTGCCGGGCGCGATACGCCCCGGTCCGCCGTCATGAACGGTCAGCGCGCGGTGGGCGGTCAGGGCCGGGACGCCCAGGGCGGCGCCGAGTTCGAACGGGGCGTGGTCGGGCAGGGCGACGGCATGCCGGTCAGGGACGAGTGTGTATTGCTGTGCCGTTCCCCAGGGCCTCTCCCACGCGGCCTCCCAGATCCACACCCGCTGTCCGATCCGCTCCGGGTCGACCTGCGCACCGACGGCGTCGATCACCCCGGCTCCGTCCTGGTGGGGCACCTGTTCGTTCATGCCCTGTGGCAGTGCGCGTCTGCGGCTGCGCCAGTCGGTGGGGTTGACGCCTGAGACGTGCACACGAACCCGTACCTCACCAGGGCCGGGCTCGGGCACCGGACGCTCGACGAGTTGGAGGACCTCGGGCCCGCCGGCAGCCGTCCGGATGACGGACTTCATGTCTCACCCTTCCTTCGTTCACCCCTGGGGAACAGGCGGTCGGCACCCGGGGAGGACGCCGCTCTGTATGGGGCTGTTCCCTCTGAACTCTTTTACGGAGCGGGGTATTCCGAGAGTTTCGGTGAACTCTGCGGGTACGTACCTGGCGTTGAGAAGGCCGGGATCGACGAGGTGAGGAAGCCAGCCTGCCTGCGCTGCGGGCGCGTACGCATGCTGCAAGCGGGCTGTACCCGGCGGGCGGGTCCGCCGGGGTCGCGAAGGCATCCTCGCCGCCCACGCCGATTGCGGCGACCGCGCCCGCGCCGCCCGCGCCTACGCCCGCCGCACCACGACGGGCTGACGACGCCGCATCGTCGGCTCGGCACGACACGCCCCCGGCACAGCCAGGCCTGCGCACCTCGCCGCACCTACGTTGCGGCGGCGTACGCGCTAGGGATCGGAGGCCGCGCCTGGACCGGTCCCATCGCCGACGGGGCCGTCAAACAGGCGGCCTGCAGGACCGGTTGCCCCTGCGCCCGTCACGACCCGGCTCCAGCTACTCCCCGCGAACGCCTCGGGGCGAGCAGGTCCGCGTCGCCGAGGAAGTCCTGACGCCGGCCACCTACGCGAGTTGCGCACCGCCCCGGGGACTTTACGTCCGACAGCAGGGCGCGGATGGCCGTGACGCGGCATCACCGGAATGTCATTCGACTCCGGGTCCTTGCTCAGCTCTCAGGGCCGGTAGATGTACTCCGCCAGCGTCGTGTGCTTCTTCCAGCCCAGCGTCTCGTACAGCGCACGCCCGGCGTCCGTCGCGCCGAGAACGCCGAGGACCGCGCCCTCCCCCACGGCGTGGTCGGCGAGCGTACGCATCACGAGGCCGCCCAGCCCGCGCCGTCGATGGGCCTCCTCCGTCATCACCCGGTCCACGACCACGGCTTCCCCGAGCGACGCCATCTGCCCCTTGGCCGCCTGATGACCCGTCGCGTCCAGTACGCGCACAGTGGTAACGGCTCGCACGGTCTCCACGGCCACGGTGTACCCCTCGGGCACGCCCGGGCGCGTGGTCATCAGGTCGACGGCCATCAGGTGGCCGTCCTCCTCCCGCGCCCACCCCTGAGGCAGCCAGGACTCGGCCTCCTCCGATTCCGCGGGCATCTTCATCCAGGTGCGCGGCATGGACACCGAGGCGGCGGCACCGCGGACCAGCGTCTCCTCGGCCCGGGGCAGGACATGGCGTCCCGCTTCATCGGGGCTGTCGGCCACCTCTATGTAGAGCCCCCAGGGCGTCTTGACCGGCGGGGGCGTCCGCCGGGACACCGCCCAGCCCGCCACCCAGGTCCTGACCAAGTCCTCAACCATCAAGCCCCTCCGAAGTCGCGACCGCGCCAACGGCCAGGTAATAGGCCGTAGTCGACATCACACATTACATTGTCGTGGAGTCCTGGCAGCTGATTTTCGGGGCAGGAGGCAGGTCTTGACGTCGGTGTCATGCAGTCGGAGTGCGGAGTGCGAGGTCATGCCGGCCTCAGCCGGTTGCCACCGGCTTTGACTTCGCCATGCCGCCGCGGTGACAGCGCCATGCCGATCAGCCGAGGGAGGGCGGCTGCCCCCAGGGCGCCTCCAGCGCCGCCCGCAAGGCATCGGCCGCCTTCCGGCCGATCCGCTCGGCGAGCTGGTCCTCCAGCCGTTCGAGGGTGCGGACAGCCCGGCGGTGTGCGCGTTCCCCCTCTTCCGTGCGCCGGATCAGCCGCTGCCGGGCGGAGCCGGGGTCCGGGACCTGTTCGAGCAGCCCGGCGGCGATCAGACCGTGCACGGCCTGGTGCGCGGTCTGCCGGGTGACACCCATGCGCCGGGCCAACTCCGACACGGTCGTGCCCCCGCCGTCCAGGACGGCGAAGAGCTGTGTCTGCGTCGGGGACACCGGCGTGACGCCGTCCGCTTCCACGGCGGCCAGCAGCCCTTCCTCGAACCAGCGGCGGGCCTCACCGAGCAGTTGGGGGAGATTGCGGCGGGTGTCTTGCATCTGTTCCTCACGACGACGGACGGCGGGGCCGGATAGCTGTACGGCTTGCCCACCGACATGGAATTGTGTCAGGCTGCCTGACATTCACAGTCGGCAGGCGATCCAAGGAGACCGCATGACCATCGAGTACGCCACCCGCTACCGCCGCGCCTCCCACATCCCCCCGGAGCCGGGCAAGCCCTACTTCATCGAGAAGGGCGAGGGCGACCGCGCGCACCTCTTCGGCGACCTCATCACCGTCTACGCGGGCGGCGAGCAGACCGAGAACACCTTCAACTTCTTCACCGTCGAGGGCCCCAAGGGCGACGTCATACCGGCCCATCTGCACGCCGACACCCACGAGGTCTTCTACGTCACCCAGGGCGCGGTCCGTCTCTTCGTCGAGGACACCGAAGGCATCCAGCAGGAGAAGCTGCTCACCCCCGGCGACTTCGGCTTCGTACCGAAGAACTGCACGCACGCCTACCGCATGGAGCGCCACCACAGCCAGGTCGTCGGCGTCGCCGCGGGGCCCGGCGGCACGTTCGAGCGGTTCTTCGAGAACCTCGGCGCCCCCGCCGAACAGTTCGGCCTGCCGCACCAGCCCGTCATCCCGGAAGCCGGGAAGTTCGAGACGGTCCCGCAGCATTACGACGTACGCTTCCTGCCCGATCACCAGTGGCGTACCCGGTGACGGCGCGCGAGCCCTCGCTGCGAGAACTCATCGCCGCGCCCCACCCCGACCGCGCTGCCCTGCCACCCGCGGCGATGAGCGCGCCCGGGGTTCGGGAACTGCGCGGAGTGCCCTACCAAGAGATCGACGGCAGCCGCCCGCTGGAACTCGACCTCTGGCTGCCCGAGGCCGACGAGGCGGCGCGCCGCGCCCCGCTGGTGCTGTTCGTGCACGGCGGCGCCTGGCATAGGGGGCGGCGCGACGACATGGGGCTGCGTACCCGCCACTGGTCGCCCCGGCCCCTCGCGCGCATCGCAGCCGCGGGTTTCGCCGTCGCCTGCGCCGACTACCGGCTCAGCGGCGAGGCCACCTTCCCCGCCCCGCTGGACGATCTGCGCTCCGCCTTGCGCTGGCTCACCCTGCGCTCGGCGGAACTCGGCATCGACAGCGGGCGGACGGTGGTGTGGGGCGAGTCCGCCGGCGGACACCTCGCCTCACTCCTCGCCCTGACCGAGGCTGCCCCTGTGAACGCTGACCCTGTGAACAGGGAATACGTACAGCCGGTCGGCGCCGTGATCTGGTACGCGCCGAGCGACCTGACCACCGCCCGTGGCTGCTTCGACCCCGAAGACCCCGCGACCCCCGAGGCGCGCCTGCTCGGAGCGGCCCCGGCCAACGTCCCGGAACGCGCCCGCACGGCCAGTCCCCTCGCTCACGTCCGGCCCGGCGCGCCACCGTTCCTCCTGGTCCATGGAGACCAGGACACCTTGGTCGACTGCTCACACAGCCGGTCCCTGGCCGCAGCACTGGAGCAGGCCGGCGCGGCGGTTGAGTTGTGGACGGTGCCGGGCGCCGATCACGGTTGGCACGGCCTGCCCGACACCGAAGTGGAGGAACTTTTCTCCCACTCCTTGGCCTTCGCCCGCAGCCTTGGCGTTTAGCGATTCCCCGGGGGGCAGGTCGGTACCCCATGCAGTTGTCCGCCCGCACCCCGCGGTCAGGCGACGAACCGGCAGTTCACGCCCTCCGTCGCTCCCCCAGCCGCGTCCGGGCAGCGTGTCCTTGGGGTGCGTACGTCCGGCCCCGCACGCAGGCTGAACCGTGTGGGCCGCGCCCCGGCGGCATCGCGATCCGCATCTGGCGCCGCCTCACCCTCGATGGCGACGGCACTGACACCGCTGTGGTGTGGCCGTATCTCCGTCGGTCACGCCGGGACCGCATCAATCTGCAGGTCGTGCTCAGACCAGGGTGGAGATGCAGAACGGGTGGCCTGCCGGGTCCAGCAGGACCCGCCACCGGTCGGGGTCCGGCTGGAATTCGGGCCTGACGGCTCCCAGGGCGAGGAGCCGGGCCTGGGCGGCATCCAAGTCGTCTACGCCCAGTTCGATGTGGGCCTGCTTCTCCTGGGCCGGATCCGGCCAGGTGGGACGGCGGTAGTCGGACAGCCGGTTGAATCCCAGTCCGGCCGATCCCTCCTGGCCGAGGAGGACGAAGTCCTCGGTGGAGAAGACGACAGGCAGACCGAGGGCCTCGCCGTAGAAGCGGGCCATTTCGGCGGGGTCCGGGCAGTCGAAGGTGACCGCCGAGTAGCGGAATGTGGGTGCGGAAGTATTTCCCGTGCTCATGCTCATGCTCATGGCGAAGACGCTACGTCGGGACCAGGACAGATTCGGTCCTGGTCATGTGGAACACTTCAGCATGTGATCAGCGCATCCGCCCGCCTGCTGCGACTGGTCTCCTTGTTGGCCGCCCGTCCGTCGTGGACCTGCGGTGAGCTGGCCGCCCGGATGGCGGTCACGGAACGCACGGTGCGGCGGGACATCGCCAAGCTCCGTGAACTCGGCTACGCCATCGAGTCCGATCCCGGTCCATGGGGCGGATATCGCCTGCGCGCCGGGACTCGGGTCCCGCCGCTGATCCTCGATGACGAAGAAGCACTCGCCGTGGCTGTCGGGTTGCGCGAGGCGGCGCTGAGCGGCGCTCTGGGCGGCGACCAGGCCGCGCTGTCGGCGCTGCTGAAACTGCGGCAGGTCCTGCCGCGGCGGATCGCGGACCGGCTGGGTGAGATAGATGCCGCCGTCTTGCACACTCCCAGACCCGACGAGCCGCAGATCACGTCCGGCATGCTGCTGGAGCTGGCCGCCGCGTGCCGCCGGGGCGAGCGCGCCCGCCTGTCGTACCACGACTGGGAAGGAAAGGCCACGGTCCGGGACATCGACCCGTACCGCCTCGTCCACACAGGCCGCCGGTGGTACTTCGTCGCTCGGGACGTGGCGCTCGGCCAATGGCGTACCTTCCGGGCGGACAGGGTCGACCGACTGCAGACAACCGGGCACCCGGTGGAACTCATCGACCCACCCGACCCCGCGTTGCTCGTCTCCCGCTCCGTCGCGACCGGCCCCTACCCGCTCACTGCGACGATCCACCTCCCGGTGTCCATGGACCAAGCGCTGCGGCTGATCCCGTCGACAGTCGGTTCCCACCGTCCCGACGGGCCCGACGCCACGATCGTCGACATCGGCGGTCCCGACGCGGAGGGGCTCGCCAGGTATCTCCTCGGCCTGGCCACACCCCTGCGAGTCCTGTCACCGGAGGCCGTACGACAGGCCCTGCTGCGCCGTGCCCAGGAACTCTTCGAGGACAACGCGAACGGTCGGTCCGGGTCGCCCGGCGGCTGTGCTCGGAGCGTCAGTCGTCAGCTGCGACGAGGAGGTTGAGTGTCGCTGCCGGGCGGTCGATGAGGACGAGTTCGTGGTAGTCGATGTGGATCGGGCCGTAGTCGTGGAAGGCGTCCTCGGAGAGCCGTCCCAGCAGGTATCTGCTGGTTGCCTCACGGATCGGGTTGTAGATCTCCTGCTGCAGGCGCGATGCGAGTGATTCCGGGATGTCTCCGTGCTGGTTGGCCCAGGAGTGGATGACAGCGACCGCCATCGCGGCATCGACGGACTCGTAGGCGTCAGGGGCGATGCGGTCGAGCCACCACCGGCCATGCCGTGGCCAGTCTTGAACGCCGGCTCCGTCGTACGTGTCCCGAAATTGCGGATGCGCTATCAAGGCAGCCAGCACGTCTCGGTCGTCCAGCCTCTCGGACGACAACTGGAAACGCTTGGCAGCGACCCAGCGGTAACCGTGCGAGCCCTCGCCGAAGTCGAAGTCCCTGAAATTGATGAAAGGGCTGTCCAGGTGGACGAGGGCGGGCAGTGGTTCGCTCATGGTTCAAGCACGGATCGGGCGGCGGGTGCGGGAGGCTCGGCGAGGAGGCGTCGCAGGCCGTAGGCGAATCTGTCATCGAAGGAGGCCTCCACTAGGTGGGGCAGGGTGCGGGTGAGGGCCGGGTAGGCACCCGTGGCGACGGCTTCGGTGAGCCGGTCCGGCTCGGCACTGGGCAGCGCCTGTTCCTCCCGGCACAGACCGAGGGTGAAGTAGAGCGCGTTCCAGCACGTCCACACGGCCTCGCGCTCGCGGTAGCCGCCGTCCAGCAGGGCGGCGAGCAGCGTCTCGGCAAGGGCGAGGGTGGCAGGCTCCGGCGCGTACGTGCCGGCGACGACGGCCGCGCCGTCGCGGTGGGCGAGCAGCGCACTGCGGTAGCGGCCGAGGAGTTCACCGGCCCTCTCGTCCCAGCGGGCGGGCAGGTCGTCCAGCCGCACCTCGGCGACGATGGCGTCGGCCATCAGCTCGAGAAGCCGGCTCTTGGACTTCACGTGCCATACGACGGTGTTCATCCGGACCCCCCGCCGCGCGGCGATCGCCCGCAGCGAGACGGCCTCCAGGCCTTCTGCGTCGAGGACCTCCATGGCGGTCCCGACGACCCCTTGTTGACTCTTGTTCACCGACCAAGTATACCTTGCACCAACATTGGTCACTGACCAAGAGGAGGTCAGTAGTGGATGACGTTGTAGTGGTGGGCGCCGGACCCGTCGGGCTCTGGCTGGCCGCGGAGCTGCGGCTCGGCGGGGCATCGGTCACGGTGATCGAGCCCCGCCCGGCTCCGGACCCGCACTCGAAGGCCCTGACGCTGCACCCCCGCACCATCGAGATACTGGACAGCCGCGGGGTCGCCGAGCCGTTCCTGGCCGAAGGCGTGCCGATTCCCGACGGCCACTTCGGCGGCCTCGACGACCGCATGGACTTCAAGGCCCTCGACACGCCGTTCCCCTTCACCCTGGCGCTGCCGCAGACCCGTACCGAGGAACTGTTCGAGGCTCGGGCCAGGTCATTGGGAGCCACCGTCCGGCGAGGTCACCGCGTCACCGCGCTGCACGAGGAGGGAGTGGTCGTCGAGGGCGGGGAGGTGGTGCGCGCGCGGTACGTGGTCGGCTGCGACGGCGCGGGCAGCACCGTCCGGCAGGAAGCCGGCATCGATTTTCCGGGCACGGACGCGACTGCGTGGGGCTGGCTCGGCGACGTGGTCCTGGACGAGCCGCCGAGCGGCGGGTTCGCCAACGTCACGAGCCCGCAAGGCGGTCTCATGGTCGTACCGCTGCCCGGAGGCGTCCACCGCATCGTCGGTGGCGACCCCGACAGCCTCCGGACCGGGCGGCCCGGAGAGCTGACGCTGCCGGAGTTGCGCGCGAAGGTCGTGAACATCACCGGGTCGGACTTCGGGATGCGCGATCCGGTGTGGCTGTCCCGGTTCGGCAACGCGTCCAGGCAGGCGTCGGTCTACCGCCGCGGCCGGGTACTGCTGGCCGGAGACGCGGCACACATGCACTTCCCGGCCGGCGGTGTGGGGCTCAACGTGGGTGTGCAGGACGCCATGAACCTCGGGTGGAAGCTGGCCGCGGTCGCCACCGGCCGAGCAGACAGCGCCCTGCTGGACACCTACGAGGCGGAGCGTCGCCCGGTGGGCGCCGACCTGGTCGTGCACACCCAGGCCCAGACGGCGCTGATGATGGCGTATTCGGCGGACGGCCAGGCCCTGCGCGGCGTGCTGAGCGGTCTGATCGCCACCGTGCCGGAACTGTCCCGGCACCTGGCCGAGCGGCTGTCCGGCCTCGATGTGGACTACGGCACCGGACGGCGCGCGCCCGATCTGCGGTTCACCGACGACAGCCGCCTGTTCGAACTGCTCCGGCCGGGGCGACACGTCCTCCTGGACTTCACCGGCGACGCCGTGCCCCATGCCGTGCCGGCCGACACGGTCCGGGTCAGGACGGAGCTGGCCGAGAAGGAGGACCGAGCGGACTGGGCCGCGGTCAGTACCGCGCTGATCCGCCCGGACGGCCATCTCGAATGGAGTCGCTGTCCGTGAAGGTAGTCAAGTACGTCCCAAGGTGTTCCACGAGGTGATCGAAGGATTCGGCGCAGAAGAGCAGGGGCTGGAATCCCGTGACGTGGTAGGGCTGGCTCTCCATGAGCGTCGTATCGAGGGGGCGGATGTCGGTCCGGGACATGTTCTGCAGTTCTCCGGGTGAGGACAGGAGGCTGGCTCCGCAGGCCTTGATGTCGCCGCCTTCCTTGACGAGCCCGGCTTCCATGGTGAACCAGAAGACGTTCGACACGGCGCCGACGGCCTCGCGGCCGGTCAGGCGGCGAATGGTGTGACCGAACAGCTCGTAGAGGTCGGCCCAGCGGTCGTGTGCCAGGGCGGTGCCGTGCCCGACGATCTCGTGGATCATGTCGGGTTCGGGCGAGAAGTGCGGCATCGAGGGGTGCCGGATGTACTGCGTGGCCTGGAAGCGGCGCTCGGCCAGGGAGCTGTAGAAGTCGCGCGGCTCAAGCATGCCGGGGGCCGGACTGAACCGTGATCCGGTGAGCCGCTCGATGGTGTCCGAGACCTCGGCGAGCTGCGGCAGTCGGTCGGCGGGCAGCGCCAGGCGGTCGGCGCCCTCCAGGAACTGCGAACACGCGTGTTTGGCGTGCAGGCCCGCCAGTGCCGCGGTGATCGTGCGCCACACCTCGTGTTCCTCGTCGGTGTACGGGATGTCCGGAGCACGGGAGGCGGAATCGGTGTGGAAGGCCGCCTCGGCGATCGCGACGCGGCGCTCGTGATAGCTGGGATCCCGGTGCCCCGGGTGGTCGGGAGGAAAGTCCACGAAGACCTTGCCGTCGACCATCCCGATGTCCGGGTAGCCGGATATCTGCTGCATCGCGAGCCCCTCCCTTGCAGGCCACACAGGCGGTTCGCCGCCCGCTGGAGCGAGGCTTTCAGCCTTGCTGCCCTGCTCGCGCTTCGCGTGTTGCGTAGGCCGTACGGGTGACCGCCGACGTCACCGCCTGCCCCCTGCCCCCCCTGGCTGTCCCGTCAGCCGGAGACGGTCTCACCGGTGATGTCGTCGACGGAGACGGCTGCCGGAGCGACACGGTCGGTCTCCTGGCCGCCACCCCGGCACGCACCGGAGTCCGCCGCGCCGAAGTCCGTCAACACGCCTGCGGTGGCCGACGTCAGATCATCGACCACGTCCCGCAAGTGCCCCCGCCGGCCGAAGGCCGCCCGCTGAACAGCCGCGCCGCCGCCCAGTCGGCACCAACGCCGCAGCACCCGGCAGACCGGTCCTAGCTCGCCGTACTCCGCCAGCGTCGGCCGGGCATACCGCACCAGCTGTGCGACGAGTTCCGGTGCCCGCAGCAGCCGTCCGTGGCGCACGTCCACGCCGAAGCCCAGCAACCCGTCGCGCGCAGCACGCCAGTACGCGGTACTCAGTGCCGGTTCCTCGAGGACGGGCCCGGGGTCGCCCCGGTTCACCCGCGTCAGAGCGGTCACGACTGTGGCCCTGATGAGGGCCGCGAGCGCGGCGACCGCCTCGGCGTCGGCCACCGCGTCCATCACGCGGATCTCCACGGTCGGCAGATGCGTGCACGGCCGTACGTCCCAGAAGAGCATGCCCTCGTCGACCACTGCCTCGGCCTCCCGGAGCCGAGAGGTGACCTGCTCGTAATGGTCCAGAGACGCGAAGTACGGCGGCGGCCCGAACACGGGCAGCGCGTGTGCCGCCATGGTCCGCCAACTGGCGTAACCGGTGTCACGCTCCGCCCAGAACGGGGAGTTGGCCGACAGCGCGACGAGAGCCGGAAGCCAGGGACGCAGATGGTTGCCGACCAGCACCGCCTCCTCGCGCCCGGGCACCTGCACATGAACATGCGTCGCCGAGATGACGGCTCCCTCCGTCCTGGCCCGGAACGTGGCGTGAGCTGCGAGGTAGCGCGGGTCGTCCCGCAGCCTGGCGGAGTCCCGCAACCCCAGCACGGGGGTGCCCGAGGCGTGGATCCGCAGCCCCTGCGCGCCGGCCGCCTTCGTGACCGCGGCCCGCATCGCGGTCAGATGGCCATGTACCTGCTCCAGGGTGGAGCACGGCGGCGTCTTCGCCTCGACCTGGCACTCCATGAGCTCGCCGGAGAAGCGGTCACCCAACAGCGCCGTGGCGCCCGGGAGAATGGCCGAGGCGCCATCGACGACAGCACGGCTTCCAACCGAGGTCAGGAAGTATTCCTCTTCCACCCCCATAGGGGGCAGGTCATCGGGAACCGTCATGAAACAACCGTTCCTGCCACCCCCCGAGGCCGCAACGCGAAGGCCTTCGGTGATCAGCCGAAGCCTGCCACCATGGCGGCCCAGCAACGATGATGCTGGGGGCAAGCGCCCTGAGAGCGCCGGTCTACCCGAAACTGAAGGGCACCTTGGCGCTTGTTTCGGCGATCTTCTTGTCGGACTTGCTCAGCCCTGCCCACACTGTTCCTGTGCCAGCGGCCGGCCAAGCACCCGACTTACCCTTCAACTTCACCTTCAGGTCGTGCGGCTTCCCGTCACACGCCACGGTCACATCCCCGAACTTGGGAATGAGCTCCGTCGAATTGGCTGCCGGGAGCCAGTCGACGATCTCCCGCTCGTACTGGTACGAGCGGCCCTGCACTTTCGCGTAGGCATAGCTCACAGCGGCCTTTCCGCCACCGTGGCAGGTCGCCGTCATGTTGACCGTTACAGCCCGGGTCTTCTGCTTCATCGTGCCGGACTTGATGGTGAGGGAAGCCTTGGGCTCAACTGCCGTCGCGCCGGCAACGGGCAGGCACGCCGTGGCGATGAAAGCCGCTGCCGCGCCCAGGGCGAGGGACCGCCCGGCACTGAGCCTCGCAGATCGCAACATGGAAAACCTCCGTGACATGGAGCTTGCTCCTGCTGTCCATGCCACGCGGAGATGACGTGCGATCAAGGGCCCGTCCAAATGGCCCATTAGTTCAAACGCCCGGGTTAAGCGTCCAGCGCGTCATCGTGCCGATCATCACCTCGGCCTGTGCCCGTCCATCACCTCAGTCTGTGCGGTGCATGCCCTTCCAGGCCTGCCGGTCGGGAATGCCTGCGTGGCGGCCCCGTAGTCTTGTGCTGCCGCTGTCCGAGTCGCTGATCATGAGCATCACCCGCCGCGGGAGGCCACTCGGCGCCTGAGCAGCGAGGGGCTGCTGTACCAGCCCGCCCGGGAGACATCATGGACATCCGCCAGCTCGAGTACTTCCTGGCGATCGTCGACTCCGGCGGCTTCAACCGCGCGGCCACCACCCTGTACGTGTCGCAGCCCTCGCTGTCGCAGGCGGTTCGCGCGCTGGAGCGCGACCTGGGCTCCGAGCTCTTCCATCGGATCGGGCGGCGGGCGGTCCTCACGGAAGCGGGCCGGGCGCTGATCGAACCGGCGCGCGAGGCCGTGCGCAGCCTGGAAACCGCGCGGGCCAGCGTCGCCTCCGTACACGAACTGCGTACGGGGCGGCTGGACGTGGCTTCGATGCCCTCACAGGCGGTCGAGCCGCTCACCACGCTGATCCGTGCTTTCAGCAGCCGTCACCCCGGCGTCGTGGTGGCGCTGAAGGCGGCCTTCACGACCCGCGATGTGATCGAAGCCGTACGCACCGGGACGGTGGAGCTGGGGTTGCTCGCCTCGGCCGGTCCGCTGCCGGAGAAGGAGGTCACCGCGCTCTCCCTCGGACAGCAGCGCTTCGTGCTTCTCGTTCCGGCGGGCGACCCGCTCGCCGGACGGCGCAGGGTGGCGAGCGAGGAGCTGGCGGGGCGCCGGTTGATCGTGGGTCAGCCGGGTACGGGCATGCGCGATTACGTCGACTCACTGCGCAAGCAGGGCATCGAGTTCAGCGTCGCCGCGGAGATCGAGCACCGGGTGGCGCTGCTGCCGTTGGTACTGGCCGGCGTCGGGCTCGCCGTGGTCACCGAGTCCTGGCGGGAGCTGGCCCGGCAGGCGGGGGCGAGCGTCCTGGACATCGAACCGGCGACCGCCCTGCAGATCGGACTCGTCAGCCGCCGTGGTCTTCTCTCTCCCGCTGCCGTCGCGTTCCTGGACATCGCCCGTACCCACCCAGCCGATGACACCTGATAAGCCCTGCCTATAAGTGAGATACGAACTGCGTCTTGGACGCCGGACCAGGCACGTTGCTGCAATCAACGGCATGACGAACCACCGCATCGCCCTCATCCCCGGCGACGGCATCGGCACCGAAGTCCTGCCGCCCGCGCGGCAGGTGCTCGACGTTCTGGGCCGCCGGCATGGCTTCACCCTCAGCTACACGGACTACGACGACTGGTCGTGCGAGCGCTACCTGCGCGAGGGCGCGATGATGCCCGCGGACGGCATCGACCAACTCCGCGACAAGGACGCCATCCTGCTCGGCGCGGTGGGCTGCCCCGGCGTGCCCGACCACGTCTCCCTGTGGAGGCTGCTGATCCCGATCCGCCGCAGCTTCCGCCAGTACGTCAATCTGCGGCCCATCCGCGTCTTCGAAGGCATCGACAGCCCGGTGCGCGGCGCGGCGGCGGGCAAGGTCGAATTCGTCGTGGTCCGCGAGAACGTCGAGGGCGAGTACAGCGAGGTCGGCGGCCGCCTCAACCAGGGCTTCGAGGACGAGATGGCCGTCCAGGAATCCGTGTTCACCCGCACCGGCGTCACCCGCGTCCTGGACTACGCCTTCGACCTCGCCGCCCGCCGCGACGGACGCCTGACCTCGGCCACCAAGTCCAACGGCATCGTCCACACCATGCCGTTCTGGGACCAGCTCGTCGCCGAACGAGCCGCACACCACCCGGATGTGGCCTGGGACCAGGAGCACATCGACGCCCTCGCCGCCAAGTTCGTCCTGGAACCGGCCCGTTTCGACGTCGTCGTCGGATCCAACCTGTTCGGCGACATCCTCAGCGACCTCGCCGCCGCGGTCGCAGGATCCATCGGCATCGCTCCGGCCGCCAACCTCAACCCGGAGCGGGAATTCCCCTCCATGTTCGAACCCGTCCACGGCTCCGCCCCGGACATCGCGGGCCAGGGGATCGCCAACCCGCTGGGGGCGATCTGGTCGGCAGCCCTGATGCTCGACCACCTCGGCCACCCGCGAGCCGCCCGCGACATCACCGACGCCATCGCCGCGGTGCTGGCCAAGACCGATCTGCGTACGCGCGACCTCGGAGGCACCGCCACCACCGCGGAGTTCACCGACAAGCTCCTCGACCTGCTGTAACCCGCGGGCCTTCAGCTCCACCGGCGGCCCCCGCGTACGGACCGCCCACCACGCCCGGACCGCTTTCCTCAACGAGGAGAAACGCCATGGCAGCACCCGCAACGCCCGCACCGCCCACCGCCGACACGACCAAGAAGCGCTGGTACCGGCAGTTGTACTTCTGGGTCCTGACCGCCATCGTCACCGGCGTCCTCACCGGCTGGCTGTGGCCCTCCGTGGGGACCGCCATGGAGCCCGTCGGCACCACCTTCGTCGCCGCGATCAAGATGCTGATCACGCCGATCGTCTTCCTCACCATCGTCGCGGGAATCGGGAGCGTCGACAGCCTCGGCCGCGTCGGCCGCGTCGGGCTGAAATCCCTGCTCTACTTCCAGGCCGGCACCCTGGTCGCCCTGTTCGTCGGCCTCGTCGCCGTCAACGTCTTCCAGCCGGGTGCCGGTGTGCACGCCCACCCCGGCGACCTCCACCTGACGGGCGACGCGGGCCAGTACGTCAAGGACGGCGAGAACCAGTCCTGGTGGCACTTCCTGACCGACCTCGTACCGACCAGTGCGGTCGGGGCCTTCGCCGAGGGCAACATCCTCCAAGTCATCTTCTTCTCCGTGCTGTTCGGCATCGCCCTCAAAGCCGTCGGCCCCGTCGGCGAACCCCTCGTGGACGGCATCCAGCGCCTCGGCACGGTCGTCTTCAAGATCCTGCACTACGTCATGCTGGCCGCCCCGGTGGGCGCCTTCGGAGCCATGTCGTACACCATCGGCGAGTACGGCATCTCCACCCTCACCAGCCTCGGCCGGCTCATCGGCCTCTTCTACGGCACCTCCGCGTTCTTCGTCATCGTCGTCCTCGGCGCCGTCACGGCCCTCCTCCGCATCAACATCTTCCGGCTGCTGCGCTACCTCAGCGAGGAGTTCCTCCTCGTTCTGGGCACCTCCTCGTCCGAGAGCGCCCTGCCGCGCCTGATGATGAAACTCGAAGGCCTCGGCATCCGGCGGGACATCGTCGGACTCACCGTCCCCACCGGCTACTCCTTCAACCTCGACGGCAGCTCCATCTATCTCTCGCTCGCCGCCGTCTACATCGCCCAGGCCACCGACACCCCCCTGAGCATCGGCCAGCAACTCGGCCTGCTCGCCGTCATGATCCTCACCTCCAAGGGATCCGGCGGCATCACCGGCGCCGGCTTCATCGCCCTGGCCGCCACCCTCTCCACCGTCGGCACGGTCCCGGCCGCCGGCATCATGCTCATCTTCGGCATCGACAAGTTCATGTCCGAATGCCGGGCCCTGACCAACCTCGCCGGCAACAGCGTGGCCACCCTCGTCGTCGCCCGCTGGGAGAACGCCCTCGACACGGCGCAGGTCAACAAGGTCCTCCACACCGGCAAACCACAACGCACCGAACTTGAACCCGAACCCGCGCCCGCCCAGACGCCCGTGCTCCCGGCCGACCTGCCCAGCAAGGCGTGAGGGCGCGCATGGAGCCGCCGTGCCGGTGGTAATGGAGCCCGCAACCGCCCTGCTTACCCCCCACCGTCCTGCCTATCTCCTACCGTCCTCCCGGTCGGCGGCTTCGTTGGCGCGGTCGATCTCAGCCATGTGCTCCTCCGCCCAGATCCGCAGCCCCGCAAGCGCGGCTTCCAGCGACAGCCCGAGTCCGGTGAGCCGGTAGAAGACTCGCGGCGGAACGGTCGGCTCGACCCGGCGCGACACCAGCCCGTCGCGGGTCAGACTGCGCAGTGTCACGGACAGCATCTTCTGTGAGACGCCGGGCATCCGGCGTCTCAGCTCCGCGAAGCGCACTTCGCCCGGTGCGGCATCGGCGAGCGCCTTGACGGCCATGGACGTCCACTTCGTTCCGATGCGGTCCAGCAACTGCCGTGTCGGGCAGTGGGGATCGAACAGATCGCCGCGTACGCCGCGGTCGGCGGCCCGCGCTCCTGGGGTGGTCACCTGCGGCTCACCACCTTCCCTGAAAGTGCCGTCTAGGAAGCGATCGGCCGGTTACCTATCGTTCAGTGGTCACCAATGGTAACCACTTGAAGGGGTCGGCATGCCCGTCACCACCGTGCACCATTTGCGCCGCATCACGACAAACGGCGTCCAGCTCAATGTCGCGATCGCCGGGGAGGGACCTGCGGTTCTCCTGCTGCACGGCTTTCCGCACACCTGGCGACTCTGGAGCGGCGTCATGGGCCGACTCGCGGGGCAGTACCGGGTCATCGCCCCGGACCTTCGAGGCTTCGGAGCCAGTGAACGTGCGATCGAGGGGTACGACGCCGGCTCTCTCGCCGACGACGCCGAAGGGCTGCTCGACGCACTCGGCGAGCCCTCGGCCGCGGTGGTCGGCATCGACGCGGGTGCCGCCCCCGCCGTCCTGCTCGCGCTGCGGCGACCGGCCCTCGTCCGACGCCTGGTCGTGATGGAGGCGCTGCTCGGCCGCCTGCCCGGAGCAGAGCACGTCATCGCGGTCGGAGCCCCATGGTGGTTCGGCTTCCACGCCGTCCCCGGCCTCGCCGAGACCGTCCTGGCCGGCAACGAGGCCCCGTACATCGACTGGTTCCTCGGCTCGGGGACGCTCGGGCGAGGAGTACCTGAGGACATCCGTGCGGCCTTCGTCGACGCGTATACCGGGAGTGAGGCCCTGCGCTGCGCGTTCTCCTACTACAGGGCCCTGCCCACCAGCGCACAGCAGGTTCAGGACGCCGTCGCGACGGCTCGGCTGACCATGCCCACCATGGCGGTCGGCTCACACCCCGTCGGCACGGGGCTCGAACGCCAACTCCGCCCCATCGCCGACAACCTGGTCGGTCACCGTCTCCAGGACTGTGGCCACATCATCCCCCTCGACCGCCCCGACGCGTTGTGCGCACTCCTTGCTCCTTTCCTCTCCCCCGATCTGCCGAAGTGACGGGAAGTCGGCCGAAGGACGATCCGTTGTCCGGCCGGTCCTGGCCCATTGGCGGATGAGTGTGATCAGCGGAGGTCCTCCGCGGAAGCACCACAGGGCGATGACCGGGTCGCAAATGGCGCAGGCCATGGACGTGTTGTGTCCGAAGGGCAGGATCGGGTTGCCCTTGAGCCAGTGGGCCACGTCCCACGCGGTGTGCAGCAGCCAGCCGATGCCGATGAAGGTCCAGGATTCCAGTCCCCGGTAGGCGATGTACGCGGTGAGCGCGACGACCGGCAACTCCCACGGGCCGAAGCCGCCCCCGCTCAGATAGGCGGCGCCCGCCCCCGCCACCATGACCGCGTTGAAGCGGCGCCGGTGCGGCTCCCTGATCAGAGACATCACCAGGCAGTAGACGATGCCCACGATGATCGGCGATACGTAGATCATGACTGGCTGAACTCCTTCTGTCGGGCCGGGTCCTGACAGGCCTGGCCGAGTCGCCGCAGTGCGAGCAGTCCGCCGGCTCCCGGGACGACGGCGAGGGTCTTGGCGGCGGTCGTCGCTTCTTCCAGCCGCCAGGTCGCGATCACGACGAACAGGTAGGCGCAGCCGTGGGTGGGACCCATCAGGGATGAGACGGGTTTGAGGTGGACGGTGAACAGGTTGGCCAGCATGACGAGCAGTGAGATCAGCTCGGCATGAGCGGCGATGCGCAAGTGGCGCGGAGGTCGCAGGTGCATGGTCACACCCCTGTGGTGGAGCCGGGGCGGATGATCATCAGTACGGTGACCGTGGCCCAGAGCAGGTTGAAGGTGCCGGTGAGCATCGCAAGGCGCCCCGGTGCGAGAGGGGGTGCCGACGGCGGCGCGGCAGGACTCGTCGTCCCGGCCAGGGCGCGGTCCTGGGCGGGCAGGATCAGGAGGGCCAGGACTCCGGCGGCCGTCGCGGTCAGCAGGATCGAGGTGATCAGCCAGGTGTCGCCGAGGACGCCGAGGCTGCTGGCTGTGGCGAAGCCGAAGAGCGGGACGGCGATGCCGACGCCCGCGTAGACACGGCAGATGCGGTGCAGGGTGCGCAGGGTCGTTCGGGCGTCGCTGTCACCGTCGTCGCCGATGGCACGGCGCAGCGTCGCGGGGAACATGCTCGCGGCTACGGTGACCGGGCCGACGGCGATGATGGCGGCCAGGACGTGCAGGGACAGAAGGAGCTTGGTCACGCCCGGCGCTCCGGGGCGTGCTCCGAGGCGGTGCGGCGCTCGCCGGTGACCTTCGTGGACGGAAGGCGGCCCGCCTTGGAGGTGCCCTGGAGGGTGTCGCCGTCGACTGCCACGTCGAAGGCCAGGTTCAGCCGCATGGGCTTGGTGATGGCCTGCTTCCAGGTGAGCCGGTCGCCGTCGAGGGTGATGTCGCTGAGTGGTACGTCCTCGCCGGCTCCGTGGGCGGTGCCGGTCAGGATGCCGTCCTGCTCACGGAGTTCGACCACGGCCTTGATCTTGCCGATGGGGGTGGGGATGGACAGGTTCCAGGTGCCTTCGACCGACATGCTGCTGTTCTTCCTGACTGTGCAAGGAGGGTGGTGAGCGGCTGGGCCGCGGAGGGCCGGTTGTTCAGAGGGTGGTGGGCGTCGGGCCCTGGGGGCGCCACACGGTGCCGCGCCGCTCGTGGGCGAAGAGTTCCTCGACGGCATGTGCGACGCGGGGGCCCACCTCGCGTTCCAGTAGGTACAGGGCCAGATCGAGCCCGGAGGTGACGCCGGCGGCGGTGATCAGGTCTCCGTCGTCCACGATGCGGGCGCGGACCGCGTGGGCGCCGGTGGCGTCCAGCATGTCGAGGCCCAGGTGGTGGGTGGTGGCGTGACGTCCCTCCAGCAGGCCTGCCATGGCGAGGATGAGTGAGCCGCCGCAGACAGTGGTGACCGTGGTGCCCGGGTCGTCCATGGCCTGCTTGAGGAGTGCGGGGAGCCCGGTGGTCAGCGTGCGGCCCAGGAGCACCGGGATGGACTCGTCCTGCTTCCACTCGCGGGGGCCCGTCTCTTCTTCCGGCGCCTCACCGGGTTCGCCTACGCGGCCGGAGGCGCCGGGAACCACCAGCATGTCCGCGCGCTCCGGGTCGAGAGCGCCGGTGGCGCGCAGTGTCAGTCCGCCGGTGCCGCTGATCACCTCACGAGGGCCCTCCGCGGAGACCAGCTCGACGGTCACCGCGCCGTCCGACGCCGAGCCGCCGGCGTACAGCACCTCGTAGGGGGCGATGACGTCGAGCGGGTCGAAGCCATCGAACAGGACGACTTGGATGTGCATGGAGGTTCCTTCGGGTTGATCTCCATCGGATGCTCCGAAGTCAACCGGCTGTCACCGTCATCGCCCAGTGGCACTAGTGACAGGTTTCAACGGGATAGTGCCAAGGGGTGTCGGAGGGGCACGAGCTGCGGTGATGTAGGTGATGGGGAGTCGCCCGAGCACCTTGACCGGAGTCTCCGAGTCTGCGGAGAGGTAGGTTCTGGCCATGCACACCGTTGCCGTTCTCGCGCTGGATCAGGTGATCCCGTTCGACCTGTCCACCCCGATCGAGGTCTTCTCCCGGACCCGCCTGCCCGACGGGCGGCCCGGCTATCAGGTCCGGGTGTGCGCCGAGCGCGACGAGATCGATGCCGGAGCCTTCACCCTGCGCGCTCCCTGGGGTCTGGAGGGCCTCAAGGACGCGGACACGATCATCGTGCCGGGCGTGGCCGATGCCACTGCCCCGCTCCCCACCGCCGTACGGGACGCGCTGCGGTCGGCCGCCGCCGACGGCACGCGCATCGCCTCCATCTGCGCGGGCACCTTCCCCCTTGCCGCCACCGGGCTGCTCGACGGGCTGCGCGTCACGACCCACTGGTATGCGGCCGGGCTGCTGGCCGCCACCTACCCGGACATCGACGTCGACCCGGACGTCCTCTACGTCGACAACGGCCAGTTCCTCACCTCGGCCGGCGCGGCGGCGGGCCTGGACCTGTGCCTGCACATGATCCGCCGCGACTACGGCTCGGCCGTCGCCGCCGACGCCGCCCGCCTGTCGGTGATGCCCCTGGAACGGGAGGGCGGGCAGGCGCAGTTCATCGTCTACGACCACGCTCCCACGCCGCACGGCTCCGAACTGGACACGCTGCTCAACTGGCTACGGGAGAACCTGGCCCGCGACCTCACCCTCGCGGACATCGCCGAGCAGGCAGGGACCAGCACCCGAACCCTGATACGGCGCTTCAGCGACCAGACCGGCACCACCCCGCTCCAATGGCTCCACCGTGCCCGCATCCGCCAGGCACAGCACCTCCTCGAAACCACGGAGCACTCCGTCGAACGCATCGGCAGCCAGGTCGGCTTCGGCTCACCGACCGCCTTCCGCGACCGCTTCAAACGCACCACCGGCGTCAGCCCGCGGACCTACCGACGCACGTTCAGCTGAACCACTGACTCGAACTCGACGAGTTCACCTGTGCACTCCCGCAGGTGATTTCCGAAGGCGAGGTCGCTCAGAGCAGGGAAAGGAACATCAGGATCTCATCGCGGTCGTCGCCTGCACCGAGCCGGAGCGCGCCGGGCCATCGGCCGATCTCCTTCCAGCCGAGCCGCCCGTAGAACTCCTCCAGGCCCACACCGCCACGCGCGGCGAGGTGGAGTTGTTCCAGGCCCATCTCGTCCCTGGCGAGCCTGGACACCTCCTCCATCAGGGCACGTCCGACGCCCAGCCCCCGGAACGAAGTACGGGTTTGGACGTGATGGAGGGTCGTAGGCGCTGGACTCGGGGCGCGGTCACCGGCGGCTCGGTCGGTGACTGTGCCGGGGCGTACAGACGCCTCATGAGCCGCCGGGCCGCTCCGTCGACGAGCTCGGCTTGTCAGCGGGCGTAGGCCGGTCGGTGAAGACGACGAGGTGCCACCTGCCGCCCTCCCGCACCACGCTGAATGAGTCGTTCATCTTCTTGCCGGACCGATCCCTCATCGCCACCTTGGCCGATCCGACGTCCGGCCCCATGTCCAAGTCGATCCGGACTGCCGCGACCGAGAGTCCACGACCGCCCTTGGCCGTGAGGATTCGATGGGCTTCACGCCAGGCGCGGTGATCGTCAGGGACGCCACCCACTTCGATCAACCGGCCCGTGTCCCGGCCGTTCAAGGCTGCGACGTAGGAATCGACGACGCTGCGAGCTCCGTCCTTGCCGTCAGCAGCGCTTCCGGAGCTTCCCTCAGGGCTGCACGCGGACAAGAGCATCACGGCCAGGGCCACGCCTGCGGAGTGTCGCCGATTCATACCGTCTCCCCCGGGTGTCATGCGATGACTCACTGACGGTTTCAGTCACCGTGCACCCCGACGTGGTTCCCAGCAGACCAGTTTCCGGTCAGGGAATGGCTCGTTTCCTTCACCGATGGGCGGACAGCACTGCCGCGAGGCCCTCTTGCAGGTCCTTGACGAAGAACTCGGGTACCTCCAGCGACGGGAAGTGGCCCCCGGTTCCGGGCTCCCTCCATCGGACGATCTGCCGGTACCGCCGCTGTGCCCAGGGGCGCGGGCTCTTCTCCACGTCGCGGGGATACATCGTGAGCGCCGAGGGGACGTCGACCCGCAGTTCGGGGTCGAGGGAGTTGTGGCTCTCGTAGTAGATGCGGGCCGACGACGCGCCGGTCCGCGTCAGCCAGTACAGGGTGACGTCGTCGAGAATTCGGTCCCGGGAAATGGTCTCGAACGGGCTGTCTTCGGTGTCCGACCACTCGGCGAACTTGTCGAGGATCCAGGCGAGCAGCCCGACCGGTGAGTCGACGAGCGAGTAGCCGATGGTCTGCGGCCGGGTCGCCTGCTGCTTCGCGTACGCCGCACGGTGGCGCCAGAAATCGCGGGCTTCCTCGGCCCATTGGCGTTCGACCGCCGTCAGCGTGTCCGTCGGCAGGCCGGGCGGCGCCTCCGCGAACGTGGTGTGGATGCCGAGGACGTGCGCCGGGAACCTGCCGCCGAGGATCGTCGTGACAACGCCTCCCCAGTCGCCGCCATGGGCTGCGAACTTGCTGTAGCCGAGCCTCCCCATCAGCTCCACCCATGCCGCCGCGATCTTCTCGGTTCCCCATCCGGTGGCGGCCGGCTTGTCGCTGTAGCCGAAGCCCGGCAACGACGGGACCACGACGTGGAACGCCGGGGCGGCCGCGTCCTTCGGGTCGGCCAGCTCCTCCACTACGTCGACGAACCGGGCGATGCTGTCCGGCCAGCCGTGCGTCAGGATCAGAGGAGTGGCGTCCGCGCGCGCGGATCGGCGGTGCAGGAAGTGGATTCCCAGATCGTCGATGGTCGTGCGGAACTGGCCGATCCGGTTGAGGCGCTCCTCGAACGACCGCCAGTCGTACCCGGTGCGCCAGTAGTTCACCACGTCGACGAGGTCGGCGAGCGGAACCCCCTGTGCCCATCGGCGGGAGCCGGGCTCGGCGCGATGGACCGTCTCGGCCTCGGGCAGCCGCGCCGCGGCGAGACGCGCCCGCAGATCGTCGAGCTCGGCATCGGTCGCGTGGGCTTCGAATGCTTGCACGTCGCTGGTTGTACGGGTCATGAGACCTCCTGCCTCCTGGCCAACGCGGGACCGGCCGCGACTCATCGCGAACCGGTTATGACGGTTCTACCGCGCCTTCATGACCGCGCGCAACCGGCTAAGGTGGTTCCATGCGCACTGACTTCCCGGACTTCCGCCTCGGTACGGTGCTGGCCACCAGCTTCACCGGCACCCTGACGGAGCGTCATGGCGACGCTGTCGAGCGCATTCCCACGCCGCAGCGGCTCGTCGACTGGCTGGCGGTGAACGGCCTCGCCGTGGACTCCTGCACCGCTGTCCAGCTCGACCGCGCCCGGGAACTGAGGGAGTCGATTCACGCCGCCGCGACGGCGGCCGCGGTCCAGGACGCTCTCCCCGCGCCTGCCGTCCAAGTCATCAATGACTTCAGCGTTCAGGGTCGGGCCGCGGCGGTCCTGACGCCCGAGGGCAAGCGGCGATGGCGGCTCGGCTCGGCTTCCTGCGTCGAAGATGCCCTCGGCGTGATCGCCGCCGACGCGGTCAGCATCATCGCGGGCGAACGAGACGGAAAACTGGCCTTGTGCGCATCGCCGACCTGCCAAGCCGCCTTCTTCGACACCAGTCGGAGTCGCACCCGCAAATGGTGCGACATGAACACGTGCGGGAATCGCCAGAAGAAGGCGCGCTTCCACGCCAACCAGCGCAAGAACGCGTAGATCCAAAGATCAATAGATTTGTGTCATTATGCGGACGCGTCCCAGGCGAGAGGGCGACTGACTAGCGATTGCCAGGGGGTTGGGGATGGGTTCGGGAACGGCGTCAGACGGGTCGTCCAGGTCCGACGAGGAGTGGGAGCGGTTTCTGCGCGAGTCGGTGGCGGGTGCCGCCGATGCGCCCAAGGAGCCGTCGGCGCGCGCTCGCGACGTGGCGAACCGGTTGGCCGCGGGGCACGGCCGCGACCCGGAGGACTGGCGCAGTCACACGCCCGCACGGCCGAAGCGACGCACGGGCTGGTACGTGGCCGGGTCGTTGGCTTCACTGATGCTCCTGGCGGTGGCGCTCGCGCCGGGGCGCATGGCGGACCTGTTCGTCGGCGACGACGCCGACTCGTCGCCGATGGCGGCCGAGGCCGCCCGCCCCACGCAGGCGCCCCGGGCGCGGGCGGCCCAACAGCCCACCGAGCACGGGCCTTTCCGCGGCTCACCGGCGGAGAGCTGGGCGAACGGAGCGGAGGGCATCTCCGTGCCGAAGGCAAGGGCGGTCGGCTGGATGAGCGCGGCCGAGGTGGATCAGGCCCTCGCCCGTACCAGGGATTTCCTCGTCGCGTCCGGACTGGACCGCGAGGTGCTGCGGGGGGAACGCCCCGAGAAGGCGATCGCACTGATCAGCCCGCACCAGAAGGACGTCCAGGAATTCCTGCGAACCTCTTTCCGGAACCCGAGCGAGAAGAACGACCCCCTCCTCCTCTTCAGCCGTTTCCGGCCCTCCCGCACCCGCATCGTCGGCGACATCGTCAAGACCCGGGGCCGGCTCACCTACCGGGAGGGCGAGCGCGGCGCGCTCCAGGTGACCGCCGACGTCACGTTCGTCTACCCGGTCGCCCGCGCGGACGCGGGCGGCGGCGACGAGATCGTACGCACGATCGTCCGGCGCGAGCTGGTCCTGAACTGGGACGACCCCGACAAGGTGATCACTGAGCCGGGCACGTTCTCGATCGCCTCGTACAAGTACGACATGACCAACGGCGGTTGCGGTGCCCCCACGGGCTACTTCACCCCGCCCTTCGGCACGGACCGCCCGGCGGACGGGTCCGGCACGGAAGTCGACCCGTACGACCGCACCGCGCCGGTCGGACGGGGCGGCTTCTCCAAGGACGGGTGCGCGAGGGCCACGCGGTCCTAGCGGGAGTTCCCCGTTGACGGTCACCCGGCCGCCGGGCGCTCAGCCTCTTCGTGCTCTTCGTGTTCGCTGAATGAGGACGACCAAGCAGACGGCGGAGCAAGCCAGTCCCGCGTACAACAGGGGCGTACTCCAGAACCACACCGCTTCGGTGGCGTGGCCGCTGGTCCAGTGGCAGGTGACGGACGGGGGAAAGCCGTCCACGCTCACCGATGTCAGGCCATAGTCCCGCCCGACGTCCCTGTACACGCCGTCGCCGGTCTCATCCCCGCATACGTCGAGCGGGTTCGTGAAGGCGAGCCCGTAGACGGTTCCGGCCCCATAGGCGGCGATCGCCGCTGCGCCGCCGATCACGGCCCAGCGGGCAGGCCGCGAGGGCTTCCTCCGGGTCACCCACAACGCGTACGGGATCGTGCCGATGGCGAAGAGGAGGAGTGTGATCGCGAGCGGGCCGAACGACGCGAAGAGGGACACCATGCGTCCTGACGTTACTCGGGGCTGCGGCACCAGTGCGGAGGGGCGAACGCCCGCTCACCGAACGCCGCTCCTTCTCCCACGGAGATCCGTCAGAAGGGCGCTAGCCGTTACGTCCGCGGCCTCGGGCCACAAGCGTCGTGCCCGCGACCACGCATCCGATGGCCAGCACCTTGCCGGCTCCGTAATAGGCGGACCAGTCGTCGTCGTCCGTCTGCCCGCTCAGCAGCAACCACAGCAGCAGCGCCACGCCGACCACGACGAAGAACACGCCTCCCGGCCAGCCGAGACCGGCCCACCAGGGCTCATCGCCGGTGCGCGGGTCCTCGTCGCCCTGCCGCTCTCCGCCGTCCGCCTCGCCATCCCTCACCTGCTCCTCACCTGTTCCCTCCTCCTTGCCTTCGCCGGTCGCAGTGTGTTGATCGTTTAGAGATGAGGACGGAGTTCGCTCCGCAAAGGTTCCGGTCGGCTTGCCTCAGGTGAGCTGCTCGACGAGGGTTCCGAGGCGGCGTTCTCCCTCGCGGGTCTGAGCGCCTGCGGCCAGGGCGGCTATGCGGGCGGCCAGGGTGTCGACGACGTGGTCCAGCTCGGCGCTCGGCACGGCTCGGTTGACCCATCCGATCCGTTCCGCGGTCGCGGCATCGATCAACTGCCGGCCGAGAATGATCTCCATGGCGCGCGCGCGGCCGACGAGACGGGGCAGGTATGCGGTGCCGCCCGCGCCAGGGATGATCCCCATTCCGCACTCAATCTGTCCCAGACCGGCGTGTTCGAGCGACGCGAAACGCATGTCCATCGCGGACAGCAGTTCCGCACCGCCCCCACGTGCCAGACCACGCAGCTTGCCGATGGTGACCTGCGGCAGCGACCGAATGCGCTCGTGCAGCCGCATCCTCGGGTTCAGCGACAGGTCTTCACCGGGCGCGACGGGGAGTTCCCGGAACGACGCCGGGTCGTCGGCCATCGTCATGTCGCCGTGGGCGACGAAGAAGTCCGGGTCCGCGCTGTCGGAAACGATCACCCGGACGTCGTCGTTGCCGGACATCGACTCCGCGAACCGGTCGAGATCGAGCAGAAGGGCGGAGTCGAACAGGTTCAGCGGCGGGTTGTCGATCGCAATGTGGGCTACGCCGTCGGTGACGGAGACCGTGAGGGTCGCGGGAGCTTCGCCAGCATCTGCCCGCCGTCACGCCGAAGTCGTTGACCGCGTGCCTGCGGCGGCTGGAGCGCAACGGCGTGGTGCAGCGAGTGGTCCTGTCCACGGAACCGGAGGCGATCGAGTACCGCATCACCCGCCTCGGCCGGAGCCTCGAACCGCCGCTGCAAGCCATGCTGGGGTGGGTCGTCGACCATCTCGACGCGGTCGAAGCCGCCCGCACCCACTACGACGAGCGGCGTACGCACGGCTGACATCCCGTCACGTCGCCACGTTGCGTCGCACGCCACGTCGTCACGGTCGACGGCGGGAAAGCGAAAGCGTCACTCGGTCGGGATGCCGGTGTCGGCCGCCAGGCGTTCGAGGATGCGGGAGAGCGCCGCACGGTCCCCCGGGTCGAGCGCCGCCGTCAACTCTTCGTCGAGTGCCTCCGCGAGCTCGCCGGCCGCGCCGAGCAGGCGGACGCCGTGCGAACCGTTTCTCCGGGGCGCGAACGTGTTGGTGGCGGCCGCCTCGGCGGCGTTCGGCGCGCTGGCGCTGCTCGACCCCTCGGCATTCCCGGGTACCGGTGGCAGCGCGGATCCAGGACACTTCGCCGCGATGTACGGCGTCCGATCCCTGCTGATCGCCGCAGCGGTGACCTGGCTCGCCGTCGCCGGGCGTGACCTGTACCCGATGCTCCTGCTGGCCGGGGCCGTCCAACTCGCCGACCTCGCGATCAATGCCGGAACCCGCTCCCCCGCTTCACTCCCCGGCCCGGCCCTGTCCGCCGCCGTCCATCTCGTCTCGGCCTACCTCCTGCACCGGCGCCGACAGGGCGGGGGGTCGGACGGCGAGGCGCACGCCTGACTCGGGCCCCTCGAAGACCTCGCCGCGACGTGGTCGCGGTGCTAGCCTGGATAGCACCTAACACTGTTAGAGACGCGCTCCGCCGGTCTGCGGGACGCGATCAGGGCGCCGTTTACAGGGGGGTTACGTGACTGCCGAGGCATCCGCTCCGATCGGCCTTCCAGGAGGCCCCTACGATCCGCCACACGCCAGGGTGCTCTCCCTCGCCGCGGCGAAATGGGTGTCCCAGCCCCTTTCCGTACTCACCTCGCTGGGCGTCGCGGACGTCCTCGCCGACGGCCCGCTGCCCGTCGCGGAGATCGCCTCGGCCGTCGGCGCGCACACCCCAGCCCTGCACCGATGCCTGCGCGCCACGGCCTCGGTGGGTGTCTTCGAGGAGCACGCCGACGGCCGGTTCGGGCTGACGCCGATGGCCGACTGTCTGCGTCAGGACGCCTCGACTCCCATCCGCAACTGGGTGCTCATGCTCACCGAGGGCCCGATGTGGGACTCCTTCGGCCGGCTCATGGACACCGTGCGCACCGGGCGGCCCGCTTTCGAGGCCGCTCACGGCATGCCCCTCTTCGAGCACCTCGACAAGAACGTCGCGTTCCGGTCCGTCTACGAGGCCGCGATGGGCGAGCTCACCTCGGAACTCGCCGCCGAACTCGCGCCCGCCCTCGACTTCGGCGCGTACGGCACGCTCGTCGATCTCGGCGGCGGGGACGGCGAGTTGCTCGGCACGCTGCTTGCCAGGACTCCCGCCGTCACCGGCGTCCTGGTCGAGCGGCCGCACGTCATCGACCTCGCCCGCGAACGGCTCGACCGGCTCGGCGTCGCCGACCGGGTGCGCCTGGTGCCGGGCGACGCGACGGAGAACGTGCCGGCGGGCGGCGACGCGTACCTGATCAAGGACATGCTGCACTGCTTCGACGACGCCACCGCCCTCACCGTGCTCCGCAAGGTCCGTGAGGCAGGCGGCGACGGCGCCCGCCTCTTCGTCATCGAGGCCGTCGTGCCGCCCGGCAACGGCTTCCACTGGGCCAAGCTCATCGACATCGAAATGCTCGCCGACAACGACGGACGCGAGCGCGGCGAGGACGAGTGGCGCGAACTGCTGCGCGGCGCGGGCTTCACGCTGGAACGCGTCATGCCCGCGACCCCGCCCCAGTCGGTGCTGATCGCCCGGCCCGCCGACCCGGCCCGATGACCCGTACCGCGTTCATCCCCCTATCGAGGAGGTAACTCCCATGCGTGCACCGTGGAAGGGCGACCCCGTGGAGCGGGCCCGCAACCGCGCCCGGCAGCGCGTCCTGCAGAAGAAGCAGGACGAAGAGCAGGCCCGCAACCGCGAGCGCCAGGAACGCGAGCAGGCCGAGCGGGACGCCCGTCAGGCGGAACAGGACCGCCGAGGCTAGCCAGGACCGCCGCGGCCAGAGCGGCTGGGCCCGGCCGGGACCGGGATCAGGGCGCCTTGTAGGAGTCGCGTCCCGCGAGCCGGTCCCGCAGTCCGTCGAGCAACCGGTCGAGGCCGTAGTTGAAGCGCGCCTCGATGTCGGGGCGCGCGAGCCGGGCGCCGACCGCGACGACGTTCGGGTACTCCTGCGCGGACAGACCGGCGAGGCGCTCCCTGGCCGCCTCCAGGAACTCCTTGGGGTCGGCGCCGCGCGCCACGTCCGCGGAGAGCGGCGACGTCTCGTGCAGCACGAAGCCCTGGACGTACTGCGTCAGGGAGTAGAGCGAGTCCGCGGTGTCCTGGTCGTCGAAGCCCGCGCCGCGCACCACGCCGAGGATGACCTCCGCGTGCCGCAGGAAGTGCGGCCCCAACTGCAGGCGGCCCGCGAGGACCCGGCCCGAGTCCCGCTTGGACAGGAGGTACTTGCGGTACTCCTGCATCATCTCGCGCAGTCCGGTCTGCCAGTCGCCATCGTCACGCACATGGACATCCAGGCGCAGGTCGGCAAGCAGGGAGTCGGCGAGCAGGTCGAGCAGCTCGTCCTTGTTGCGGACGTACCAGTACAGCGAGGGTGCCTGGATGGACAGTTCGTCGGCGAGGCGGCGCATCGACAGGGCGTCGAGGCCGTCCCGCTGGAGTGTGCGCTGCGCCGCGGCGGTGACGGCTTCCAGCGTGATGGACGGTCTCGGCTGGCGCCGGGCCGTGTTGGCGGCTCGATGGCCTGGCATGCGCCAACCCCCTCCTGGTCCTCGGTTTCCCGGTCCGCTGATGTTCTCTAACCATGTTAGAGGAACGGGGTGGCCGGAAGTGCTTCCGGCCACCCCGCCCCGCACCTTCACCCGGTCCTCACCGGAGGTTCGGCAGCACCTCGTCCCTGAAGAGCCGGAAGCTGCGTTCCATCGTCACGCCGTCCTGGCCGCCGAAATCCACCTGCCACAGGAACGTGTCGACGGACAGGAACTCCCGTAGCTCGCGGGCGCGCGCGAGGACGGTCTCCGGAGAGCCGACGACGGCGGTGCCGAGGCTGCGGAAGTCCGCGATGTCGAGGTTGCGCAGGGTCAGGGCCATCTGGGAGTACGTGGGGTAGTCCTTGGACGAGGTGTGCATCCAGGCCTCGGCGGCCTCGGCCCACACCGTCAGGTACTCGCGCAGGAGCGGGTCGGCCGTGGCGTACGCCTCGTCGTCCGTCTCGGCGACGTACAGCGGGATGGAGACGGCGACGCGGGGCCGCGGCGCGTCCGGGGCCGAGCCGTGCACGTCCTCGAAGGTGTCGAGGTAGACCTCCACCAGGTCCCGTACGCCCGCGAGGTCCTGCTGCCTGGGCGGGGGCGTCACCAGGAGTCCGAAGCCCTGCTCGGCGAGCCAGGCGAAGCTCTGCCGGGAGCGGACCGCCGCGCCCCACACGGGCGGATGCGGGCGCTGCACCGGGCGCGGCAGCGAGGTCGCGTCACGGAAGGAGAAGAACGGGCTCTCCTCGCTGACCTTCTCCTCGGTCCACAGCCGCAGGACGGCCGCGATGGTGTCGTTGAACCGGTCGCGGCTCTCGTCCATGGACACCCCGAACGCCGCGAACTCGTACGGCATCCAGGCTCGCGCGAACCCGACTTCGAGGCGGCCGCCGCTGATCGCGTCGACCATCGCGGTGTGCGCGGCGAGCTGGATCGGGTGGTGGAAGGCGGGCAGGACGCAGCCGGTCATCAGGCCGATCCGCTCGGTCTGGGCGGCGACGGCGGCGAGGAAGGTCAGCGGGCTCGGACAGTAGCCGCCGTAGTCCTTGAGGTAGTGCTCGGTCATCTTGACGTAGTCGAGACCGGCCTCGTCGGCGAGCCGGGAGATCCGCAGCACGTCCTGGTAGTACTCCTGGGCGCCGCGCGTCGCCGGCCTGCAGTCGGGGAGCAGTGAGATGCCGTGTTTCACGATCGTTTCCTCTCGGTCGGGATGAGCAGCGCGAAGAAGGCGGCGTCGGCGGCGAGCAGCGGCACGAGCGTCCCGGTGCGCCAGTACAGGACGGCGTGGGCGGTCGGTACGAGGAGGGTGGGAACCCAGCTGTCCGGGGCGGTGCGCCGTCCGGCGGGGGCGGCGTGCACGCGGAGGACGGCGTGCGTGAGGACCGCGACGGTGAGGGCGGCCACCGCGCCCGATGCCCGTAGCCCGTCGAGGAGTACGGGACGGAAGACGGCCTCCTCCCCCGCGACGGCCAGGGCGAAAGCGGCGATGCCCCAGCGGGCGCCGGGCCCTGTGACGCGGGCCCGCGCCTCGTCGGCGGCGTGCCCGCGGGCGAGGGAGAGCCAGTGGGTGCGGCCCGCGGCGGAAGCGGGGCGCGGGGCGCGGCCCTCGCGGGCGGTGGCGGTCCTGGTGGGGGCCGTCCCGCGTGAGCGGGGGTGCCGCAGGGCCCCGGTGAGGCGCCGGGCGGCCCGGCCCGTGGACGTGTCCCGCAGGGCGGCGCCGACGTCCGCGGCGAGTCCCGCGAGGAAGGCCGAGGCCGCGAACTCGCCGCAGCCCAGGACGAGTCCGAGCGGGACGAGCGCCGGGGCCGCGCCGTCGAGTGCCCCGATGCCGATGTCGCCCGGCAGCACGCCGAGGGCGAGTGCGGCCCCGATGACCAGGGCCCCGGCCGCGGCCCCCGCCACCGACCGGGCCCGCGCCCCGCCGCGGAGACGGCCCGCGAGCCACGGCGCGAGCACACCGTACGCCGACACCGCCACGACGAGGACGCCGATGCCCGTGACGGGCCACGGCAGCTGTTCGGCCGCGCTCATGGCCGGGCCGTCCCGGACCGGGCACCACCGGGTGCGCGCACCGTGTTCTGGTAGCGCCAGATGCGGGCGTTGAAGAGCGCGTGAGTGACGGCCGCGCCGAGGACGTTGCCGGTCAGCAGGGTCAGGGCAAGCGCCGTCACCGACAGCGGGAGCTTCGCCGCGACCTGGGCCCAGCCGAAGAAGATGTGCGAGAGCGCGAACGCCGCTGTGGCGAGGGTGAGGATCAATACCCGTACGGGCAGAGCGCCTTGTGCCAGAGCCACCCCCGTGAGCGTGCCGCGGAACACGCACTCCTCCAGGACGCCGACGGCCACCAGCCAGGCCAGGGGCAGCGCGACGTCGCTGTCGCGGCGGGTCGCGGTCCAGCGCTGCTCGGTGGCCGTGGACGTGGTGGACGAGGTGGCCTTGGCGAGCCGGGCCGCGGGGCCGACCGCGCGGGTGCCGCGCGTGCGGGGCGCGGTCGCGGACGGCGCGGTGGGCGCCGGGCGTGCGGCGGCGCGGCGTCCCAGTCGGCGGGTGACCGCCGTGTCGGCCGCCGCCACCAGCGGCGCCGCCGCCGCACCGAGGACCGGGCCCGCGAGCAGCCCCCACGCGGGCCCGCGCCCGAGGGCGCCGGGGCCGAGCACGAGCAGGCCGAACCCGGTCACGGCGGCGAGCACGGCGGCGTACACCTGGAGCGTGTGCACCCCGCGGTGGTCGAAGTGGCGGACATGCAGGTGGGAGGCGAGCGCCAGGGCGCTGAGCGCGCACAGGACGAGCGCGGTCAGTGCCGTGTCGCGCAGCTCAGGGATATGGATGAGGGACGTCATCGGTGAAGCCCCCGTAGTCGGCGAAGCGCGGATGGGCGGCGGGGACGGCGCTGGGCAGGGGGAGGCTCACGGTGTCCGGGGACCACACGCGCATCGCGTGGAATCCGAGGGCCCGCAGATCGCAGGTGGTGAGGTCGCCGAAGTAGAGCTGCTTGCCCGAGAGCCGGAAGGCGTCGACGAGGGCGCGCACCGCTTCCTTGACGGGGCGGTCGTCGTCCGGGGGCAGTTCGGACGCGGCCCGCTCGGTGTGCGCGGCGAAGCGGCGTTCGACGGTCCGGGCGCCGTTGGACGTGGCATACAGGCCGACGTTGCCTTCGAGGTCGTAGATGTCGGCGTCGGCGGGCGTGCCGTCGACGGCCTGCTCGACGGCCACCCAGGCGGCGAGCCACTGGACGCCCGCCGCTTCGAGGAGCGCCCGGTACATGGCGCGGGCGAGCGAGGCGCCGCTGCCGAGTCCGATGGCGGCCTCCGGGACCAGGCCGGGGGGCTGGCGCAGCAGACAGGCGATGGTGAAGCCCGGCAGGTCGGGGCTGGGCAGGGCGTGGAACTCGGGGCGCGGGGCCGACGTGGGGAAGTACGTGTCGACGATCGCGTCGACGTGCCGGGTCCGCGCGTCGGGGCGGATCAGGACGGACTCCGTGCGCCCGTACCAGTGCCCCATGGCCGCGTCGACCTGGACGACTTCCTCCAGTGCCGCGCGCAGGGCGGCCTGGGGGGTGGTGTGCGTCGCGGTGCCCGTGGTGACCGCGGGCAGCGTCCAGGGCTCGTCGCGTTCGCGTACGTATCCGAGGAGGAAGCGGTGGGCGGGCAGCCAGCAGGGCTCGCCGTCGGTGAGCGAGCCGGCCTTCACCCAGCCCGATTCCGCGTCCGGGTCGAAGGGTGAGAAGGGGAAGCCGTCGCGGGCGTACTGCTCCTCGGTGAAGAGGCTGAAGGCAGCAGGCGGCAGCACCGGTTCGCCCTCGGCGCGCAGTTGTGAGTACGAGGCGTGCCGCGTCGTGAACCTGCCGTCGAGGGCCGCCGCGTAGCCGGAGTAGCGCTCCAGGGTCTCGGCCAGGGAGCGGATGTGGCTCTCGAACGGGAAGATGCCGTAGCCGCCGATGTGGTAGCTGCCCGCCTTGGGCGGCGGCTGGTCCTGGCGCACGTGCACGCCCGTCATGTCCGCGGTGCCCACCAGGAGCCGCGGTCCGCCCGGGTAGCGGGTGAGGAACCCCATGGACGTGGTGAGCCCGCACAGCGGCCCGTGCATGCGGCGGCGCAGCCGGTGGACGCGGGTGTCCTCGTCCTGGTGGACCGTGAGCCGCATCAGTCCTCCAGCCAGGTGCGCGGGTCGAAGTGGAGCGTCTCGTCGTCCCGTTCGGGGACCGGGCCGCAGCCGGGGCAGCCGGGCAGGGGCAGCACCTCCTGGTAGGAGATCTCCATGCTCGGCAGGTAGCAGCCGAGGACCTTCTCGATGGTGAACGTCGAGCCGCAGCTCAGGTAGTTGGTCGCCTCGAGGGCGAGGTGCGAGCAGAGCAGTGCCTGCACGGGGCCGTAGACGGGCGGGGCGCCGGCGTGCACCGCGGAGCGGACGAGGGCCTCCTTGTAGCGCTGGTAGCCCGCGCTCTCGCGGAGGTTCATCGTCACGCGCGTCTCGAAGCACTCGAAGCACGCGGAGCGTCCGGCCACCATGGTGGGCCCGACGAAGAGGAAGGGTCCGTCGACGGCGGCGTAGGTCCAGCTGATCCCGGCGGCACGGGTGAGCCGGTTGAGGAGTCGGGCGCGCACCGGGTCGACCGTCTTCTCGGCCAGCAGCAGGTACTGGCCGCGCCACGGGTCGAGGATCTCGACGGCTTCGCTGAAGGCGAGGCCGTCGTGGAGGACGGCGGGCGCGAGGGTGTCGAGGCGGGCGCGCACCGGGTGGTCGGGGGCGGGTATGAGCACGTCGCCCGTGACGTCGGGCGGCAGCAACGCGGCCGTCCGTTCGGCCAGTTCGGCGTCGCCGAGGAGTACCACACCCTCGGCCGCGCGAGGTTGGCCGCGGCCACCGAGGGTGGCCATGGAGTCGAGGTAGGAGTCGAGGGCGCTGCTCGGGCCCTCCTCGATGGCGTCCAGGCCGTAGAGGTGGTCGACGAGCGCCTCGACCTCGACGCGGGAGACGCCTTCGCGCTTGGCGAGGTCGCGCCGCGAGAGCGTTCCGTCGAGTCCGCTGACGAGGTTGAAGAGTTTGCCGGAGCGTGAGTCGTCGGTGAGGGTGTACGACTTGGCGTTCCACACGCCGGTGCGCAGCTCGACGACGTCGGGGCTGTGACCGACGACCGAGAACGAACGGCGCACGCGTGGCTGCCGGTTGTCTGACATGCGAGGGGCCTCTCTCTGCGGGTGTGCGGGTGGTCAGCCCGCGCCGAGCAGCACGGTGTGCAGCAGCGTCCGGTGCACTCCGTCGAGGTGCAGCGCCGCGTGCGCCTCGTCGTCGTAGAAGCCGGAGAAGTCCACGCTGCGCAGGCCGAGTCCGGTGGCGGCCAGGTGGGAGTTCTGGGCGATGCCGCCCGCTTCGTGGAACATCGAACGCATGCCGCGGGGGCCGTACTTGCGCATGGAGCGCCACGGGTTGCCGACGAGCAGGAGGACGGCTGCCGCCCGCTCGAAGTCGATCGAGCCGTCCTGCGGGTCGAAGGAGGCGAGCAGCGGGTCGATGACGTCCGGCCCCGCCCGGGTGGCGAGGGCGTCCTCGACGGGCAGGTAGTGGTGCAGCCCCCGGTCGAGGCCCTCGATGTTCAGGGCGGCGAGCCAGAGTTCGACGGGGTAGAGGCCGCCCGCGCTGGGGACGGTACGAAATCCCATGGTCAGGGGTGAGCCGTCGGCGAGCTCGATGTCGGCCTCGGCCGTGACGCTTCCGGCGAAGCGGAGCACCGTGGCGAGGTCGTCGAAGGGCACCGGGGCGCCGGAGAAGTCGCGGCCGCTGCGCCGGCCGAAGACGGCGTGGTCGAGTGGGGCCGTGGTGTCCCTGCCCTCGGGCAACGGGGTGCGCGGGGTGCTCCGGTGCGGCAGGCGGTCCTGGCGGGACTGGACCACGGCCATGACATCGGAGAAGTAATAGCCGATGGAGAGCAGGGACGACCTGTCCCAGCGTCGCATTCGGGTGGCAATCAAGAACTCTTCCGCGAGCCGTTCGACGGCCCCCGACGAAAGATTCTCGAAGCGCATGGAATTGGTTTGCAGGCCGACACCCCGGACATGCGGACTCATCGTCCGATAGGCACTGGCAGCCACTGAAGCCTGAACAAGACGCGAATCCGCAGGGGTATCCGCATCGCTCATGTCATTCGCTCCTTGTATTCACCCGCGTCACGTGCGGATTTACCGTCGTCGCCGAAGCGGGGAGCGGAACCGGCGTGCGGCGGGCCTCGGCCCACCGCACGCCGGCGTCATCCGTTACTTGCGGACGACCGCTCCACAGCAGCAGGAACACGCGCCAGGCACCAGAACGGCCTCGTCGCGACCTGCGCCGAAGGGCTCGAGAGCGGCCTGCGGCGTGCTGTTGCGGTGTTCGGTGACCTTCTCGGACTGCAACTTCATGACTGTCCTCTCGTTCGGATACGAAGAGTGAATCGGTCCATGTTGCACACGGGGCCCTTCGGGCACTTTCCCCGGAAAGCCCCAGGGCGAGCCCGGCAAGAACTATCTTCCAGCCTCGCAGCCACGCAACCTAACAGTGTTTGTCCAGGCAAGCAAGAGTTCCCCGAGGAATGCCCGAGCCCACAACTGGTGAGCGCATATTCCGTTTGGTGAAATCTTTAATGACCGAATTCTCTGACATTATTGCGGGCCCGCCCCGCCTGCTGTTACCAACAAGCTCATGACCAGCGATGAGGTACCTCTGGTAGATCTCCTCGACCCCGCATTCATGGCCGACCCGGGACCCGGCTACGCCCGCCTCCACGCGACGGAAACACTCAGCCGCGTACACCTGCGACCCGGTCTGAACCCCTGGCTGGTCACCGGGTACGAGCAGGCGAAGGCCGTCCTGGCCGATCCGCTGTTCAGCGTGGATCCCGCGCGGACCGACGCGTCGGTGCGCGAGGCCATCGCGGCCGGCCGCGCCGAGGAGAAGACCGCGCTGCTCGGCCGCCATCTGCTCAGCGTCGACCCGCCCGACCACACACGGATGCGGCGCCTCATGTCGCGCGCCCTCACGGCGCGGCGGATGCTCCAACTGCGCGAACCCGTCGGCGTTTTCGCTGACACGCTGCTCGACAGGCTCGCGGACCGGACTGGGTTCGACGTGCTCGCCGACTACGCCCTGCCGCTCGCCGTCGACGTGATCTGCGAGCTCATCGGCATCCCGCCCGCGGACCGGCCGCGGTTCGAGGAATGGGGCCGGCTCCTGGTCCGCGCCGAGCTCCAGGACGACGCCTCCTTCGACGAGGCGGCCGACGCGATGGCCGGGTACTTCGTCCCACTGCTCGCCGCCCGGCGCAAGGAACCCGCCGACGACCTGGTCAGCGCGCTGGTCGACGCCCACGGCGAGGAACAGCTGGACGACTACGAACTGATCTCCCTCGTCTACCAGTTGTTCTTCGCGGGCCACGAGTCCAGCGCCTACCTCATCACCAACGCGACGTTACGGCTGCTGAGCCACCCCGGCGAGCGCGCCGCGCTCGACAAGGACCCGGAGCTGATCGACCCGCTGATCGAGGAGGTGCTGCGCGTCGAGGGCCCGGTCAAGATCCCCACCTGGCGCTTCCCGGTCCGCGACACCGAACTCGGCGGGAGGCGGCTGCGGGCCGGCGAGCCGGTGCTCGTCCTGCTCGGCGCGACCGGCCGCGATCCGAGCAGATTCCCCGACCCGGACCGCTTCGACAGTGGCCGCGCGACGGCGCAGCAGCACCTGGCGTTCAGCCACGGCATCCACCACTGCATGGGCGCGGCCGTCGGCCGGATGGAGGGGCGGGTCGGGGTGGCGCGCCTGTTCGCCCGCTACCCCGGCATCCGGCTCGCGGTCGGGCCCGGCGAACTGCGCTGGCGGGACAACCTGATGATGCGCGGTGTCCGCGAACTGCCGGTAACGGTGGGGTGATTGCCCGTACGGGCGAACGTAAGGGGCCGTACGGAGAGGGATGTCCGGGCGGAGTGAACAGCGCCGAGCGGGTCCGACCAGCGGGGGATGACGGTGGGACCCGCCCGGCTGTCTCAGGTGGTGCGGTTGTCGGCGGGGACGCCGGGCGCCGAGGTGGCACCGGGCCCGTCGCCGTCGGGAGCACCGGCGGCACCGTCACCGGCCGCGGCGGTGTCAGTGGTGGCCGGGGTGTCGGCGGCGGCGTCGATGTCCTCCCGGTCCCGCCCCCGCACCAGGAAGTACGCGGCGATCGCGGTCGCCAACAGCAGGGCGCCGCCGACCCGTTCGGCCAGGTGAAGACCGTCCACGAAGCCCGCGTTGACGATCCGGGTGATCCGCTCGCTGCCGCCAGAACCGGTACTGTGCGCGCCGCCCGCCTCGACGGCGCGCAGCACCTCGGCGCGGGCCGGTCCCGGCACGTGCGCGTCGATCAGCCGGTCGCGGACGCTGTCCGTCATGCGGGTGGTGAGCAGCGTGCCGAGCACGGCCACGCCGAAGACGCTGCCGAGCTGGCGCGTGGCGTTGCTCGCGCCGGACGCCATACCGGAGCGGGCCGCGGGCACCCGCATCATCACGAGGGTCGAGATCGGTGTGAGGGTGAGGCCGATACCGAGGCCGACGAGCAGGATCACCCACCAGTACTCCGAGTAGCGGGCCCCGGCCCCGTACAGGGAGGCGCCGAACATCGTCGCGGACGCGAAGAGGATGCCGAGCCCGAGCGGGACCGCGCCGCCCACCCGCGTCGTCATCCAGCCCGCGAGCGGCGCGGAGACCATCGCGAGGAGCATGCCCGGCAGGATCGCGAGCCCGGCGCCGACCGCGGACCAGCCGAGGACGGTCTGCAGCCAGAGCATCAGGAAGTACGTGATCGCGAACAGCCCGAAGTACAGGACGAATCCGGCCAGTACGGAACCGGTGAAGACCCGGTCGCGGAAGAACGACAGGTCGAGCATCGGCTCCCGCACCAGGCGCTCCGTCACGAGGAACGCCACGAGCAGCGCACCGCCCGCGGCGTAGGCGCCGACCACGAGGCCGTCGCCCCAGCCGCGCGAACCGCCCTCGATCGTGGCGTACACGATCGCCGACATGGCGGCGATGGAGAGGAGCAGCCCGGCCAGGTCGAGGCGCCGTTCGGGGTTGGCGGACTCGGGGACCGCGGGCACCGCGAGGACGAAGCCGAGGACCGCGATGGGCACGTACATCCAGAAGATGCCCGACCAGCCGAAGTTCTCCACCAGCGGCCCGCCGACGACGGGCCCGAAGGCCACGGCGGCGCCCGCGACGGCGGCCCAGATGCCGATGGCCGTGCCGCGCTCCGCGCTGTCGGTGAAGACGTGCCGGATGATCGAGAGCGTGTTGGGCATGAGCAGCGCGGCCCCCACCCCGAGCACCGCCTGGGCCGATACCAGGACCCACACCGACCCGGCGAGCGCGGAGAACACCGAGCCCGCGAGGAAGATGCCCAGCCCGGTCAGGAAGGTCCGCTTGCGCCCGAAGCGGTCACCGACGGCGCCGCCGGTGAGCATCAGCGCGGCGAACGCCAGCGAGTACCCGCTGATGACCCATTGGATGTCCTGGATGCCGCCGTTGAGGTCGTCCTGGATGTCCGGCAGGGCGGTGCTGAGCACCGTGCTCTGCAGCATCGTCAGGGCCAGCGGCACACACAGCGCCGGGAGCGTCCGGTAGGGGCTCGGGCCAGTCCGGGCGGGGGAACCCTCCGCCATCGCGCACCGTCCTGTTCGCATCGTCTCCGACAGTTCGTCTCTAACAGTGTTAGGGGCGAGACTAACAGTGTGAGGGAGTGCGGGGAAGCAGCGTCTCGAGGCTGGCCGGAAACGTTCGTACGGCGACCGCGATTCGGGCGCCCGTGCCGGTGCGGCGGGGCGGGGCGGGGCAGCGTGAATGTGTACCCGCGGGCACGGAGGGTGGGGAGCCACGTTGGCCACAGCCAGGAGGGCCCTACGCCTTGAAAACCCATGACCCTGAGGCCCTCTGCCTGGCTTCGCAAGGTTACGTAGATCACAAACGAGCTAGTGATCTTGCAAAAATTGGCCTAGTCCATAGAAAGTCTTTACATCCCGGACAGACCAGCCGGGATGCGGGCACACCGCGCATGGTTCCTAGGCCATCAACTGCGCAGCGCGCCCGCATCGTTCCGCAAGTGGGGAATTGTACGTGAATCACAAGTCCATACGCATCGCTGCCGTCACCGCCTGCGCGGCCCTCGCCGTCGGCATCGCG
This sequence comes from Streptomyces sp. NPDC044106, assembly GCF_056433985.1. Lineage (NCBI taxonomy): Bacteria > Bacillati > Actinomycetota > Actinomycetes > Kitasatosporales > Streptomycetaceae > Streptomyces > Streptomyces sp. NPDC044106. The sequence goes on from NZ_JBWKFZ010000004.1 coordinate 200,106, forward strand.
GGGCCCTCCGCGTCGGCCGTCCAGGCACACGAGGGGAAGTCGTTCGACACGGCGATCGAGGCCGCCGCCGTGGTCGAGAAGGCCACCGGCACCGCCGACGTGGTCAAGAACGCTCCGTCGGATGCGGAGAACGCCGCGCTGGCCACGGTGTCCGGCGGCGTGGTGGCCATCCCGAAGCAGGCGCACCGCGGGGTGTCGCTCATCTCGTCCGACGGGGCGACGCTGAGGCTGGGCCTGCCGAGCGCCGGAGCGGCACAGGGCGTCGCGACGCCGGGCGGCACGGTGGTGTACGGCGCCGGTGACGCGTCCGCGAACACCGCCGTCCAGGCCACCGAGAAGGGCTTTCGCGCGACCGTCACGCTCAAGGACGCCGACGCCCCCACCGAGTACCGCTTCCCGCTGCACCTTCCCGAGGGCACCGAGCCGAAGCTGCAGGACGACGGCAGCGTCAGCTTCGTCGGCGCCGACGGGGCGGCCGAGGGCGGCATCGCGGCGCCCTGGGCCAAGGACGCCCATGGCGACAAGGTCGACACGGCGTACCGGCTCGACGGCGACACCCTGGTCCAGACCGTGAAGGCGGACGAGAACACCGCCTTCCCGGTCGTGGCCGACCCGAGCGGCTGGTGGGGCTGGACCAAGTGCACGGCCGCCATCACCGGGACCATCGCCGGCAACCTGCTCATCGCCAGCAAGATCGCCAAGGCCGGCGGCGTGGCCAAGGTCATCGCCCGGCTGAAGGCGGCCAAGAACGCCCAGGACCGCTACAAGGCGATCATCGCCGCCGTCGGCGAGGTCACGGGCGCCGACACCATCATCAAGTACTGCAAGTAGGAGAGGCGCACCATGAGGTTGTTGCTGGAGGCAGGCTTTGTGGTGGCCGCCGCTGCCACCCTTGCCGCCCTCGGTCTGATCATCCGGGACTGGCGACGCACGGCCGGAAAGGGGGCCGACCGGTCGATCTCCGTGGCCCAAGTGGGCCAGGGCGCCCTGGTGTTCGCCGCGGCGTTCACCATCGCCACGGTCATCGCGCGCCGTTCGTCGGAGGGCGTGGTGCTGGGAGACCTCTTCCTGTACGCCGTCCTGTTCGGCTTCTCCACCGCGGTGCTCGCCCACCTGGCCGGCCGGACCGCGGTCCGGGAACGCGGCGCCGAATCAGTGACGACGGTCGCCGCCTGGGGCTTTCCGCTGATCTTCGGCGGAATCGCCGGATGCATCGGTCTCGCCTAGCGGATGACGCTTGAGGGCACGATGTCCCCGTACACGTACGGCTTCTGACATCGTCGCGTCGACAGGGCCCCCGGCGGCTTCATGCCTGCCGGGGGCCCTGTCGCACCCGTGCCCGGGCATCAGCGGCTGAAGGTGTCGATGCGCGAGACGCGCCAACGGCCGTCGTGCCGCTCGACGTCGACGGCGAACATCGCCCCCGCGTAGGTGCCGTCGTCCCCGGCCTTCTTGTCCCCGGCCGTACTGACGCTGCTCTGATCGGCGTAGACCAGTACGCGGGCCCGGTCGCCGTCGATGCGTTCGACCGCGCTGTCGGTGACCGTGGTGGTGATCACCGCCTTCTGCTTGTCGGCGCGCGTGCGGAGGTCGCCGAGCAGGTCCCTGTGCTGGGCGACGGCGCGCCCCGTCAGCCATTCCTTCGCCGCCTTGTCGAGGGCACGGGGGTCGGCGTGGTCGTACGAGAAGAGCGCGGCGACGGCCTTGGTCGACTGACCCTTGATCTCGCTGGTGCGGGCGGTGTCGGAGAGGGCGGTGTTGCGTGCGGCCGGGGTATCGCGGAGGGCCTCGGCGCGGGCATGCGCCCAGCCGGCGAATCCGGCGAGGACGAGGGTCAGCAGGCAGAGGGCCACGAGTGTGCGGCGGGGGGCGGGTGAGCGCGGGGCCGCCTTGGCGGCTGTCCGGGTCGTCTTGTGCGGTCGGTCCGTGTCGCTGGAGGGTTTGGGCGCGGGTGCGGTCTTTCGGAGGGTCGTCGTCGTGCTGTGTGTCGGCTGCTGGGTGCGGGTGGGCTGTGGCTGGTCGCGCGGTTCCCCGTGGTCCTTGACGGGGTCGGTGGCAACCGAGGTACGCGAGGTCCCGCGAGCCCCGGGGGCGTCGGTTCCGGCCGGGGGGCGGAGTGCCTCGCGGGCCTGGCGGCGGCGCAGGTTGTTCAGGTGGTGGCGGGTCGTCGGCATCGGGTCTCGTCCTCTCTCGTGGCCGGTCAGCCGGCCGACGTGCCACCGACCGGGGCCTGGCCCAGGGCGCTGAGCTTCCAGTCGCCGTCGGTGCGGGTCAGTTCGCCGAGCATGCGGCTGTCCTTGTCCGTGCTCGGGTTGCCGGGTACCTTCACCGTCACCCGCAGGGCGACAAGGACCCGCGCCCGGCCCGCCCGGTCGTCGAGTTCGGTGAGCGCGCCCGAGAGCACCTTGGACGTGGTCACGGTCTTGGCGGCCTTCACCTGCGTGGCGAACTTGTCCCGTCCGGACGCCAGTTGCTTGTGCAGCTCACCGGTGGTGGAGGACTCCCAGAGGTCCAGGCCGCGGTCCAGGCCGCGGTGGTCCAGGGTGTTGAGGTTCTGGACGGCCTGCTCCCCGGCCGCGAGGGCCGCGTCGCGCTGCTCGGCGTAGCCCGCGGTGTCGTCGTGGGCCGCGTCGTACCAGCCCCGACCCGCCCACGCGGCGAAGCCGCCCGCGATCAGGGCGAAGGCGAGGGCGAGGGCCGTGACCGGCAACGCACGGAGCCGCGCAGGTCCGCTCACCGTCCCGCGTCCCATCCGTGTTCCTCTCTCCCCACGCCCCATCAGCGCGTCCTGATGTCGACGATTTGCCACCGGTCGTCCTCCCGTCGCGCGGTCACCGTGAGCTGGGCCGCCGCGGAGGTGGTGCCGGCCTTTCCGCGGTGCGAGATCTGGTCGAGGAAGACCAGCAACCGTGCGCTGTGGGCGCCGAGTTCGATCACTCCGGTGCGTACGGCCTGGGTGCTCAGGGTCACGCGCTGCGCGGCGAGGTCCTTGCGGATCCGGCCCATCAGCTCCGTGTACTGGCGTTCCGCGCGCCCCGCGAGGACGGACCGCGCCGCACGCTCGGTGGTCTCCAGGCCGTCCGGTGTGTACGAGAAGACGTGGGCGAGGGCGTTGCCGACGTCACCGGCGACACGGGTGGTCGCCTCCGCGTCGGTCAGCGCGTGATTGTCCGCGGACTCGGCTGACCTCTCCTGATGGGCGCCGTAGAAGAAGCCGCAGCCGACGAGGACGAGCAGGGCGGCGCACACCGGAGGGACGAGTCGCCTGACGAGTCCACGCGTCCGCCGACCGTCTCGGGCCTCCAATGGCTCCTCGTTCGGGGCCTCTTGGCGGAGTTCGGGCTCGGGCTCAGGTCCGGGCTCGGGATCGGGCTCCGCTTCGGGCTCGGACTTCGCTTCGGTGACGGGCTCCGCTTCGGTGACGGGCTGCTGGTCCTCCACACCCGGCTCGGTGCCGGTTGCCGCCCTCGCGCCGTCCCCGTTCCCGTCCCCGTCGGCCGGGCCGGTGGAGTCCCTGAAGCGTCCTCCGATATGCAGCAGCCGTGTCATCGGCTCTCGTCCTCCTCCGCCGCCCGCGCGAGCGGTACCGCGCTCAGTGCCTTGACCTTCCACTCGCCCTCGCCCGTGCGGGCCAGGACCGCCTCCAGGCGCTTGCGGTCCGTGGTCGGCTTCTTCGTTCCGGCGGGCGTGACCTCCACCCGTACGGTGGCGATGATCTTGGCTGTGCCCGCGTGGGTGTCGAGGGCGGTGAGCGCGGCCTCGGTGACCGTGCCCCGTGCCGAAGCGCCCTTCCTGGGCGCGGTGTCGCCCAGTTCCTCGCGCAGCGGGCCGGTCGAGGCGGCCCGCCACTCCTGGATGCCGGCCCGCGCCCGCTGCCGGGACGAGGCGTCGAGGGTGTTGAGGACGGCGAGCCGATCGCGCCCGTCGGTCAGCGCCTCGTCGCGTTCACGGCCGTACGAGAGGGAGTCGTCGCCCCGTGCCTGTGCGTACGTCCACGCCCCGGTGCCGCAGAACGCGAGCGCCAGCGCCAGCCCGGCCCCGGTGAGGATCCGCGCCCGCCTCATCGGCCCGCCTCCGGGCCCGCGCCGAGCAGCCCCGGCAACCCGGCCGCCCCGCTCCCGCCCGTGCCCGGCAGGGCCAGCGCGCCGGGCGCCGACGCGGTACCGCCCCTGCTGTGCGTACCGCCCGTGCTGCCCGAAGGCAGGGAGCCCGGCTTCGCCGGATCGCGTACCGCGCCGCCCCGGGGGGCGTGCGCGGATCCTCGTACGTCGACCCCGCTCGCGGCCGGTGCCGTGCAGGAGGCGGCGGTGTTGAGAGAGGGGGCGGTTCCGAGGTCCAGGCCGGTGCGGTACCGGGTGCCGCCGTAACCGTCGGTGCAGGGCAGGGGCTTGAAGAAGGTGACGGCCAGGCCGAGCTTCATCGTTCCTCCGTCGACGGCGGTGGCGCCGGCCGAGACGGCCGCCGGGTACTTCACGAGGAGTTCCTCGATGCCGCGCTGCCGGGTGACGGCGACCTCGGAGGTGGTGAGCAGATTGGCGAGGACCACGCCCAGGCTGGGGTCGAGGTCCCGAAGCACTCCGCTGACCTGCGTGGCGGCGTCCGGTGTGACGGTGAGGAGGCGGCGCAGGTCGGCGTCGGAACCTTTGAGGGTGCGGGCGAGTTCCGTGGCGCCGTCGGCGAAGCCGCGGATGGCCTCCGTCTCATCGGCCTGGGTGCGCAGCACGGTCTCGCCGTCGGTGAGGAGGCGGGTCGTCGAGGGCAGATTGCGGTCGGCGGCCTCGACGAAGGCGCTGCCGTTGTCCAGCAGCACCTGGAGGTCGTCGCCGTGCCCCTCGAAGGTCTTGCCGAACTCGTCGACGACGGTCCGCAAGTCCTTCAGCGGCACGGAACGGACGAGGTCGTTCACGCTGGTGAGCACGTCGGTGACGGGCGCGGGCACCTCGGTCTCGGGCTGTTCGATCCGGGCGCCGTCGGCGAGGTGGGGGCCGGTGTCGCTCTCGGGCCGCAGGTCGATGTACTGCTCGCCGACGGCGGAGAGCCCGGCGACCACGGCCCGGGTGTCGGAGGGGATGCGGGGGGCGGACTTCTTGATGCGCAGTTGGGCGACCACTCCGTCCGCGGTGAGCTCGATGGGCCCGACCCGGCCCACCGACACGCCCCGGTAGGTGACGTCGGAGTGGGTGAACAACCCTCCGGTGCGGGTGAGTTCGACCTTCACGGTGTAGTAGTCGGCGACGCCGACGTACCGGCCGAGGTCCGCGTAACGGATGCCGAGGAAGCCGAGGACGAGGACGGCGATGACGAGGAAGGCGAGGTTCTTCAGGCGTACGGCGAGGGTGATCATCCCTGTGCGCCTCCGTCCCGGGGGTTCCCGGTGGGTGTGGGTGCGGAGGACGGTGTCGGTACGGAGGGCAGGGGCAGCGGCGCCGAGGGGGAGGTCGCGGCCCCGGCGGCGGGTGGCTTCTCCGGTGCGGCGCCCCGGCCGCTCTGCGGCGTGGGAGTGGGTGTGGCGGTGGGTGAGGGTGTGCTCCGCGGCACGAGGGGCGGGATCACCTGGGTGCCGGGGGCGGCCGTCATGTGCAGGTAGACGTTGAGGTAGTCGCCCTTGACCCCGTTGAGCACCTCGTCGGTGAAGGGATAGGTGAGCAGGACCTGGAGGGAGTCGGGCAGGTCGCCCCCCGCGTCGGCGAGGGTTTTGAGGGTGGGGGCGATGGCCTTGAGGTCGGCGACCATGTCGTCCTTGCTCGATTTGACGGTGGAGACGGCGACCCCCGACAGCCTGTCCAGGGAGCGCAGCATGGTCAGCAGGGAGCCGCGCTGTTCGTGCAGGGTCTTCAGGCCGGGCGAGAGGTTGGTCAGGACGGTGCGTACGTCGTCCTTGCGTCCTGCGAGGGTCGTGGAGAGGCGGTTGACGCCGTCGAGGGCGTCCGTGATGTCGCCGCGGTGGTCGTCGAGGTTCGCCACGAGTTCCTCGACCCGTTTCAGCGTGGAGCGGACCTGGGGCTCGCGTCCGCCGAGGGCCTTGTCGAGTTCCCGCGTGATGGTCTTGAGCTGGTTGACGCCGCCGCCGTTGAGCAGCAGGGACAGCGCGCCGAACACCTCCTCGACCTCGGTGTTGCGGCTGGTACGGGCGAGCGGGATGACACCGCCGTCGCCGAGCCTGCCCCCGGCGCGCGACCTGGCCGGCGCGACGAGACTGACGTACTTCTCGCCGAGCAGGCTGGACTGCTCCAGGCGGGCCCCGGCGTCGCGGGGCAGCCGGACGTCGCCGTTGATCTCCATGGTGACGCGGGCCGACCACGCGTCGCCGTCCAGGCGGATGGAGCTGACCCGGCCGACGGCGACGTCGTTGACCTTGACCGCGGCGTGCGGCACCAGGCTGAGGGCGTCGGCGAGTTCGGCGGTGACGGTGTAGGGGTGGGAGCCGAGGTCGGCGCCGCCCGGCAGGGGCAGGTCCTCGATGCCGTCGAAGCGGGGGGCGGTGACGGAGAACGCGCCGAGGGCCAGCGCGAAGCCGAGCCCGAGGGCGAGGAGTCCGCCGAGCCCGGCGCCGGTGGCGGCTCCGGTGGTGAGCATCCGCCGTCGTGCCGTGCCGCGCGGGACGTCCGCGGGGTCCGCCTCGACGCGCTCCGCCTCGGCGGTCTCCACCTGGTCCGCGCCCGCGATGTCCAGCGGCTGCGACGCCGTCTTCCGGCGTCGTACGACACGCTTCATCGCTCGCCCTCCCCCGAGGCCCGGGACGAGGGTGACGGCGCGGGCGCGGGCGCGGGCGCGGGCGTGGGCGTGGTGCCGCCGGTCGCCGGCAGGGGCAGCAGGGGGCCGCCCATGCTGATCTCGTTGAGGTTGGCGCGGCCGTCGATCCTTCCGGTGCCGCTGTCGTAGGCGCCGACGAGGTTGTCCGCGGCGAGCGGCGCCACGTCCAGGGCCTCGGCCAGTGAGGCGCGCTGGCGGACCAGGGTCTTGGTGATCGGGACGAGCCGTTCGACGTTCTTGTTGAGCTCGCCCCGGTTGTCCTTGATGAAGGTCTTCACCCGGCCGAGTGCGGTGCCGAGTTCCTTCAGGGCGCCCGCGAGGTTGTCCTTGTTGTCGGCGAAGTAGCCGACGACGGTGTCGAGCCGCTCCTGCGCCGTGCGTACGTCGGTGTCCTTGTCCTTCAGCATGGTGGTGAAGGTCTGCAGGCTGCGGAGGGTGGCGAACAGGTCGTCGCTGGAACCGTCGAGGGTCCTGGTGGCCTTGCCGAACTCCTCGATGCTCCTGCCGATGTCCTTGCCGTTGCCGTCGAGGTTGGCGGCGCCGGTCTTGAGCAGTTCGGACAGGGCGCCCGCGGAGTTCGCGCCGCCCGGTCCGAGCGCCTTGCTGAGGTCGGTGAGCGAGGCGTAGAGCTGGTCGATCTCCACGGGGGTGCGGTTGCGGGAGGCGGGGAGTACGGCGCCGTCGTCGAGGGCGGGTCCGGAGCGGTAGGCGGGGGTGAGCTGGACGTAGCGGTCGGCGACGACGCTGGGCGCGATCACCAGGGCGCGCGCCGACTTCGGTACGCGTACACCGTCGTCAAGCGCCAACTCGACCCGTACGCGCGTGCCTTGGGGACGGACCGACTTCACCTCGCCGACCCGGACGCCGAGGATGCGCAGGTCGGAACCGGCGTAGATGCCGACGGCGCGGTCGAAGTAGGCGGTGACGCGGGTGCCGGTGGAGTCCAGGACGCGGACCGTGACGAGTCCGGCGGCGACCACCACGAGAGCGATCGCGGCCGCGAGGAGTTTCCTGCGCCTGCTCATCGCTCACCTCTCCCCCGGGCCGCCGCCGACTGCTTCGGCGGCATGCACGATGTCTTGGGCCGCGACCCGGCGGGCAGGTAGTCGCGGGGCACCACCCCGCACAGGTAGCTGTCGAACCAGTGGCCGTTGCCGAGGGTGTTGCCTACGAGCCGGTAGTAGGGGCCGACCAGGGCGAGCGTCCGGTCCAGCTGTCCGCTGTTCTTCGCCAGGACGGTGGTGACGCGGCCGAGCGCCTTCAGTGTGGGGCCGAGCTGCTTCTCGTTGTCGTCCACCAGGCCGGTCAGTTCGGTGCCGAGGTCGCGGCTGCCCTTGAGCAGGGCGGTGATGGCTTTGCGCCGGTCCTCCAGTTCGCCGAGCAGCGGCCCGGCGTCCTCGATGAGGGTCTCGAAGCTGGACTTCTTGTCCTTCAGCGTCTTGGTGAACTTGGCACTGCCCTTGAGGAGTTCGGAGAGTTCGCGGTCGCGCTTGGAGACGGAACGGGACAGGTCGGAGAGTCCGGTGGCCGCCTTGCGGACGTGCCTCGGAGAGTTCTCGAAGGTCTTCGAGATCGTCTCGAAGCTCTTGGCGAGCTGCTCGGTGTCGATGGCGTCGACGGTGGAGCCGAGGTCCTGGAACGCCTGCGTGACGTCGTACGGGGAGGTGGTCCGGGTCCGCGGGATGCGCTTGCCCGCGTCCTGCTCCGCGGTGCCGAGCGGGTCGAGGGCCAGGTACTTGTCGCCGAGCAGGGTCTTGATGGCGATGGCCGCGGTGGTCCGGTCGCCGATCCAGGCCTTCTCCACGTCGAAGGTGACCTTCACCCGGTCGCCGTCCAGGGCCACGCCGGTGACCTCGCCGACCTTGACGCCTGCGACACGCACCTCGTCGCCCTCGTCAAGGCCCGCCGCCTCCGTGAAGTCGGCGCTGTAGGTGGTGCCGCCGCCGGTGAGGGACAGCCGGTCGGCGTTGTAGGCGAAGACGGTGAGCAGCGCAAGGAGGAGCAGGCCGACGAGTGCCACCGTGATCGGGTTGCGCTCCTTGACCGGCTTCAGGCGCGGCGGGCGGGAGCGGCGGGGCGCGGGAGCCGGGGCGGGGTTCTCGCGGCGCTCGGGCCGCAGCAGCAGGGTCATGCGCGACACCTCGCTTCGGTGACCGCGATGCCGGTCGGTGGCTTCGCACCGGTGGAGGTGGTCACTCCGTCCACGCGGGCCTCGCAGAGGTAGAGGTTGAACCAGGAGCCGTAGGACGAGAGGCGGCCCAGGGCGGTCAGCTTGGCGGGGGTCCGGTCCAGGAATGACTCGATCTGCGGGGTGGCGTCGCCGAGGTTGCCCGAGAGGCGGCCCAGTTCGCGGATGTCCTTCTTCAGGGGCGCGCGTCCGTCTTCGAGGAGGTCGGCGGTCACGGTGGTCAGGTCGCCCATGGCCTCGGCGGCCTTGCCCAGGGGCTTGCGGTCCGCGTTGAAGCCGGTGACGAGTTTCTGGAGGGTGTCCACCAGGTCGTCGAAGCCGGCCTCGCGTTCGTTGACGGTGGTCAGGACCGTGTTGAGGTTCTTCACCACCTGGCCGATCACCTTGTCCTTGGCCGCGACCGTCGTACTGACGGAGCCGATGTGCCGGATGAGGCTGTCGACGGTGCCGCCCTCGCCCTGGAGGATCTGCACGATGGAGCCCGCGAGTTCGTTGACGTCCTTCGGGGAGAGGCCCTCGAAGAGCGGCTTGAAGCCGTTGAAGAGCAGGGTCAGGTCGAGCGCGGGGGTGGTCCGGTCGAGCGGGATCGTGTCGCCCGCGTCGAGGGTGCCGGTGAGGGCGCCGCTGCCCCGGTCCAGGGCGATGTAGCGCTGTCCGACCATGTTGAGGTACTTCACGGCGGCGGTGGTCGACGTGGGCAGGGTGCGGTCGTCGCGGACGGTGAACGTCACCTGGGCGGTGCGCCGGTCGACGACGCGGACGTCGGTGACCTCGCCGACCTCGACGCCGGAGATCCGGACGCTGTCGCCGTCGATGACTCCGGTGGCGTCGGTGAACAGCGCCTTGTAGGAGAGGCTGTCGTCGCCGACGCCGGTGCCGGAGACGCTCAGCCCGAGGACTGCCGTGGCCAGTGCGGTGACGACCACGAAGGCGAGGGACTTGAGGACCGGGCCTGTCAGCGGGCGGCGCCGGGTGTGGGCGGTGCGCCGGGCTGTCATCGCAGGGTCACCTCCGTGCCGCGCAGTGCCGGGCCCGCAAGGAGGCTGCTCCACTCGGGCAGGGCGGCGGGGGCCTTGCCGGTGGCGGGTGCGAGGAGTTCGTTGACCAGGTCGTTCTCCTGCGGGGAGTTGGCGGGGCCGAGGTCCTGGTCGGCCGCGGCGGAGGCCCGCACGGCAGGTTTCGCGGTGACGCCGAGGTAGGGCACGGGGTAGCAGCGGGGGCCGCCGCCTGCGCCGTACGAGGGGGTGTCGCGGCCGGGGCGGTAGGCGCCGCGGGAGGGGGTGGTGCTGACGTCGACGCGCAGGCCCTGCCGGCCTGTGCCCTTGCCCAGGGCCTTGTCCATGGCCGGGACGAAGTCGGCCAGGGTGCGCAGGGTGCAGGGGAAGGCCGGGGAGTACTCGGCGAGCAGTCGCAGGGTGGGCCTCGACGAGGCGGCGAGCCGGATGATGTTGTCCTGGTTCTGCCGCAGGAAGGCGGTCATGTCATCGGCCGTCCTGGTGGTGGCGCCGAGGGTGCCGGCCAGCTCGCTCTCCTTCTCGGCCAGGGTGCCGGTGGTCGTGGTGAAGTCGGTGAGAGCCGTGAGGATGTCGGGGGCGGCATCGGCGTATACATGGCTGACCTTCACGAGCTCTTTCAGGTCGCGGTTGAGCGTGGGCAGTTGGGGGTTGAACTTCCGCAGGTGGGAGTCGAGGAGGGTGAGCGTTTCGCCCAGCCGGTCGCCGCGCCCCTCCAGGGCCCTGGAGACGGCGGAGAGGGTGGCGGAGAGCTTCTGCGGCTGGACGGCGGTGAGCGTGGGCAGCACGTTGTCCAGGACCTGCTGGAGTTCGACGGCGTTCGCGGAGCGGTCCTGCGGGATCACGGCGCCGGCGGCCAGCGGCCGCGCGGAGGACCCCGCGGGCGGCACGAGGGCGACGAAGCGTTCGCCGAACAGGGTGGTCGGCAGCATCTGGGCGCGCACGTCGGCCGGTATGCGGGGAAGGGTTCCGGGGCGCATGGCGAGGGTGAGCCGGGCGCCGTCGTCGGTGGCGTCGATCTCGCGGACCTCGCCGACGACGACGCCGCGCAGCTTCACCTCGGCGCCCCGGTGCATCTCGTTGCCCACGCTCCCGGTCTCCACGACCACCGGGTCGGAGTCGGTGAACTGCTTGTCGTAGACGGCGACCGCGAGCCACACGAGGAGGGCGGGGACCACCAGGAAGACCACTCCGGCGAACCGTCGGCGCGCCGTCGCGCCTCGCGCACCCCCCATGTCAGCCCGCCACCTTCACGGTCGTGGTGGCGCCCCACAGCGCCAGTGACAGGAAGAAGTCGGTGACGCTGATCAGCACGATGGCGTTGCGCACCGACCGGCCGACGGCGACGCCGACTCCGGCCGGGCCGCCGGAGGCGCGGTAGCCGTAGTAGCAGTGGGCGACGATCACCATCACGCTGAAGATCAGCACCTTCAGGACGGAGAGCAGCACGTCCGTGGGTGAGAGGAAGAGATTGAAGTAGTGGTCGTACGTTCCCCGGGACTGGCCGTTGAAGAGGACCGTGACGTAGCGGGAGGCCAGGAAGGAGGAGAGCAGCCCGATCGCGTAGAGGGGGATGATGGCGACGACACCGGCGATGATGCGGGTGGTGACCAGGTACGGCAGGGAGCGGATGCCCATGCCTTCGAGGGCGTCGACCTCCTCGTTGATGCGCATGGCGCCGAGCTGGGCCGTGAAGCCCGCGCCGACGGTCGCGGAGAGGGCGAGTCCGGCGACGAGCGGGGCGATCTCACGGGTGTTGAAGTACGCGGAGACGAACCCGGTGAAGGCCGCGGTGCCGATCTGGTCGAGGGCCGCGTATCCCTGGAGTCCCACGACGGTCCCCGTGAACAGGGTCATGGCGATCATCACGCCGATGGTGCCGCCGATGACACCGAGGCCGCCGGTGCCGAAGGCGACCTCGGCGAGGAGGCGTTGCACCTCTTTGAGGTAGCGGCGCAGGGTGCGCGGGATCCAGAGCAGGGAGCGTACGTAGAACAGGAGTTGGTCGCCGGAGCGATCGAGCCAGACGAGCGGGGAGGCCACGGTCCTCAGCCTCCCTTCGGCGGAACGATCTGGAGATAGACGCTCGTCATCACCATGTTGACGAAGAAGAGCAGCAGGAAGGTGATGACGACGGACTGGTTGACGGCGTCGCCGACGCCCTTGGGTCCTCCGCGCGGATTCAGACCTCGGTAGGCGGCGACGACGCCCGCGATGAAGCCGAAGACCAGGGCCTTGAGTTCGCTGATGTAGAGGTCGGAGAGCTGGGCCAGGGCGGAGAAGCTGGAGAGGTAGGCGCCGGGGGTGCCGTCCTGGAGGTAGACGTTGAAGGCGTAGCCCCCGAGGATGCCGACCACCGAGACCAGGCCGTTGAGCAGGACCGCGACCCCCATGGTGGCGAGGACCCGGGGCACCACCAGGCGTTGCACCGGTGAGACGCCCATGACCTCCATGGCGTCCAGTTCCTCGCGGATGGTGCGGGAGCCGAGGTCGGCGCAGATGGCGGAGCCGGCCGCGCCCGCGATCAGCAGGGCGACGATCAGCGGGCTGGCCTGCTGCACGACGGCCAGCACGCTGGCGCCGCCGGTGAAGGACTGGGCGCCGAGCTGCTGGGTGAGCGAGCCGACCTGGAGGGCGATGACGGCGCCGAACGGGATCGAGACCAGGGCCGCGGGCAGCAGCGTGACACTGGCGATGAACCAGAACTGCTCCACGAACTCCCGGAACTGGAAAGGCCGTCGGAAGACGGCACGGGCCACCTCCGCGGCGAGCGCGAAGAGCCGGCCGGTCTGCCGCAGGGCGCCGGTGATCATGCGCCGCTCCCGGTGGCGGACATCGGGAGCGGGGTCGTGGTGGTGCCGGGAGCGCCGAGCGTGCCGGAGGTACCGGAAGTGCCGGATGCGCCGTCGGCGGGGGCGGCGGCGTAGGTGCGCTCGATGGCGGTGCGGGCGGCGGGTGGCAGCCGGTCGAGCATGCCGAGGACGCGCTCCCGGCGGCGGGTGACGGCGCGGCGCGGCGGGAGCCCCGGGGACGGCTCCAGTTGGGGGATGATCTCCCGCGGTCCTTCGGCGCCCACGCCCCGCGGCCCGGCGGCCTCGGCGGCGAGGGTGGCGGCGTCCTTCTCCTCCGACATCCCGATCGGCCCCTCGCGGCGGCCTGACAGGAACTGCGCGACGACCGGTTCCTCGCTGGTGAGGAGCACTTCGCGCGGGCCGAAGGTGACCAGTTCGCGCCGGAAGAGCATGCCCATGTTGTCGGGGACCGTGGCGGCGATGTCGAGGTTGTGGGTGACGATCAGCATCGTGGCGTCGATCTGCGCGTTCAGGTCGATCAGCAGCTGGGAGAGGTAGGCGGTACGGACGGGGTCGAGCCCGGAGTCGGGTTCGTCGCAGAGGATGATCTGCGGGTCGAGCACGAGCGCGCGGGCGAGCCCGGCCCGCTTGCGCATGCCGCCGCTGATCTCCCCCGGCAGTTTGCCCTCGGCGCCGAGGAGCCCGACGACATCGATCCGCTCCATGACGATGCGGCGGATCTCCGACTCCTTCTTGCGGGTGTGCTCGCGCAACGGAAAGGCGATGTTGTCGAAGAGGGACATGGAACCGAAAAGGGCGCCGTCCTGGAACATGAGCCCGAATTTCTTGCGCGTCTCGTAGATATCCCGTTCATGGCTGTTCACCATGTCGACGCCGTCGATGAGGACATGGCCGCGATCCGGCTTGAGCAGCCCGATGAGCGACTTGAGAAACACGGTCTTTCCGGTACCGGAAGGACCGAGCATGACGCTCACCTCACCGGCAGGCAGAGTGAGGCTCACGTCCTGCCAGATCTTCTGCGTGCCGAAGGATTTGGTCAGCCCCTCGACCACCACTTCTATTCCCATATCACCTCCAAAGCGGGTGAAGGCAGCGTGCACCGCGGAGCACGCATCGAGCACGTCGTGGACTGTGTGAGCGGAGTACGGGGCGGGGCCACGCCGCTCTTCGACCAAGGGCCCCACCAGGAGATCAGCTCCGCGACCGGCACGCTACGACCGAGTAACCTGAGGGGGCAAGAGGCGGATCCGAATTTCCCGAAGGTTTGAGCCCATCCCCCGTGTCGTTGTCATCGCGGTGACAAGTACTCGTCTTCTCTTTGTCACTCGGTGAGCAACAAGGTCCGACTGGCCCAGGGCAGCGCTATCCGCTCCCCTCCGGAGTGGATCCCCTTTTTAGCAGTGGATGACTAAGCGGGGCCGCGGACTGCTCACCTGGGGAACAGGATTCCCACTTATCGAAAAAATCATGGTCAACGCCATTGTTCGGCTAAGTTTCCCGCAAGTAACGTCGAGGATCGCGGTCGAGGATTTCCGAGCCGCTGCCGGTCAATCCACAAGGGAGTCCCCACATCATGCGCATCATGAAGAAGTCCCTGGCCAAGATATCCGTCGTGGCGGGCGCGGGCGGCGCCGCCTTCGTCATGGCCGTCGCCCCCGCCTCCGCCGTGCCCTCCACGGTCTGGACCGTCACTCCGTCACCCGCCAACTTCTCGGCGGCCAACAGCGGAAACATCGTCCTGACCGCCAACATCCCGATGACGTGTACGACGTCGAGCGCGTCCGGCACGATGGCCAGCGCCACCGGGAACCCGGCGACGGTGGGCACCATCAGCGCCATCAACTTCGGCACCAGCACCTCGCCGTGCACCAGCGTCCTGGGCAACGTCACGACCACCGCGACCACCCCCTGGACCGTCGTCGCCCAGGACTACACCGCATCGACGGGCGTGACCAAGGGCCACATCGGCAACGTCAAGGCGAAGGTGACCGCCGGCGCCTGCGTGTTCACCGTGCAGGGCAAGGCCACCGGCACCTACACCAACTCCACCGGCATCCTCTCGGTCACCAGCGTCAGCGGCGACCTGGCCGTCACCTCGGCCTCCGGCTGCGGCACCGTGGTCACCACCTCCACCAAGCCCACGTTCAAGGGCAACTACGCGGTCAAGGTCACGGGCACGAACACCATCCCGAAGATCGTCGGATCCAACCCGTGACCGGATCCAGCCCATGAGCACGGCACAGCACGGCTCCGCGACGTCCGGCCGGTGATCCCGGCCGGACGTCGCGGGACGCGGGACAACCCGAGCGGAGTGACAGATGACAGGCCCCCGTACCGCCGTCCGACGGGCGGTCCGCAGCCGCGGACGTGGCGCGGCGATCGCCGCGTTCGTCGTACTGGCCGCCACCGTGCCCGCGGCGGCCGGGGCGTCCGGTACGCAGAAGGTCGACGCCGCGCTGCCCTACGTATGCCTGTTCCCCTCCGGAAAGCACTCCGCGACGGTACGGATCTCGGCTGCCCTGCCCGAGCGGGCGGCCGTCGGCGATCCGATCGAACCCGCGGACGTGACCACGACCGTCGAGCTGCCGGAGCCCGCGGTGGCGGACCTCGCTGCGCTGGGCGCGGCCGGTGCCCGGGCGGCGACCCGGCTGACGGTGGGCGTCACCCAGGGCGAGGCCACCGCCGAGGCGACCTGGCGCGGCAGCGCCGAACCCACGGCCCTGCCTTCGGCCGGGCCGCTGACACTGACCGCGACGGGGGACGTCCCCTCGATGACCGGGCAGAGCGCGGGCGAACTGACCATGACGGCGGGCGACTTCGCCCTGGACCTCGCGCTGAGCACCGCGGACGGCGGTACCACCGACCCCGCCACGGTCACCGTCGACTGCGACCTCGCCGAGGGAGCGCCGGACGGCGGGCGGCTGGCCGACGTCCTGGTCGGCAAGGACGAGGGAGGCGGCACGCAACCCCCGAGCGGATCACCGTCCGAATCCCCCTCCGACGCGCCTTCCGCCTCCGACGAGCCTTCCGCCTCCGGCAGGCCGGGGCAACCGGAGAAGGGCCCGGCGGGCGGGCGCACCCCGAAGGTCACCGAGCCCGGTCCCGGCGGTGGCTCCGCCGGACGTACCGCGCCGACCTGCAAGTACGACGAGAAGTACCCGGCGGGACCGATGTCCCTGAACGCCTACATCACCGGCTACTCCAACGTGAACAAGCTCGACGGCGCCGCGCTGATCCCGCCGTTCTGCACGCTCATCACCCAGGGAGAGCCGCAGTTCGTGTTCTTCCCCGACTACAGCGGCGCCACCATCACCCAGCATTCCACCGCCGACCTCTACTACCGGCAGCGCAAGCAGACACAGCCCTTCGACGCGACCTTCCTGACCTTCGACTTCACCCCCACGACGGCCACGATGGTGCTGGAGCAGACGGGTCCGATGACCATCGACTCGCACGGCACCACCGACTTCGTGTTCACCAGCACGGACACCTACGTCCGGGCACCGGTCGTGCTCCGGGTGACGTCGCTCAAGGTCAACGGCACCCCGCTGGACGTAGGGACGAAGTGCCGCACCAAGACGTCGCTCGCCTCCCCGGACCCGGACCCGGCGAAGCACCCCGGTGACCACCTGGTCCTGCACGGCCGCGGCGAGCAGACCACCGGCCAGCCCGCCACCGGCTACCTCCTGCTGTCCGGCGGCCCGTTGACCGGCAAGGTCACCATCCCCGCCTTCACGGGCTGCGGCACCGCCGACGGTGAGGACCTCGACCGCCTGCTCACGGCTTCCGTCTCCGGCCCGGACAACTATGTCAAGCAGATCCAGGGGCAGACCTGCTTCGTCTCGGCCGATGTGCTCAACCCCGACGAGTGCACCGAGGACGCCCAGCCCCGCAAGATCCCCGTAGCCGAACGTTGATCCCCCAAGCCCCCCAGCCCCGCCCCTCTCCCCCTCAACTCCCCGACCCGGAAGGCCACATGATGCGGTTCTCCCTCGGCACCAGAGTCGCCACCACTGCCACCGCCCTCGGCACCGCGCTCGGCGCCTTCGCCTCCATGGGCACCGCCACCGCGGCCGTCGCGGCGCCGAACGGCGAGTGGGCACCCTTCACCCGCTGCCCCGTGGACGCCCCGGCGATGCTGGCCGCCGACGGCCTGGTCAAGACCCCGCAGTGCGTGGTCTCCACCTCACCGAACGGCTCCATCAAACTGGGCAGGACGACCGTGCCCACAGGGAAGACCAACCTCCAAATGGGGGTCGTCCAGAACTCGGACGGGACCAGCTCCGTGGTGGCCCCGTCCGGCGGCGCCCTCGTCGCCGACTCCGCGACCGTCCCCGGCGGCCTCCTCGGGCTGATGTGCCCGAGCAACATCCCCGCGATCACCGACATCTGCAAGCAGCTCAGCAACAGCACGCTCAACAAGATCACGGCGACGGTGGAGTCCGTCGGCGCACCCTACGACTTCGACCAGACCGGCGGCATCGTCACCGACAAGCCGATCGTCGCCATACCGGTCCGCATCCACCTGGAGAACCCGTTCCTCGGCGCCAAGTGCTACATCGGCACCGCCGCCAAACCCGTCGTGCTGCGTCCAAGGAACCTGCAGTTCCCCGAATTCGGCATGTCGTTCTTCCGTGGTGACGGCACGGCCGACGACGAGGGCGAGATGAGCCGCGTCAACCTCACGGGGGCCGCGCAGAACGACAGCACCTTCGCCGTGCCGGGCGCCAGTGGCTGCGGTCTCGGCCTGCTCGGCCTGATCGACGCGGCGGTCAACGCCAAGACGGGGCTGCCCTCCGCCGCGGGAAACAACAGCCTGACGCTCAACAACGCCCAGACGCACCTCGCCGGCCTCAACGCCCCCGGCACCTTCGCCCCCGACGCGGGCAAGCGCCTCGCGCAGAACTGGCACTCCGCCGTCGAGTAATGGCCGCGCGGCGGCGATTTCCAGCCGTCCCAGCAGCCGTGCCACGCCCCACCGAACCGAAATGTGTACGGACTGTGTACGTCCCATGGAACTTGATTTAGCTTCAACAGCCCAGACACGCGTCACCTCAAGACCGGTCGTGCGCCTCCCCCGTGACGGGCCGGGGCGCACGACCGGTGCACCGTGGGCCCGAAGAGCAAGGGACGGCACGTATGCCTTCATCCACGCGACCGCCTGAAGTCGGTGAACCGCTCGAACCCCTTCCCAAGGAGTTCGCCGCGTTCATGAGACCGGAATTACCCGGCCTCCTGAAGGAGATCGGCGCCGAGGTCACCCGGGCCTACCCCGAGTACGGGCGGCTGCTCAACGGGCCCAACGCCGAACCCATCCGGCAGGGTGTCGAGCAGGCCCTGGCGGCCTTCGTGGACCGCGTCGCCGAACCCGGCAAGAACGCCGAGCTGCGCGACGAACTGCTGCGCAAGTTCGGCCGCGTGGAAGCGTACGAGGGACGCGCCCTTGAGACCCTGCGGGGGGCGTACCGGCTCGGCGCCCGCATCGCGCTGCGCCGCGCCAAGGCGGTGGGCCAGCAGTACCGGCTCTCGCCCGCCCTGATCCTCGCCTTCGCCGACGCCCTGTTCGCGTACGTCGACGAACTGGAGCAGATCTCCCGCGAGGGCTACGTCGAGGTGCAGTCGCGGGCCTTCTCCGAGGTACCGGCACGGCGAAGACGGCTGCTCCACCTCATCCTCGCCGCTCCCCCGCTGCCCCAGGCGCTTCCCGCGCTCTGCGAGACCGCGGCCTGGCGACTGCCCACCGACGTCACCATGGTCGCCCTGCGCACCCCGGTCCCCGAGCACCTGGAGGCGGCCCTCGCCGACGACGTCCTCCTGGACCTGGACATCCCGCAGCCGCATCTGCTGATACCCGGAGCCCTCACCCCCGAGCGCCGATCGATGCTCCAAGCGGCGCTGGCGGGCGCGCACGCCGTGGTGGGGCCGACCGTGCCGCCCGCCCAGGCCGCCGACTCCATCCGCTGGGCGCGCCGGCTGCTCCAGCTGATCGACGAACGCGTGGTGGCCGACGCCCCCCTGGTCAGCTGCGAGGACCACCTGGTGACGTTGTGGCTGCTCTCGGACCCGGCGCTCGTGACCCGTCTCGCGGCCGGGGAACTGGCCCCGATCGACCACCTGCCGGCCAGCCGCCGCGACCGGCTCGTGGAGACCCTGCGCGTGCACGTCTCCACGCGGGCGCCCGCGGAGCAGGTCGGCGACATGCTCGGCGTGCACGCCCAGACCGTCCGCTACCGCCTGCGGAACCTGGACGTCCTGCTTGGCGACCGCCTCGCCGACCCCGACCACCGCTTCGCCCTGGAGGCCGCGCTGCGCGCCCTGCACCTGCTCTCCCGCGACACAAAGGAGCAATGACGGGCCACCTTCTGCTGCGGCGACATTGCGATCTCTACGGCAGCATTGCGGACTCGTGGCGGAACCGGCCAGAAGCTGGTGCGGCCCCCCAGTGCGGACCAAACTGACATTCGCCCCTCACGGCACCGTTCCGTACTCGTACACCCGCAGAAAGCTCCACCACACATGTACTCGACCTGTCTTCCCGGCGCCTTTCCGGCGCGTCCCGCGTGTGTGGTGGAGAGGCGGTCCGCACCGTGCGCCATGTGATGCGCAAGGCGGGCGGCTGGCTCCTGATGATCGCGGTCGCGACCAATGCCACGTACTTCCTGGCCAGTTGGTTCCTCGACCCGCGATCGAACTACAAGGAGCAGCGCCCCGTCCGCAGCGAGGAGCAGATCTCCCGGGCCCTCGCCCCGTACAACCTCGACCCCGGGGAACCGATGGTGCAGCGGTGGTGGCACTGGCTCACCTCGGTGACCGTCCACTTCGACTGGGGCAGGTCACCCACCGGCGTCTCCGTCAACGGCGAGGTGGGCTACCGTGCGCTGGTCAGCGCCGAGTTGGTCGTCACCGCGACCGTCCTGTCCGTCGTGATCGGTGTGGCGCTCGCCGTCTACACCGCCGCACGCCAGTACGGCGCGGCCGACCGCGTCTCGCAGGCCATCTCCATCGCGGTGTTCAACGTCCCGACGCCCGTCGCGGCGCTCGCCGTGGTCTTCGTCGCCATCTGGCTCAGCCAGCACGCCGGGTTCGACTTCCTCTACGTCGCCGGGGAGAACTCGCCCGACGTCGAGGGCCTGCTCCCGACGATCGGTGACCGCCTCCTGCATCTGATCCTGCCGACGCTCACCCTGACGCTGATGGGCTACGTGGGCTACCACCTGACACAGCGTTCCCTGCTGCTCGACACGATCAACGCCGACTTCGTGCGCACCGCCCAGGCCACCGGCCTCACCCGCGCCCAGGCCGTCCGCAGGCACGCGCTGCGCGCCGCGCTGATCCCGACGGCGGCCTCCGTGGCGTTCAGCGTGCCCGCCATCTTCACCGGGGCCGTCATCACCGAGACGGTCTTCGGCTGGAACGGCATGGGCCGCTACTTCATCCAGACCATCAGCAAGAACGACGTGCACGGCACGGTCGCGACGGCCGCGTTCGCCGCGGTGCTCACCGCGATCGGCGCGATCCTCGCGGACATCGCCACCGTCTTCCTCGACCCCCGGGTGCGGGTGAACTGACATGGCGACAGCGATCGACACCCTCCAACCGCGCGCAGAGCTCGGCCGCGGCCGTCTCTACCTGCGGCGCTTCCTGCGCAACCGCCTCGCCGTCGCCGGCGTCGTGATCTTCGCGCTGCTCGTGCTGTTCAGCGTCTTCGGCGGCCTGTTCACGTCCTACACCCACACCGACGCCGACTTCGCAGCCCTCACCCAGCCGCCGAGCGCCGTGCACTGGTTCGGCACCAACCAGGGCGGCAACGACGTCTACGCCAGCGCCGTGCACGGGCTGCGGCGCTCGCTGGTGATCGCCGTGAGCGTGTCCGTCCTGACGATCGTCGTCGCCGCGGTCATCGGTTCCAGCGCCGCGTACTTCGGCGGCCGGGTGGAGAGGCTGACGCTCGCCGTCATCCACTTCCTCCTGATCGTCCCCTCGTTCCTCATCCTCGCCCTGGTCTCCCACCGCCTGGCCGGTGACTGGCGCGCCCTCATCCTCGTGCTGACCGTGTTCGGCTGGATGTCCACCGCCCGCGTCGTCTGGTCCGTCTCGACCTCGCTGCGCGAACGGGACTACGTGACGGCGGCGGAGTTCATGGGCGTACACCCGCTGCGCATCGTCCTGCGCCACATCATCCCCAACCTCGGTTCCCTGCTCATCGTCAACCTGACGCTCGGCGTCGTCGCGACCGTGCTGAGCGAGACCGCGCTGTCGTTCCTCGGATTCGGCGTCCAGACCCCGGACGTCTCGCTGGGCACGATGCTCGCTGATGGAGCGGCCACCGTCACCAGCGCCCCGTGGCTCTTCGCCTTCCCCGCCGGCCTCGTCGTCCTGCTCACCGTGTCGATGACCTTCATCGGCGACGGGCTGCGCGACGCCCTCGACCCCACCTCTGTGACCGGCGCGGCGGGAGGCCGACGATGACGACACTGACCAGCCCCCTGCACGACCACCCGGCTCCCCCCGGCGATGTCGCGCCCGTGCTCTCCGTACGCGACCTGCGGGTCTCCTTCCCCTCCGAGGCCGGGCCCGTCGAGGCGGTGCGCGGCGTCAGCTTCGACCTGCTGCCGGGCCGGACCCTGGGCATCGTCGGCGAGTCGGGATCGGGCAAGTCGGCCACCGCGATGGGCGTCATGGGCCTGCTGCCGCCCACCGCCGAGCTGCGCGGCCAGGTCCTGCTCGGCGGCCAGGACCTGATCGGTCTCGACGACCGGGCGCTGTCGCGGGTACGGGGGAAATCCATCGGCATGGTCTTCCAGGACCCGCTGTCCGCGCTCACGCCCATCTTCTCCGTGGGCCGGCTGCTCTGTGACGCGCTGCGGGTCCACCAGGACCTGTCCAAGAAGGCCGCCTGGGAGCAGGCCGTCGAACTGCTCGACCTCGTCGGCATCCCCGACCCGCGCAGCCGCGCCTCGGCCTTCCCCCACGAGTTCTCGGGCGGCATGCGCCAGCGCGTGGTCATCGCCATGGCGATCGCCAACCGGCCGCGCGTCCTTGTGGCCGACGAACCCACCACGGCGCTCGACGTCACGGTGCAGGCGCAGATCCTCGACGTACTGCGCCTCGCGCAGCGGGAGACCGGCGCCGGGCTCGTCCTGATCACCCACGACCTCGGTGTCGTGGCCGGTCACGCGGACGACGTCGCCGTGATGTACGCGGGCCGCTTCGTGGAGAAGGCAGGCGTGGATGAGCTGTTCCGGCGGCCGACGATGCCGTACACCGCGCGGCTCCTCGCCGCGGTGCCGACCGTGGACGGCGGGGTGCGCCGCCCCCTCGTCCCGATCGGCGGGGAGCCGCCCGCCCTGACGGCTCTGCCGGCCGGCTGCCCCTTCGCGAGCCGGTGCGCCGTCGCACTCGACGCGTGCGGCTCCGAAGAGCCGGAGCTGCGCCGTGTGACGGGGCACGGGGACGTGGCCTGCCTTCGCGCGGCCGAGATAGCCGCAGGCACCCTGGACCCCACCGAGGGCGTCGCGCCCGTCACCCCGGAGGCGGGCACGGGTCGCACCGGGGGCGGTGATGTGGTGCTGCGTGTCGAAGACCTCGTGAAGACGTTTCCCGTCACCAAGGGCGCGTTCGTCAAGCGCCGGGTCGGCACCCTGCACGCGGTCAACGGGGTCAGCTTCGAGCTGCGCGGCGGTGAGACGCTGGGCCTGGTGGGCGAGTCGGGCAGCGGCAAGACGACGACGCTGATGGAGATCCTGCGGCTCAGGCGGCCGGAGGGCGGCCGGATCGAGATCTCCGGGCGGGAGGTTGGGGCGCCGGCGGGCACGAGTAGGCGTACGGATTCTGGTACGAGTGCTGGTACTGGTACGAGTGCTGGTACTGGTACCAGTACCGCGGGCGGCGCCGGCAGCACCCGCGACGCCCGAGCCGGTTCCGGCGGCGGGCGCGGGCGCACTCCGCGGCACGACGTGCAGATCGTCATGCAGGACCCGCTGGGCGCCCTGGACCCGCGCCTTCCCGTCCACCAACTGCTCGCCGAGCCCCTGCGGGCCGTCGGCCGGGACCGCGACGCGATCCGCTCCCGCGTCCATGAACTGCTGTCGCTCGTCGGTCTCGACGCCTCGGTGGGCGACCGCTTCCCCGTCGCGCTCTCCGGAGGCCAGCGCCAGCGCGTCGGCATCGCCCGCGCCCTGGCCACGGACCCGAAACTGCTCGCCCTCGACGAGCCGCTCTCCGCCCTTGACGTATCGGTGCAGGCCGGTGTGATCAACCTGCTGGCCCGGCTCAAGCGCGAACTGGGCCTCGCCTACCTCATGGTGGCCCACGATCTCGCCGTGGTCCGCTACCTCTGCGACCGCGTCGCGGTGATGTACCTGGGGCACATCGTCGAGACCGGCGACACGGAGACGCTCTTCTCCGACCCGAAGCACCCGTACACCAAGGCGCTGCTCTCGGCGATCCCCGTACCCGACCCGGAGCGCGAACGCACCCGTGAGCGCACCGTGTTGCGGGGCGAGCAGCCGGACGCCACGAACCTGCCGCGCGGCTGCGTGTTCGTCGACCGTTGCCCCTTGTACCGCCTCGCGGACGACGACGTCCGGGAGCGCTGCCGCACGGAGCGCCCCGCGTCCCGCTCTGTGCCGGGGCAGCCGGGTCACGCATACGCCTGCCACGCCGCGTGACCTGAGCGCCGCTGTCCGGCGCCCCGGGTGCCGACTTCCGACTCCCCGTTCGACAAGCCACACCTTCAACTCAAGGACTCTTCCCCATGCGCGCAAGACTGGCCCTGCCCGTCGCCCTCATAGCGGCCATCTCCGTCACCGCCACCGCCTGCCAGTCCTCATCCGGTGGCAGCGGCGCGGGCAACGAGGGCACGCCCACCTCCGCTTCCGGAGCCGCCGACTACAACCCGACGGCGTACGACAAGCTCAAGGACGGCGGGACCTACACGACGGCGGGCACGTTCGACGATCAGGGCAACCCGTTCCACGTCAACTCCACCCTGACGGCCACCCGAGTGTGGGGCTGGTACAACGCGAACGCGATCACCTTCTCGCCGACCGGTGAGGTGCGGTACAACCGGGACTACTTCAGCGACGTGAAGGTGTCCGTCAAGGGCGGCGACCAGAAGGTCGTCCTGACGCTCAACAAGAAGGCCGCCTTCAACGACGGGACGCCGATCGACTGGACGGCCATCAAGGCGACCTGGAAGGCCAACAACGGCAGCGACAAGGACTTCGCGGCCTCGTCCACGGACGGCTACTCCCAGATCACCGACGTCGCGCGGGGCAAGGACGACAAGCAGGCCGTCATCACCTTCAAGGGCGTCAACGCCTCCTGGCCGGGCCTGTTCACCACGTTCCTGCATCCGAAGGCTGCGGAGGTCGGCAACTTCAACAAGGCGTACGTGAAGAAGGCGCACCCCGAGTGGGGCGCGGGCCCGTACACGGTCGGCAAGTGGGACACCCACTCGGGCGACATCACCTTCGTCCGCAACCCGAAGTGGTGGGGCAGGAAGGGCAAGCTCGACAAGCGCGTCTACGTGAACCTGGAGTCGACCGCGGCGGTCAACGCCTTCAAGAACGGCCAGCTCGACTATGTCTCCGCGGTCGACGCCGAGAGCCTGAAGCAGGTGAAGGGGCTCAAGGGCACCGAGATCCGAAGCGGCGGCAGCCCGTTCGCCTACTCGCTCCACTTCAACACCAAGTCGTCGGTCCTCGGGGACAAGGCGGTGCGCAAGGCGGTCCAGGAGAGCGTCGACCGCAGCCAGATCGCGAAGATCCAGTTCCAGGGCCTGGACTACAAGGAGCCGCTGCCCGGCTCAGCGGTGCTCTACAGCTTCCAGAAGGGGTACGAGGACAACGTCTCGGCCGTCCTGAAGTACGCGCCCGACCGGGCGAAGAAGGAACTGGACGCGGCGGGCTGGAAACCCGGGGGCGACGGAGTCCGGGAGAAGGGCGGCAAGAAGCTCGAGATCGGGTACACGCTGCTGGGCGACGACGCGTTGGGCAAGGCCACCGCCGGCGCACTCGCCGCGATGCTGAAGCCGGTCGGCGTACGCCTCGCCATCAAGAAGGCCGACGAGGCGGACTTCGCCAACATCCTCAGCGAGCGGAAGTTCGACCTGTTCCTCTCGGGCAACCGCTCCATGACCCCCTACGGGGCCCGCAATCTGTGCGACTTCTACTGCTCGGACCGTGAGTCCAACCTCACGGGGGCCGGGTCCCCGGCGCTGGACAAGGAGATCCGTGCCACGGGGGACATCGCCGATCTGGGCGAGCAGGCAGCGGCGGCCAACAACGTCGAGCGGAAGGCCCTCCAGAACTACGCCCTGCTCCCGATGTTCAGCGGACCCTCGACGTACAGCGTGAAGAAGGGGCTCGCGAACGTGGGCGCGACCATCTTCCACAACCCGCTGCCGGAGACGGTGGGCTGGGAGAAGTAGCCCACCGGCTCGCCGGCCGGGGCGGTTGATGCGGGCGGTCAGCCGCCCTGTCCGGCGCCGCACCCAGCGGAGTGATCGTCTCGCGATCAGGTCGGTGCCTTGATTTTTCCTTCCCGCGAAGAGGCCTTTCCGGCCGCCTCGGGGGTATTCGGCGGCATGGCCATTCACGAGAAGTCAGTGCCGCTGGTGACGCAGGACATCATCCGGCGTTTGGTTGCCGCCGTACGCCAGGGCGATGACGAATCCGTCCGGACGGCGCTCGAGCGGTTGTCGGAGGTTGCCGACACCTCGGCGCTCCTGCTGCTGGGTGAGCGGCTGAACGAAGACCTCGAACCACGACGGCTCAGGGGAGCCGAGGGGACGGGCGATGTGTCGCCGGTGTGATGGCCCGCGCCCGGGCATTCCGCCTCCGTGGCCGGTCCGCGCGGCGCAGTGCCCGCCGTCAGGTGTGGTCGGGCCGGTCGGAGCCCTGGGCTGCACCTTGCCCGATGAGCGAGTCGAGCTGAGTGGCGAGGCGGGGGTGGGCGGCTGTCAGGTAGGGGCGGGTGGCGGTCAGCGGGGGGACCAGGGCCGCGGGGTCGTCGTGGGCGAGGGCCGCGTCGAGCCGGCCGAGGGGGGTACGGGCGGCCGTGGGGAGGTCGGTGAGGGCGGCGATCTGTCCGGCGATGCGGCGCAGGGCCGCGGCGTTGTCGCGGGCCCAGGCGGTGTGGGTGCGGTCGGCGGCGCGGCTCTCCCGGGTGGCCTGGACTCGCTGTTCCGCGGTGGTTCCGGCGGGGCCCGGACGGTTGCGCAGGTAGCGGCGTTCGGCGGCCTGGCGGCTGGCGACACCGAGTGGATGGGCGAGGTCGGCCCAGCTGGCACCCGCTTCGCGGGCGGTCTCGATCAGGCCCGTCTCCCATCCGGCGAGCTGCTCGCGGACCTGCCGCAGCAGCAGGAGGGAGGCCAGGGCCTGCTCCGGTCCGACATCCGTGACGGCGGGATCGTCGGGGTCGGCGGCTTCGTTGTGGGCGTCGTGCACGGCGTGCCCAATGGTTTCCAGGGCCGCCGCGGCAGCCAGGAACGAGGCCGGGCTCCGGGCGTCGGCACCGGTATCGGCGCCGGTGGAGGGTGGCTGGCCTGATGCTGTCACGAGAGCTCCTTCCTGCCGTCATCCTTTGGACGACGCCAGTGTTTGTCATCTATTGGATGACATGTTACAACGGTGTCAGTGAAGCGCATTGGCGGGTACGACCCAGACCTTCAGGAGGTGTTTCGCGATGTTGATGCGCACTGACCCCTTCCGCGAGCTCGACCGCCTCGCCCAGCAGCTCACGGGTGCCGGCACCGGCACCTGGACGCGGCCGACCACGATGGCGATGGACGCCTACCGTGAGGGCGACGAGTACGTGGTGGCCTTCGACATCCCCGGTGTCAGCGCGGACGCGATCGACATCGACGTCGAACGGAACATGCTGACCGTCAAGGCCGAGCGCCGCCCCGTGGCGAAGGCCGACGACGTGCAGATGGAGCTGTCGGAACGGCCGCTGGGTGTCTCCTCCCGTCAGCTCGTGCTGGCCGACACCCTGGACACCGAGCGCATCAAGGCCGACTACGAGGCCGGGGTGCTGACCCTGCGCATCCCGATCGCCGAGCGCGCCAAGCCCCGCAAGATCTCCATCGGCGGGGACTCCTCCCGCAAGGAGATCTCCGGCTGAGTCCGGCGCCCCGGACCGGCCGACTGCGCAGGGCGGGCATCCTCCCGGTCTCCCCCTCCGCCCGTCCTGCGCACCCCTCGGGCCAAGAGAGGCGGTGACTGACGTGCCCCTGCGACAGGAAGCGTTCCTCGATCAGGTGAAGGAACGCGGCGAGTACGAGAGCGTGCGTGAGGCGGAACGCGTGTCCCGCGTCGTGCTCGCGCTGCTCGGCGCCCACTTGGTCGGCCGCGTACGTGCCGAACTGGCCGCACGCCTGCCGGAAGCGTTCGCCCTGATCCTCCTCAATCCGCTGCAGAGCGCCGAACCGCTCTCCCCCGAGCGGTTCGTGCGGGCCACGGCGGCCTGGATCGAGGGGTCGACCGAAGCGACCGCGACGTGGGACGTCAGCGCCGTCCTCAGCACCGCCGCCGACGCGGCCGGTGACGATCTCATGCGGCAGATCCTGCTCCAGCTGCCCGCCGGTTACGACCTGCTCTTCGGCCGCCCCCAGCCCACCTGACCAGCCGTCAACCCGGCGCCCGGGCCCGCCGGGCACCCGCACAACGACCTCGACGACGAGAAAGGCGACCACCACAGTGATGCCCGACCAGCGCGAACCGGTGCGGCAGCTCCCGGCGATGACGTTCGAGCAGATGTTGGAGAAGGTCCGCTACGAAGGGGCCTATCCCACCCGCGAACGGGCCGCGGAAGCCGTCCACCTGGTCCTTTCGGGACTCGGACGCCAGCTGACGGGCGAAGAACGCGTAGAACTGGCGGCGCGCCTGCCCTTCGAGGCCGCCGCCACCCTCACCGCGCAGATCCCCGCCGTCGAGACCCTCACCGGCTGGGCCTTCGTCAAGGAGCTCGCCGAGCGCGCCGGCGCCAGCCCGGCCACCACCCGCTGGGACACCGGCGCCGTCCTTGCCACCGTCGCCACCCTCGCGGGACCCGACCTGCTCACCCGCATCCTCAACCAGCTCCCGACCGGCTACGCCCTGCTGTTCGGCCGCGCCGAACTCATCCAGGCCGCCTGACCGAAAGTGGGCGGCGCCGACGCGCGCGAGCCGCTGCCGCCCGCGAAGGAGCGAGCTACTTCTGCTTGACCGGCGGGCACGTGCCCGTGTCCTCACCGATGGAGTTGATCTCGGCGTTGGGACGCGGGTCGCCCGCGTAGTCGACCTGGTCCGTGCACTTCTTGCCGGGCTCCTTCGGCGTACCCGCCGCCTTGCCGGACTTCTGGGGCTCGGGGCAGGTGCCCGTGTCCTCGCCGATGGAGTTGATCTCGGCGTTGGAACGGGGGTCGCCCGCGTAGTCGCGCTGGTCCGTGCACTTCGCGTCGGACGCGACGGGCGTGCCCGACTGCTTGCCCTTCGGCGCCTCGGGCTTCGGGGCGCCGGGCTTCGCCGTGTCGGACTTCGAGGTGTCGGCCTTCGGCGTGGCCGTGGCCGCCGATGAACTGCTCGCGGAGGAGGACGTGCTGTCGCCGCCGTCGTTGCCGCAGGCCGTCAGCGCCAGGCCGAGGGCCACCGCGGTCATGGTCAGTGCCGAGATCTTCCGAGTGCGCATGTGTCGTGTCCTCTGAGTGGGGGCCGCCGCTCGTGGGGAGCGGATGGACGGGCGAGCGAGCCGATCAGCCGCTCGCCCGTGTCGCTTTCTGCCCCTTCAGACAGACAGGGTGATCAACCCAGTTCCGTCTTGATCGTCTTCAGGACACGTTCGTGACATGACAGTGATCTCGTCGTGGCCCGGGCGGACGGTTCCGCGCCGCCGCAACCCACGGCGCTCACGGCCAGAGGGCCTCGGCGACGGCCATCCCCGCGAAGGCCGCGCCGAGGCCCGCGACGACGCTCCCGAGCGCGTTGGCCGCGGCGTAGAACCGGGCGCGGCGCTCGGCAAGCCGCAGTGTCTCGTACGAGAAGGTCGAGTACGTCGTCAGCGCGCCGCACAGGCCGGTGCCGAGGAGCAGTTGGGTGTGCGGGGACGCGGCGCCCGCGATGACCGCGCCGGTGACCACGCCCAGGATCAGGCAGCCGGTGACGTTGGCGGTGAAGGTACCCCAGGGGAAGTCGGTCCTGTGCCGTACCTGCACGGCCCGGTCGGTCAGATAGCGCAGCGGGGCGCCGACCATGCCGCCGACGGCGACGAGCAGCCAGTTCATGCCCTCCTCCGCGACACCAGGCCGCGCGTCGTCCACGCCGCGCACGACACCGCGGCGAGGGCGGCGAGCAGGGTCAGGCCCAAGTAGGCGAGTCCGGTGCGTGCGTGGCCGTCCCTGACCAGGCGCTCGATGTCCACCGCGTACGTCGAGAACGTGGTGAAGCCGCCGAGGACGCCGGTGCCGAGGAACGGCCGGACCAGGCGGTGCGCCGTCCCGGCCTCGGTGACCAGCACCATGAGGACGCCGATCGCCGCGCATCCCGCGGCGTTCACCACCAGCGTCGTCCAGGGGAACCCTCCGGTGGCGGTCGGCCAGCTCACGGACGCCGCGTACCGTGCCACGGCGCCGACACCGCCACCGACGGAGACCGCCACGACGATCTGCCACTGCCCCCGCGCCGGTTCACGGCGCTGCGCGGCCACGGACAGATCGATGTCGGGGTCCGTGGGTTCGTCCAGTGCCCCGGGCCGCTGAGCTCCCATGGGCCTACGCTAACCGGACCGGCCGATCACCGCGCCATCAGGCCCGGACTGCCCAACAGCCGCCCCGTGGACCTCAGGCGTCCGCGGTCCCCAGCTCTCCGTTGCGGATCGCGCGCACCAGGCCGGAGACGAGGTTCGCCCGCTCCTCCATGGCCGCGACCACCACGTACTCGTGGTCGGCATGGGCGCCACCGCCGACCGCACCGAGACCGTCCAGCGTCGGCACGCCGAGCGCGGCAGTGAAGTTGCCGTCGCTGCCGCCGCCGACCGCCTCGCCCACCACGCCCGGAAGCAGCCGCTCCGCCACCGCGAACAGCCCGGCGGCAGCCGACTCGGGCATCGGCAGACGGCCGATGGAGCCCCGGACCGTGAGCTGGGCCCCTTCGACGTGCGGCGTGAGCGCCGCGAACGCTGACTCGATGCGTTCCGTCTCCTCGGCCGTCTCCACCCGGACGTCGACGACGACGGTCGCCCCGGCGGGCACGACGTTGTCCAGCGTGCCCGCCGATGCGACGGTCGGAGTCACGGTCGTGCCGAGGTCCGGGCGGCCGAGCGCCGCGATGTCGAGCACCTGATGGGCCGCCTCGACCAGGGCGTTGACCCCCGCCTCGGGTTCGAGGCCCGCGTGCGAGGCGCGGCCCGCGACGGACACCTCGAACGTGCCGCATCCCTTGCGGCCCGTCTTCAGTCCGCCGCCGTCGGCCGCGCCCTCGAACACCAGGACCGCACCGCAGGCGAGGGCGCGCTCCTCGATGAGCGCGCGGGAGGTGTGGGAGCCGACCTCCTCGTCGGCGGTCACCAGGATCTCGACGCCGGACCGGTCGTCGAGCGCCGCGAGACCGTGGACGGCCTGCACCAGGCCGCCCAGCATGTCGAAGACCCCTGGCCCCGTCGCGTGCCCGGCCTCGACCTCGAACGGGCGGCGGCCGAGGGTGCCGAGCGGGAACACCGTGTCGTGGTGACCGAGGATCAGCACCTTGGGTTCGCCGCCGGACGACCAGTGGACGTGCGGTCCCGCCTCGCTCCCGACGAGCACGGCCTTCCCACCGAGGCGGCTCTCGATGACGGCTGCGACGGCCTTCGCCGACGCCGTCAGGGCCTCGGCGTCCCGCGAGGGCGACTCGACCTCGACGAGCGTCCTGAGGTCGTCGATCATCGCTTCCGTCTGCACGCCGACTGCCTGGTGGATCGTCACGGCGCAAGGGTACTTGGCGTGACGATCATGGAACAGGCCTTCGCGAACGTACGTCCGCGGGGGGGCGTGGTGGCGGGACCCGGTGCCCGCCGTCAACCCCGGTAGGTCTCCAGGAGCCGCAGCCAGACCTCGCTGATCGTCGGGTAGGCGGGCACCGCGTGCCAGAGCCGGTCCAGCGGGATCTCGCCCGCGACGGCCATCGTCGCGGAGTGGATGAGTTCGCCGACGCCGGGGCCGACGAACGTGACGCCGAGGAGGATCTCGCGGTCCAGGTCGACGACCATGCGGGCGCGGCCCCGGTAGCCGTCGGCATAGAGGCCCGCGCCCGCGACGCCGGACATGTCGTAGTCGACGGCCCGGACCCGGTGGCCCGCGGCCTCCGCCTCGGCGAGGGTCAGGCCCGCGGAGGCCGCCTCGGGGTCGGTGAAGACGACCTGCGGGACGGCCGCGTGGTCGGCGGTGGCGGAGTGGGCGCCCCAACGGTCGCTCTCCAGGATCGGGACTCCCTGGGCGCGGGCGGCGATGGCGGCGCCCGCGATGCGGGCCTGGTACTTGCCCTGGTGGGTGAGGAGCGCGCGGTGGTTCACGTCGCCCACCGCGTACAGCCAGTCGCTGCCCTCGACGCGCAGGCTCTCGTCGACCGGCAGCCAGGAGCCGGGTTCCAGGCCGACGGTCTCCAGGCCGATGTCGTCGGTGCGCGGGGCGCGGCCCGTGGCGAAGAGGATCTCGTCGGCCTCAAGTGCCGAGCCGTCGTCCAGGGTCGCCGTGACGGTGCCGCCCTCGCGCCGCACCCCGGTGACGGAGACGCCGGAGCGGACCTCGGCCCCCGCCTCCGTGAGGGCCTCAAGCACCAGCTCACCGGCGAACGGCTCCATGCGGGGCAGCAGTCCCCCGCCCCGTACGAGCACGGTCACGCTCGATCCCAGTGCCTGCCAGGCGGTGGCCATCTCCACGGCGACGACACCGCCGCCGACGACCAGGAGCCGGCCGGGCACGTGGTCGGCTGCGGTGGCCTCGCGGCTGGTCCACGGCTTGGCGTCGGCGAGGCCCGGCAGACCGGGGAGCGCGGCGCGGGTGCCGGTGCAGACGGCCACCGCTTGGCGGGCCTCCAGCGTGCGCTCGACGCCGTCCGCGCCGGTGACCGTGACCTTGCGGGGACCCGCGAGGCGCCCGTGGCCCCGGTACAGGTCGACGCCGACGCCCTCCAGCCAGCCGACCTGGCCGTCGTCCTTCCAGTGCGACGTGTAGTCGTCGCGGTGCGCGAGGACCGCGGAGGCGTCCAGGGGGCCTTGCACCGACTGGCGCAGGCCGGGGACGCGGCGGGCGTCGGCGCGGGCGATGACGGGGCGCAGCAGTGCCTTGCTGGGCATGCACGCCCAGTAGGAGCACTCACCCCCGACGAGCTCGCTCTCCACGATCGCTGCGGACAGCCCGGCCGCCCGGGCCCGGTCCGCCACGTTCTCCCCCACGGGACCTGCGCCGATGACTACTACGTCGTATGTGATGGCATCCGTCATGAGGACAGTCTGTCGGCAGGTGTGCGCCGTGGCCACATGGGTACGCGCGCGGAACGCGCCGGTGCACATGCGGCATCTTCCGCGCGTGCGACAGGCGGAATACGTCCGCAGCATCGGCCGTTGTGCACAGCGGCTACGCCCGACAGCAGGAAGTAGGACACACCATGAGCAGCGCGACTGTGGAGCTCACCAAGGACAACTTCGACCAGACGGTCACGGACAACGAGTTCGTGCTGATCGATTTCTGGGCCGAGTGGTGCGGGCCGTGCAAGCAGTTCGCCCCCGTGTACGAGAAGGCCGCCGAGGCCAATCCCGACCTGGTCTTCGCCAAGGTCGACACGGAGGCGCAGCCCGAGCTCGCCCAGGCCTTCGAGATCCAGTCGATCCCGACCCTGATGATCGTCCGCGACCAGGTGGCGGTTTTCGCCCAGCCGGGCGCGCTGCCCGAGGCCGCGCTCACGGACGTCATCGGCCAGGCCAGGAACCTGGACATGGACGAGGTGCGCCGGCAGGTCGCCGAGGAGCAGGCCAAGCAGCAGGGCGCGCAGGGCCAGTAGGAGCGGCTCCTGGAGGAAGCGCGGGCCGTAGCGGTCAGCTGGACTCGCGGTGCACGACGTCAGCTCCGAGCACGTCGTGCACCTCGGGTTCGGCGCCCGGGTCGCGCACCACACGGTCGACGAGTTCGGCCAGGCCGCGGCCCGAGGGCAGCTCTATGCGGACGGTGCTGAGCCGGGGTCTGAGGAGCCGGCCCAGCATCAGGTCGTCCGAGCCGATGACGGCGCTCTCGTCGGGGACGGCGATGCCTTCGTCCTGCAGGGCGCGCATCAGGAGCATCGCGTATTCGTCGTTGTACGCGAAGACGGCGTCGATGCCGAGGTCGCGCCAGCGCGCCGCCAGCCGGGCGGCTGATTCCTCGGCGTAGGCGAGAGACAGCTCGATGACCGAGGCGCCGGTGGTGCGGGTGCTCTCCACCGCCTGGCGGACCCCTTCGAGGCGGGGCCGCGAGAAGTGTTCCAGGCCCGGTTCCTCGGGGACGACGACGCCGATGCGGCGGCGTCCGCGGGCCAGGAAGTGCAGGGCGGCGGCCTCGCCGACCCTGCGTCCGTCCATGAGCAGGGCGTGCGCGCCCTCCACGCGGTGCGGTCCGAGGGTGAAGACGGCCCGGGCGCCGGACCGCTTCAGGACGGTCACGCCGCGTGGGCCGACCGCGGAGGCGTCGGGGGCGAGAACGGCCACGGGACGCAGTTCGGCCCAGGCGCGGGCGGCGTCCTCGCCGGTCAGGCCGAGACTCGCGTACTGCACGACGGTGTAGTCGAGTCGGCCGAGCGCCCACTGCAGTTCGTTGAAGAACCGGCTGAAGAGCGGGCCGACGGGTATCTCCGAAGTGGGCATGAGGACCATGCGGCTGTGCCCGGCGCGCAGGCTGCGGGCCGCGGCGTGCGGGACGTAGCCGAGTTCCCTCGCCGCTTCGTGGACGCGGCGGCGCGTGGGTTCGCTGATGCGGACGGCGCTGGTGTTGTTGAGGACGTACGAGACGGTCGCGCGGGAGACCCCCGCCAGGCGGGCGACGTCGGCGCTCGTCGGCACGGAACACTGCGTGGGCTGCTGCTTCGGTATCTGCACCATGGCCCCGTCATCCTCGCAGACGCGGCGGGCTTGGCCGCGGGCGGGCGGTGGAGTCGTGCGGCCGGTGAACTGGCCCTGCCGTGTCCCTCGTTGAGCCGCTCGCGTTCCGTGTCGAGCTACTCGCCGGTTAACGTTCGGGCACCCGTCGTCGAGCGAAGGTGTCCCCCACATGACTGCCGACCGTGCCGATGGCCTGGTGCGCACCGCCCGCGCGCTGGCCGCTGGAGAGGTGTCCGCGCGTGCGCTGACCGAGCGGACGCTGGCCAGGATCGAGGCGTCGCAACCCGCGCTCAACGCGTTCAAGCTGGTGCGTGCGGAGGCCGCGCTCGCCGAGGCGGACGCCGCCGACCGGGAGTTGGCGACGGGCGGGGGCTCCTCGCGACCGCTGCTCGGGGTGCCGCTGGCGGTGAAGGACGACATGGACGTGGCGGGCGAGCCGACCGCGTTCGGCTGCAGGGGCGACTTCGTGCCGAAGGAGCGGGACTCCGAGGCGGTGCGCAGGCTGCGGGCGGCCGGGGCGGTGATCGTCGGCAAGACCAACACGTGCGAGCTGGGGCAGTGGCCGTTCACGGAGGGGCCCGGCTTCGGCGACACCCGCAATCCGTGGAACACCGGCCACACGCCGGGCGGTTCGTCCGGCGGCTCGGCCGCCGCGGTCGCCGCGGGCCTGGTCCCGGCGGCGCTCGGCTCGGACGGCGCAGGGTCGGTGCGGATTCCGGCGGCCTGGACGCACCTGGTCGGGATCAAGCCGCAGCGCGGCCGGATATCCACCTGGCCCTGGCCCGAGGCCTTCCAGGGCATCACCGTCAACGGCCCGCTCGCGAGGACGGTCGCGGACGCCGCGCTG
This sequence comes from Streptomyces sp. NPDC044106, assembly GCF_056433985.1. Lineage (NCBI taxonomy): Bacteria > Bacillati > Actinomycetota > Actinomycetes > Kitasatosporales > Streptomycetaceae > Streptomyces > Streptomyces sp. NPDC044106. Next base: position 234,804 of record NZ_JBWKFZ010000004.1, read on the forward strand.
CTCCTCGACGCGGCGAGCGGCAGCCACGAGGGCGACCTGCACCGCCCCGCTCCCGTACGCGCCGCCGAGGCCGCCACCCGCGATCCGGGGCGGCTGCGGATCGCCCTGTCGCTGCGGATGCCGTTCACGGCGACGCCCAAGCACCTGCACCCGGTGGTGCGGGACCGGGTGGTGGCGCTCGCGGACCGGCTCGCCGCGCTCGGGCACGACGTGGCCGAGGCCGACCCGCGGTACGGGCAGATCGGGCTTGCGTTCGTCCCGCGGGCCACGGCGGGCATCGCGGAGTGGAGCCGTCACGTGCCGGACTTCTCGCTCCTCGACCGGCGCACCCAGGAGGCGGCCCGCATGGGCAGGCTGCTGGGCGGCGCGCCGCTGAGGCTGGCGCGCCGATCGGAGGCCGCGCTGCACCGGCGGGTGGGCGCCCTCTTCTCGACGTACGACGTGGTGATCGCGCCGACGACGGCCGCTCCCCCGCCGCGCGTCGGCACGCTCGCCACGATGAGCGGCTGGCGGACCGACCGGGCGATGATCGCCGCGTGCCCCTACGCGTGGCCGTGGAACGTGCTCGGGTGGCCGGGTGTCAACGTGCCCGCGGGCCGCACCCCCGGCGGCCTGCCGGTCGGCGCCCAGCTGCTCGGGCCCGCGGGCAGCGAGCCGCTTCTGGTGTCCCTGGCCGCGCAGTTGGAGGCGGACCAGCGGTGGTACGAGCGGTGGCCCGCGCCGTTGCCCGACGCGGCTCCGGCGCCGTAGGACCGCACGTTCGCGAGCTGTCCGGCCGTACGCCGGTGCCGCCACGTTCAGGCGACCGGCCAGGTTCTACGGCGAGCCCTGTGACTGCCTGGCGGCGGCAGGGGCGCCGGTCTCGCGGGCGAACGCCTCCTCGAAGGCGCCGCGCGTCACCGCGCCCTTCGTGCGGTCGAGCACCCCGAACACGACGTGCGTGAACTGCCCGGCGAACCGGCCGCCCGCACCGAGCAGCGCGTGGAAGGCCCCGGCGACCTGCGCGGGGTCGTTCATGAACACCCCGCACCCCCAGGCGCCGAGCACCAGTCTGCGGTAGCCCCACGCCGCCGCGGTCTCCAGGACGCGCTCGGCGCGCGCCGCGAGGGCGCCCGGGATGTCGGCCGCGCGCTCGGGTGCCCGGCGGCGGATCACCCCGGCGTTCGGCGCCGCGGAGGTGAGGAAGCCGACGGTGTACGCCTCGTCGAGGAGCCGCCCGCGGACGTCACGGAAGACGGGGACGCCCGGCGAGTGGATCACGCGGTCGCTGTAGAACGGGTCGCGGTCGGCGCGGTGGTGGGCGTAGAACGCGGGGGCCCGCAGGAGGCACGTGTAGAGGGCGGAGCCCCGGCACAGCGCCTCTTCCTGCGCCTGGGCGCCGTTCAGGTAGCCCCCGCCGGGGTTGCGGGCCGAGGAGAAGTTCAGCACGGCCACCGGGGAACCGTCCTCGGCCGTCAGCCTGCCGGCCGCCTCCAGGCTGCTCTCGCCCGTGACCTCGAATACGGTGTCCACGACCGGCCGGACCGGCGCCTCCACCGGCTCGGGCCCGAACATGCGCGTACCGGCGCGGGCCGCGGCCACCGCGTCGGCGAGCTCCGCCTCCCGGCCGCACGGCGCGACGTACGCCCCCGCCGCGACGATCCGCTCGGTCTCCTGCGCCTGTGCGCGCAGCCGGGCGCTCATGCCCGCGCCCCCGTGTCGTCCATGCCCGCATGGTGTGGGGTGCGGGTGGGGCGGCGCAACAGAAATAGCTGGTACGGGAACGGCCTGAGGGGCACTCTTGTGCGAACGGCCCTGAAGGGCTTTGGGTGTGACGAGCAGCATCGGATGGAAGGATCCCCGCATGCCTGAGGGAGACTGTAGGAAACACCGCACCGCACGCCCCACAAGGGCGCGGGACACGGTGTCGGAGGCCGAGGTGGAAGCGCTGGTCCGCGGCATCTGCTTCAAGACCGGCCCACCCCGCGCCACCGGCGTCGAACTGGAATGGCTCCTCCACGAGCCCGGACTGCCCCACCTGCCCGTACCCACCGCCCGCCTCGAAGCGGCCTACGCCGCACTGCGGGCCCTGCCCCTGCAATCGTCCGTCACCGTCGAACCCGGCGGCCAGCTGGAGCTCAGCTCGCTGCCCGCCGCCTCGCTGACGGAAGTCGTCTCGGCCATGCGGGCCGACCTCGACGTCGTACGCGACACGTTACGTTCCCACCGCCTCACCCTCAGCGGCTTCGGCGCCGACCCGTGGCGGCCACCGTCACGCATCCTGCGCGAACCCCGCTACGACGCCCTGGAGTCCTGCCTCGACCGCGGCGGGCCGGCCGGACGCCGCATGATGTGCTCGACGGCGTCCGTGCAGATCTGCCTCGACGCGGGCCACGAGGAGCCGGGCCCGCTCGGCTACGCGCGACGCTGGCGCCTGGCGCACCTGCTCGGGCCCGTCCTGGTCGCGGTGTTCGCCAATTCGCCGCTGCAGGAGGGCCGCCCCACCGGCTGGCGGTCGACCCGGCAGGCCGTGTGGGCGGGCATCGAACCCGGCAGATCCGGCGCCCCGCCGCTCGACGGGGAACCGCGCGAGGTCTGGGTACGGCACGCCCTGGACGCGCCGGTCATGTGCGTCAGGAGGGAGCCGGGCGACGGCCCGTGGAGCGTTCCCGAAGGGATGAGTTTCCGGGCGTGGGCCCGCGCCGGCGCACCGCGCAGACCCACCCGTGAGGACCTCTTCTACCACCTGACCACGCTGTTCCCGCCGGTCCGCCCGCGCGGCCACCTGGAGCTGCGCATGGTGGACGCGCAGCCCGGGGACGACGGCTGGATCGTGCCGCTGGCCGTGACGAGCGCGCTCTTCGACGACCCGGAGGCGTCCGAGACCGCCTATCGCGCCGTGAAGCCGCTGGCCGAGCGGTACGGGCCGCCGGACGCGCCCGCCGCGCCGCACAACCCGCTCTGGCTCGACGCGGCGCGGCACGGCCCGGCCGACCCCGAACTGCGCGAGGCCGCCGTCGCCTGCTTCGCCGCCGCCGTCGAGGCGCTGCCCCGCCTCGGCGCCGCCGCGTCCGTGCGGGACGCCGTCGCGACGTTCGCCGCGCGCTACGTCGCGCGGGGGCGCTGCCCGGCGGACGACCTGCTCGACCGCGTGCGGGACGCGGGACCACTCCATGATTCGCCTGGGAAGGACTTTCGCCGATGACAGGCTCCACCACCGACCCGGAAGCCCTGCGGGAGCGCGCGCTCACCGCGCTCCTGGCCGCCCGGGACCGCACCACCCTCCTCACCAGTTGTGTGGAGGACGCCGAACTCACCGCGCAGCACTCGCCGTTGATGTCGCCGCTGGTCTGGGACCTCGCGCACATAGGCAATCAGGAGGAGCAGTGGCTGCTGCGCGCGGTCGCGGGCCGCGACGCGATGCGGCCCGAGATCGATCCGCTGTACGACGCCTTCGAGCATCCCCGTTCCGAGCGGCCGCGCCTGCCGCTGCTCGCGCCCGCCGAGGCCCGCGGCTACGCGGCGGAGGTGCGGGGCCGGGCGCTCGACGTACTGGAAAGGACACCGTTTCGCGGCACGCCGCTCACCGACGCGGGCTTCGCCTTCGGGATGATCGCGCAGCACGAGCAGCAGCACGACGAGACCATGTTGATCACGCACCAGCTGAGGACGGGACCCGGCGCCCTCACCGCGCCGGACCCACCGCCCGCGGAGCCCTTCACCGGTCCTGCCGAAGTCCTGGTCCCCGGCGGCCCGTTCACCATGGGCACGTCCACCGAGCCCTGGGCCCTCGACAACGAACGCCCGGCGCACCGCCGCCTGGTCCCCCCGTTCTTCATCGACACGACACCGGTCACCAACGCCGCGTACCAGCGCTTCATCGAGGACGGCGGCTACGACAGGATGCACTGGTGGGACCCGGCGGGCTGGGCGATGGTCCGCGAGCACGGCCTGCGGGCGCCGCTGTTCTGGCGCCGTGAGGGCGGTCAGTGGCTGCGGCGGCACTTCGGGACGGTCGAGCCGGTGCCGGCCGACGAGCCGGTGCTGCACGTCAGCTGGTACGAGGCGGACGCGTACGCGCGGTGGGCGGGGCGCCGCCTGCCGAGCGAGGTGGAGTGGGAGAAGGCCGCCCGGTACGACCCGGTGTCCGACCGGTCGACGCGCTATCCGTGGGGCGACGCGGACCCCACGCCGGAGCGCGCCAACCTGGGGCAGCGGCATCTGCGGCCCGCGCCCGCCGGAAGCTACGCCGCGGGCGAGTCACCGCTCGGCGTACGGCAGTTGATCGGTGACGTGTGGGAGTGGACCTCCAGCGGGTTCCTGCCCTACCCCGGCTTCTCCGCCTTCCCCTACCGCGAGTACTCGGACGTGTTCTTCGGCGGCGACTACAAGGTGCTGCGCGGCGGCGCCTTCTCCGTCGACGCGGTGGCCTGCCGCGGCACGTTCCGCAACTGGGACCACCCGGTGCGGCGGCAGATCTTCTCCGGCTTCCGCACGGCTCGGGACGCCGGGCCCACCGAAACCGCACCCCCGGGAACCGCCTGATGTGCCGTCACCTCGCCTGCGTCGGCCCGCCCAAGTCCCTGGGAAGCCTCCTGGTCACGCCCCCGCACAGCCTCTTCCGGCAGTCGTGGGCGCCCCGGATGCAGCGGTACGGCACCGTCAACGCCGACGGCTTCGGCGTCGGCTGGTACGCCGAAGGGGACCCGGCGCCCGCCCGCTACCGCCGCACCGGGCCGATCTGGGGCGACCAGTCGTTCGCCGATCTCGCCCGGGTCGTGCGCTCCGGGGCGGTCCTCGCAGCCGTGCGCGACGCCACCCTGGCGGGCGCGGACGGCGAGGCGGCGGCGGCGCCGTTCGCCTCGGGACCGTGGCTGTTCAGCCACAACGGCGCGGTGACCGGCTGGCCCGGCACGCTCGCCCTCCTCGCCCGGGACCTGCCGCCCGCCGAGCTGCTCTCGATGGAGGCGCGCTGCGACTCCGCGCTGGTGTGGGCGCTCGTCCTGCACCGGCTCTCCAGCGGCGACGAGGCGGGGCAGGCCCTCGCCGACACCGTCCGGGAGGTCGCGGAGGCGGCCCCCGGATCGCGCCTCAACCTGCTCCTCACCGACGGCGCCACGATCACCGCGACCACCTGGGGCGACACCCTCTGGTACCTCGCGGAGCCCGGCCGCCGCACCGTCGTGGCCTCCGAGCCCTACGACGACGACCCGCGCTGGCGCGAGGTGCCCGACCGCACCCTGCTCACAGCCGACCGCACCGACGTCACCCTGACCCCGCTCAAGGAGCCCCCTGCGTGAGCCCGTTCCTGCTGACCCGCACCCTCCCCGAGGACGCCACCGACTCCGCGCTGCGCGCCGACGTCCTGCACGGCCTCACCCGCACCCCCAAATCGCTGCCGCCCAAGTGGTTCTACGACGCGCGCGGCAGCGTCCTCTTCGAGGAGATCACCACCCTGCCCGAGTACTACCCCACCCGGGCCGAGCGCGAGATCCTCGTGGCCCGGTCCGCACAGATCGCCGAGCTCACGGGCGCCCGCACACTGATCGAGCTGGGCTCGGGCTCCTCGGAGAAGACGCGCCACCTGATCGACGCCCTGTCCGGCCTGCACACCTACGTCCCCGTGGACGTCAGCGAGAGCGCGCTGACCGGCGCCGCGAACACGCTGCTCGCGCAGCGGCCCGCACTCGACGTGCACGCCCTGATCGCCGACTTCACCCGCGGCCTCGCGCTGCCGGGCACGCCGGGCCCGCGCCTTATCGCGTTCCTCGGCGGCACGATCGGCAATCTGCTGCCCGCCGAGCGCGCCGCGTTCCTCACCTCGGTACGCGGACTGCTCCAGCCCGGCGACGCGCTGCTCCTCGGCACGGACCTGGTCAAGGACGAGTCGGTCCTCGTCTCCGCGTACGACGACGCGACGGGCGTGACCGCCGCGTTCAACAAGAACGTCCTGTCGGTGATCAACCGTGAGCTCGCGGGGGACTTCGACCCCGCCGCCTTCGAGCACGTCGCCGTCTGGAACCGCGAGCGCGAGTGGATAGAGATGCGCCTGCGCTCCACCACCGACCAGACGGTGAAGATCCACGCGCTGGATCTCGCGGTCGACTTCACGGCTGGCGAGGAACTCCGCACGGAGATCTCGGCGAAGTTCCGTGCGGACGGCGTGGAGAGCGAACTCGGCGCCGTCGGGCTGAAGCTGACGCACTGGTGGACGGACGACAGGGAGCGCTTCGCGCTGTCGTTGAGCACGGTGGCGTAGGGCGGTGGCGTAGGGCGGTGGTGCAGCGCGGCGCGCAGTGGCGTGCCGCGCGTGCCGCCCGACTCGACCTGACCCGGTGTCAGAGCCCTCCGACGTTCAGCACCTCGGTGATCTTGTCCGAGGCCTTGCGTGCCTCGGCCGCCGGGTCGCCGCCCATCAGGACCTGCGTCATGTAGTCCTTGATGCGGTTGTCCGCCTCGACGCCCGCCCAGCGCGGCGAGTTGGGGGTGGCCCGGCCGTTCGCCGCGCCGACGGCCATCGCCGCGACGCCCTCCTCGCCCGCGACCGCGGGGGCCAGCTTCGCCTTGTTCGGGACGTAGTTCATGGTCCGCGCCAGGTCGGTCTGCCACTTCTTGCCCGCGAGCGCCTCGATCACCGCGACCGCGCCCCTGTGGTTGTCGCTGTGCTCGGGCACCACGAAGTCGGAGCCGCCGGTGAAGACCGCGCCGGGCTTGCCCGCCTTCTTGCCGGGGATGGGGAAGTAGCCGAGTTTCCCCTTCAGTTGGGGGTTCTGCTCCTCGATGGCGCGGGCGGCCCCCGGCACCGTGACGATCTGGGCGACATCGCCCTTGGCGAACACACCGGCCTGCGACGGGTGCTCCTCGTCGGCGTCGCGCGGGCCGTCGCCGAGCGCCTGCAGCCGCTGGTAGAACGCCATGCCGCGCAGCGCCGCGGGCGTGTGCAGGCTGCCGCGCCAGTCGCCGGAGGACTCCTTGGTCTCCTTGGCGAGGTCACCGCCCTCGTCCCAGATGAACCCGGCGAGGGTGTACCAGTCCTGGCCGGCCAGGTAGATCCCCTGCTTGCCACCGCCGTTGAGCTTCTCGGTGGCCGCGATCCACTCCTCGCGGGTCCTGGGCGCCTTCTTGATCCCCGCCTGCGCGAACAGGTCCTTGTTGTAGATGACGACACGGTTGGCGGCATACCAGGGGATGCCGTACTGGGCTCCCCGGTAACGTCCCGGCTCGGCCAGACCCGGCAGCCAGTCGTCCATGCCGAGGTCGCGCGCGGACTCCAGGGTGAGGTCGTACAGGCCGCCCTCGTCGACGTACTGGGCGACCTGGGTGTTGCCGACCTCGATGATGTCGGGCCCGTCCCCGCCCTCTTCCTTGAGCGCCTTCTTCACCTTGGGGCCGATGCCGGTCCACTCCTGGATGCGGATGTCCAGGTCGATCCCGTCGTGCTCCTTCTCGAAGTCCTTCGTGAAGCGCTCGACGAACTCGGGCGACGCACTGCCCCGCATCAGCCAGACCGTGACGGTCTCGGCGTCGTCACCGCCCGGCAGCACCCCGCATCCGGCGAGCAGAACGGTGGAGGAGAACGCGAGGGCCAGAGACACGGCGGCGCGGCGGTGCGGGTTCACGTGGGTCACTTTCTACCTGAGGACAGGGGAAGTCAGCCCGACGCGGGGGGATGAGCTCTCGGCTCGAACGGGTTACCGGCTGGATTCTGGTATGTACCAATGATCCGGTCAAGGGGGTACGCCATCTCGCGCACGCGGGCGCGTTGGTGCACGGTGGAGTGACGGCACTCCACGGAGTCGTGCGGCTCCACTCGACGGTCCCGGAGGACTCACCTCATGTCGAACCACACGTACCGCGTCACCGAGATCGTCGGCACGTCCCACGAAGGCCTCGACCAGGCGATCCGCAACGGCGTCGAACGTGCCTCGCAGACACTGCGCTCCCTGGACTGGTTCGAGGTCACGCAGGTACGGGGCCATATCGAGGACGGGCAGATCCAGCACTACCAGGTGGGACTGAAGGTGGGGTTCCGGCTGGAGGACGGTGAGTAGGCGGTTCTCGACAGGGCGCGTTCTCGACAGCGCGCCTCAGGTGCGGCCCTCTCGTTCCTGGGCGTCCTTCAGGGAGTGGGAAGTGGCGGCCCAGGTGGCGCGGACGACCTTGAAGCCTGCGCGTTCGGCCTCCTCGCAGACCAGTTCGTCGTCGTCCACGAGCACGCGGACCTCGTGTTCGCGGGCGATGGAGCGCAGGATCTCCAGCTTCGTGCGGCGGGCGGGCCTGCGGTCGTCGTCGCGTCGCATCCAGATGGTGCCCTCCGGCAGGCCCTGGCGGGCGAGCCAGGCCACCGTGTCCGCCCTGCACCGCTCGGGGCGTCCGGTCAGGTAGACGACCTCGCACTCCTCGGCGCTCGCGAGGCACAGCTCGATGCCGCGGGGCAGCGGCGGGTCCTGGGGCGCCGCGGCGAAGAACGCGTTCCAGTCGCGCGGCTTGCGCTCCAGGTACCGCTGCCGATGCGCGGTGTCCGCGAGGGTGCCGTCCAGGTCGAAGACGGCCAGAGGTCTGCTGTTCTCGGTCACTCCCCCAGGGAATCACGGCGGCGTCCAGGTGTTGAACCTTGTGTGAGCTCATTGATGGCAGCAACCCGGTTCTCCGTCCTCGACCGTTCCCGTACCCGCGAGGGGCACGACGGGCCGGACGCCCTGCGCGACACGGTGCGGCTCGCCCAGGAGATCGAAGCGCTCGGCTATCACCGGTTCTGGGTCTCCGAGCACCACGGCGTGCCCGGCGTCGCCGGTTCGGCGCCCACCGTGCTGGCGGCGGCCGTCGCGGCGGCCACCCGCACCATCCGGGTCGGCACGGGCGGCGTGATGCTGCCCAACCATCAGTCGCTGGTCGTCGCCGAGCAGTTCGGCGTGCTGGAATCCCTCTTTCCCGGCCGGATCGACATGGGGCTCGGCCGTTCGGTCGGCTTCACCGACGGGGTACGCAAGGCGCTGGGGCGCGACAAGCACGCCGCGGAGGACTTCGCCGACCGGCTCGGCGAACTGCTCGACTGGTTCCGCGGCACGTCCGGCACCGGCGTGCGGGCCCGCCCCGCCGAGGGGCTGACCGTCCCGCCGTACGTCCTGGCCGTGGGCGAGGGCGCGACGATCGCCGCCGGGGCGGGCCTGCCGCTGGTCATCGGGGACATCCGGGGCCGCGAGAAGATGCTGCGCGGCATCGAGGAGTACCGGGGCGGCTTCCGTCCTTCGCCGTGGCTTGCCGAGCCGTACGTCGTGATCGCCGGCACCGTGGCCGTCGCGGAGAGCGAGGAGGCGGCGCGCAGCCTGCTGATCCCGGAGGCCTGGTCGATGGCGTACTCCCGCACGCATGGCACCTTCCCGCCGCTCCCGCCGGCCGAGCACGTGGAGTCGCTGACCATGACGGAGAAGGAACGCGGCTTCTACGAAGCGGGGCTGCGCGGGCATGTGCACGGCACGGAGGAGCAGGTGGCCGCCGATCTCGAGCTGGTGATCAAGGAGAGCGGCGCGCAGGAGGTGCTCGTCACGACCAGCACGTACGACCGGGCGGGCCTGCTGGACTCCTTCCGGCGGCTGGCGAAGGTGGCGGGGCTGGGTGCTCAGGGGGCTGGGATCTCAGGGGGACCAGCCGCCCCGACTTCTCAGAGCCCGCACGAACACCGGCCGACTGGGTGAAGGGCGACGTGCAATTGCCTGCCGTACTCCGGCATTCGGGTGACATTGCGGTTGCCGTGAGCCCGGTGAGGCATGCAGGAGGCGTCTGATCTCTCCTGGAAGGACACCAGATGCTCAAGACCATTCGCGCGGCGGCTGTGACCGCGGCAACGGTTCTCACCCTCGTCGCAGGGGCAGCGGTCACCACCGCCTCGGCCGACATCCCCCGGACCGACGCCCCGGCCGCTGTCCAGGGCATGGTCTGCACGGTCAATGACAACGGCGTCAACTACCGCGGCGGACCGGGCGCCCAGTACCCGGTCCTGGGTCAGGTGAACAGGGGTCAGAAGATGAACGCACAGGGCCGAGAGGGAAGCTGGATCAAGGGTGACCTATGGGGAGGGCGCACCGGCGTGTGGATTCACGTCTCCTACTTGGACTGCTGAAGTCCTGCTGCTGGAAGCGGAGTGCCGCGCGTGTGATCGCTCGCGGCTCTCCGTTCCCCCGGCCCCCCGGCTCGCGCGTTCCCCCGCACCCTAGAATTGTGGGGTTTGTCCCCGAGCCGCGTACGGAGCCCCTCATGCACAGCCCCCACGACCCGTTCGTACGCGTCCGGGGTGCCCGCGAGCACAACCTCCAAGGCGTCGACGTGGACATTCCGCGTGACGTACTCGTGGTCTTCACGGGCGTCTCCGGCTCGGGGAAGTCGTCGCTCGCGTTCGGGACCGTCTACGCCGAGGCCCAGCGGCGCTACTTCGAGTCCGTCGCGCCGTACGCCCGGCGGCTGATCCATCAGGTGGGCGCGCCGAAGGTCGGCGAGGTCACCGGTCTGCCGCCCGCCGTCTCGCTCCAGCAGCGCCGCTCGGCGCCCACCTCGCGCTCCTCCGTCGGCACCGTCACCACGCTCTCCAACTCCCTGCGGATGCTCTTCTCCCGCGCGGGCCGCTATCCGGCGGGCGCCGAGCGGCTCGACTCGGATGCCTTCTCGCCGAACACGGCGGCCGGCGCGTGCCCCGAGTGCCACGGTCTTGGCCGGGTGCACCGCACGACGGAAGAGCTCCTGGTGCCGGATCCGTCGCTGTCCATCCGCGAGGGCGCCGTCGCGGCCTGGCCCGGTGCCTGGCAGGGCAAGAACCTGCGGGACGTGCTCGACGCCCTCGGGTACGACGTGGACCGGCCGTGGCGCGAGTTGTCGCAGCGGGACCGCGACTGGATCCTGTTCACGGACGAGCAGCCGGTGGTGACCGTGCACCCGGTGCGCGACGCAGGACGCATCCACCGCCCCTACCAGGGCACGTACATGAGCGCCCGGCGCTACGTCCTGAAGACCTTCGCTGACTCCAAGAGCCAGTCGCTGCGCGCCAAGGCCGAGCGGTTCCTGGCGAGCGCGCCGTGTCCGGCGTGCGGCGGCAGCAGGCTGCGTCCGGAGGCGCTGGCCGTCACCTTCGCGGGCCACACGATCGCGGAGCTTGCCGCGCTGCCGCTCTCCGACCTCGCCGACGTCCTCGCGGGCGCCGCGGACGATTCGGAGACGGCCCGTGTCCTTACCGGGGACCTGATCGCCCGTATCGCGACCGTCACCGAGCTCGGTCTCGGCTACCTCAGCCCCGACCGCGCCACGCCCACGCTCTCGGCGGGCGAACTCCAGCGCCTGCGCCTCGCGACCCAGCTGCGCTCGGGGCTCTTCGGCGTGGTGTACGTCCTGGACGAGCCGTCGGCAGGACTCCATCCGGCGGACACGGAAGCCTTGTTGACGGTGCTCGACCGGCTCAAGGAGGCGGGCAACTCGGTCTTCGTCGTGGAGCACCACCTCGATGTCGTGCGCCACGCGGACTGGCTCGTCGACGTCGGCCCGCGGGCGGGCGAGCACGGCGGGCGGGTGCTGCACAGCGGCCCGGTGGCGGAGCTCGCCGAGGTCCGCGAGTCGGCGACGGCCCGTTTCCTCTTCGGCCAGGAACCCGCTCCGGAGCGTGAAGTCCGGTCCCCGCAGGGCTGGTTGAAGCTCGGTCCGGTGACCCGGCACAACCTGAGCGAGGTGACGGCGGAGATCCCTCTCGGCGCCTTCACCGCCGTCACGGGCGTGTCGGGTTCGGGGAAGTCCACACTCGTCGGCGAGATCACCGAGGACCTCGCGGGCGTCGGCCGTCTCGTCCGCGTCGACCAGAAGCCGATCGGGCGCACGCCCCGCTCCAACCTGGCCACCTACACCGGCCTCTTCGACGTCGTACGCAAGGTCTTCGCGGCCACGGACACGGCGAAGGAACGCGGCTACGGCGTGGGCCGCTTCTCCTTCAACGTGGCGGGCGGGCGCTGCGAGACCTGCCAGGGCGAGGGTTTCGTCAGTGTCGAGCTGCTCTTCCTGCCGAGCACCTACGCGCCCTGCCCGGCCTGCGGGGGCGCCCGCTACAACCCCGAGACGCTCGAAGTGACGTACCGGGGAAGGAACATCGCCGAGGTGCTCGACCTGACCGTCGAGGCCGCCGCGGACTTCTTCGCCGACACCCCGACCGTCGTACGCAGCCTGCGCACACTCCTCGACATCGGCCTCGGCTATCTGCGGCTCGGCCAGCCCGCCACGGAGCTGTCGGGCGGCGAGGCCCAACGCATCAAGCTGGCGGGCGAGTTGCAGCGCGTCAGGCGGGGCCACACGCTCTACCTCCTCGACGAGCCGACGACGGGCCTGCACCCGGCCGACGTCGAGGTCCTCACGCACCGCCTGCACGAACTGGTCGACGGCGGAAACTCCGTGGTCGTCGTCGAGCACGACATGGCGGTCGTGGCGGGCGCGGACTGGGTGATCGACCTCGGTCCCGGCGGCGGCGACCGGGGCGGCCTGGTCGTGGCGGCCGGCACCCCGGCGCGGGTGGCGGGCGCCGAGGGCAGCAGGACGGCGCCGTATCTGGCTCGCGCGCGGGGAGCGCGGGGGCGTTAGGCGGGCGGGGAGCGGGGGCAAGTTCGGTTCGGTGGGCCGTGACGGGTTCGGGACGACGGTGCCGCCGAGCGAGGTCACCACACCGCAGAACCGCAGGGGCGCCGCGTGGCAGATCGGGGCGGGGCTGAGGTAGACGGTGTCCTCGCCGAAGCCGTAGGCGCGGGGAACCGCGCGACAAGCCACGGACGCCCCGCGGTCCCCCACTTACCCGCGCACCTACCGGCCGACCTTCCGGGTGGCCCGCAACCACTCCTTGTTCATCGCCGCGATGGACGGCAGCGGAATGCCCTTCGGGCACGCGGTCGCGCACTCACCGGTCAGCGTGCAGCCGCCGAACCCCTCCGCGTCCATCTGCGCCACCATGTCCAGGACCCGCATCTCGCGCTCGGGCGCGCCCTGCGGCAGGACGTTCAGGTGGTTGACCTTGGCCGAGGTGAACAGCATGGCGGAACCGTTGGGGCAGGCCGCCACGCACGCCCCGCAGCCGATGCACTCGGCGTGCTCGAACGCGGAGTCGGCGTCCGGCTTGGGCACGGGCGTGGCGTGCGCCTCGGGCGCGGAGCCGGTCGGCGCGCTGATGTAGCCGCCGGACTGGATGATCCGGTCGAAGGCCGAGCGGTCCACGACCAGGTCCTTGACGACCGGGAAGGCCGAGGCGCGCCACGGCTCGATGTCGATGGTGTCGCCGTCCTCGAAGGACCGCATGTGCAGCTGGCAGGTGGTGGTGCGCTCGGGGCCGTGCGCGTCGCCGTTGATGACGAGCGAGCAGGCGCCGCAGATGCCCTCGCGGCAGTCGTGGTCGAAGGCGACGGGGTCGTCGCCCTTGACGATGAGCTCTTCGTTGAGGGTGTCGAGCATTTCCAGGAACGACATGTCGCTGGAGATGCCGTCCACTTCGTAGGTGGACATCGCGCCGTCGGCGTCGGCGTTCTTCTGGCGCCAGACGCGCAGGGTGAGCTTCATGCGTAGCTCCGCTGAGTGGGGTGGACGTACTCGAAGACGAGGTCTTCCTTGTGCAGGACGGGGGCGGCGCCGGTGGCGGTGAACTCCCAGGCGGCGGCGTACGAGAACTCCTCGTCCACCCGCGCCGCCTCGCCGTCCGGGGTCTGCGACTCCTCGCGGAAGTGGCCGCCGCAGGATTCGGCGCGGTGCAGGGCGTCGAGGCACATCAGCTCGGCGAGTTCGAGGTAGTCGACGATGCGGTTCGCCTTCTCCAGGGACTGGTTGAACTCCTCGCCGGTGCCGGGCACCTTGATGCGGCGCCAGAACTCCTCGCGGATCTGCGGGATGCGCTCCAGGGCCTTGCGAAGGCCCGTCTCGGTGCGCGCCATGCCGCAGAACTCCCACATGACCTCGCCGAGTTCTCGGTGGAAGGAGTCGGGGGTGCGGTCGCCGTCGACGGACAGGAGCAGGTTGAGGCGGTCCTCGGTCTCGGCGAGCACCTCCTGCACGACCGGGTGGCCGTCGTCCACCTCGTCCTTGTGCGGGTTGCGGGCGAGGTAGTCGTTGATGGTGGACGGCAGCACGAAGTAGCCGTCGGCGAGGCCCTGCATGAGGGCGCTCGCGCCGAGCCGGTTGGCGCCGTGGTCGGAGAAGTTGGCCTCGCCGACGGCGAAGAGCCCGGGGACGGTGGTCTGGAGGTCGTAGTCGACCCAGAGGCCGCCCATCGTGTAGTGCACGGCGGGGTAGATCCGCATCGGCACCTCGTACGGGTTCTCCGCGGTGATCCGCTCGTACATGTCGAAGAGGTTGCCGTACTTCTCCTCGACCTTCTTCCTTCCCATCCGCCGGATCGCGTCGGCGAAGTCGAGGTAGACGCCCTGCCCGCCGGGCCCCACTCCCCTGCCCTCGTCGCACACGTTCTTGGCGGCGCGGGAGGCGATGTCGCGGGGCACGAGGTTGCCGAAGGAGGGGTAGATGCGCTCCAGGTAGTAGTCGCGCTCGTCCTCGGGGATCTGGTTCGCCGGGCGGTCGTCGCCCTTGGCCTTGGGCACCCAGATCCGTCCGTCGTTGCGCAGCGACTCGCTCATCAGCGTCAGCTTGGACTGGTGGTCGCCGGTGCGCGGGATGCAGGTGGGGTGAATCTGCGTGAAGCAGGGGTTGGCGAAGTACGCCCCGCGCCGGTGGGCCCGCCAGACGGCGGTGGCGTTGGAGTTCATGGCGTTGGTCGACAGGTAGAAGACGTTGCCGTAGCCGCCGGATGCGAGGACCACGGCGTCCGCGAAGTACGTCTCGATCTTGCCGGTGATCAGGTCGCGGGCGACGATGCCGCGCGCCCGCCCGTCGACCACGATGACGTCGAGCATCTCGGTACGGGGGTGCATCTCCACGTTGCCCGCGGCGATCTGGCGGCTGAGCGCCTGGTACGCGCCGAGCAGGAGCTGCTGCCCCGTCTGGCCGCGCGCGTAGAACGTCCTGGAGACCTGGACGCC
Organism: Streptomyces sp. NPDC044106; assembly: GCF_056433985.1. Taxonomy (NCBI): domain Bacteria; kingdom Bacillati; phylum Actinomycetota; class Actinomycetes; order Kitasatosporales; family Streptomycetaceae; genus Streptomyces; species Streptomyces sp. NPDC044106. Next base: position 249,821 of record NZ_JBWKFZ010000004.1, read on the forward strand.
GCCGAAGGAGCGGGTGTCGAGGAGGCCGCCGTACTCGCGGGCGAACGGCACGCCCTGCGCGACGCACTGGTCGATGATCTCCACCGAGATCTGCGCGAGGCGGTGGACGTTGGACTCGCGGGCGCGGAAGTCGCCGCCCTTGACGGTGTCGTAGAAGAGCCGGTGGACCGAGTCACCGTCGTTGCGGTAGTTCTTCGCGGCGTTGATGCCGCCCTGCGCGGCGATGGAGTGGGCGCGGCGCGGTGAGTCCTGGTAGCAGAACTGCACGACGTGGTAGCCCTGTTCGGCGAGGGTGGCTCCGGCGGAGCCGCCTGCCAGGCCGGTGCCGACGACGATCACGGTGTGCTTGCGCCGGTTGGCGGGGTTGACCAGCTTCGCCTGGAAGCGGCGGGTGTCCCAGCGCTCGGCGATCGGCCCCGAGGGGGCCTTGGCGTCGACGAGCGGCTCTCCCGTCGTGTACGCGGAGTACTCACTGGAGTAGTTCATGGGTCAGCTCACCAGTCCGGTCATGACGGCCACGGGTACGGAGACGAAGCCCACGGTCAGCACGAGGGCGAGGCCGTTGGCGAGAGGCTTGAGGACGCGGTTGCGGGTCGCGGTGCCCACGCCCAGGGTCTGCGCCGCGCTCCACAGTCCGTGCCGCACGTGGAAGCCGACGGCGACCACGGCGACGATGTAGACGACGTTGCTGTACCAGGTGGAGAAGGTGTCGATGACGTTCTGGTACGGGTGCAGGTGCTCGTAGGTGCCGGGGTGCACGGTGCCGGTCGTCAGGTCGAGGACGTGCCAGACGATGAACAGCGCGATGATGATGCCGCCCCAGCGCATGGTGCGGGTCGCGAAGCTCGCCTCGCGCCGCTTGTGCACGTACTGGGTGGGGCGCGCCCTGATGTCGCGGCGGCTCAGCTGGTACGCGGACGTGGCGTGCGCGACGACGGCGACGACGAGCACCGCGCGGACCAGCCAGAGCGTCCATTCGTAGTGCATGAAGGGCTCGCCGAGGGTGCGGAGCCAGTGCGCGTACTCGTTGATCTCCGCCGGGCCGAAGAAGATCTTCAGGTTGGCGAACATGTGCAGGAACAGATAGAGCAGCATGATCAAGCCGCTGACCGCCATCACCGTCTTCTTGCCGATGGTGGAGTCCCAGAGCGTGCGGGTCATGGACGGCCGTTTGTCCGTCCGCGTTGCCAGAGCCATGACAGAGACGCTATGGCCGAGAGTCCCGATCGGTCCAAGACATGGATCAGCTCAACTCCATAGTCTGAGCCTATCGACCCACGTACCGTACGTGTATGCAATTCCAGCAGCTGCACTACTTCGTCGCCGTCGCCGAGACCCGGCACTTCACGCGGGCCGCGGAGGAGGTCCATGTCTCCCAGCCGTCGCTCTCCCAGCAGATCCGGGCACTGGAGAGGGAGCTGGGCGCGGAGCTGTTCAGCCGCGCGCGCGGCAACATCACCCTCACCGACGCCGGTGAGGCACTGCTGCCGCTGGCCCGCCGGATCCTCGCCGACGCGGACACCGCCCGGATCGAGGTGCAGGAGCTGGCGCAGCTGCGCCGGGGCCGGATCCGCCTCGGGGCGACGCCGAGCGTGTGCACGGGGCTGCTCCCCGACGTCCTGCGCGCCTTCCACGACCGGCACCCCGGCATCCAGCTCCTCATCGAGGAGGGTGGCTCCCACGATCTGGTACGCGAACTGGCGCGCGGCGCGCTGGATCTGGCCCTCGTGGTGCTTCCGCTGCCCAGCCCCTCACCGGCCCTCACCACCGTCGAGCTGCTGCGCGAGGACCTGGTCGTGGTGTCGGCGCCGCACGCGCGCCGCCTCGGTGACGCGGTGCGCATCGCCGATCTCCAGGGCGAGCGCCTCGTGATGTTCCGGCACGGCTACGACCTGCGGGAGCTGACCGTCGCCGCCTGCCGCGCCGAGGGGTTCGAGCCGGAGTTCGCGGTCGAGGGCGGGGAGATGGACGCGGCGCTCGGCTTCGTACGGGCCGGTCTTGGCGTGGCGGTCGTGCCGCGCATGGTCGCGGAGCGGTCGGGGCCCGACCTGCGGATGACGCCGCTGGCCAGGCCGAGCCTGCACCGCACGATCGCGCTCGCCCACCGCAGCGACGTGGCGCCGCCGCGCGCGGCGCGGGAACTCCAGCGGATGCTGCTGGAGCGCGACCTGCCCTGAGAGCCTGTCCTTGGAGCTTTGAGAGCCTGTCTTTGAACCCCCGTCGTCCGCGCGAAGCGCGGGCGCAGCGGTGTTCGGTGCGTGCGATCGGTGTGCGGAGTCCCAGGTCATGTGGCGGAGCCACCTGTCCTGGGACTCCGTGCGCCGAGGGCGCGTGCCGGGCGCCGCTGCGCAGACGGGGGTTCAAAGACAGGCTCTGAATCCCCGCACCCGCCCCGGCGGTCAGCCGGTCGCGTCCGCCAGTGCCAGTTCGTGCAACCGGTCCGGCGGGCCGGGCCGCGCGTAGTACCAGCCCTGGGCCGTATCGCAGCCGAGCTCCCGCAACTGGTCCGCCTGGGCGCCCGTCTCGACGCCCTCGACGGTGACCGCGAGGTCGAGGCTGTGGGCCAGCGCGACGATCCCCTCGACGATCTTCAGGTCGACGGGGTCGGCGGGGAAGTGCTGCATGCCCTGGGTGAACGAGCGGTCGAGCTTGAGCACGCTCACCGGCAGGCGCCTCAGGTTGGCGAGGTTGGAGTAGCCCGTGCCGAAGTCGTCGAGCGCGATGTCCACGCCCATCTCGGCGAGCCTGCGCAACGGCTTGAGCAGGTCGTCGTCGGCTCCTATCAGCGCGGACTCGGTGACCTCCAGGCAGAGCGCGCCCGGCTCGAGGCCCTCGCGCTCCAGGATGTCGACCGTGTCGGAGACAAGGCCCGGGTGGGTGAGCTGCATCGGCGAGAGGTTGACGTTGACGCGCAGCGGTCCGGCCCCGCTGTGCCGGGCCTCCCACAGGCGGGCCTGGCGCACGGACTCCTCGAGGACCCAGCGCCCCAGCGGCACGATCAGGCCGGTGTGCTCGGCGAGCGGGATGAAGCGGTCCGGGCCGATGACGCCGTGCTGCGGGTGCAGCCAGCGCACCAGCGCCTCGGCGCCGCGCACACTGCCGTCGCCGAGGTGCACGAGGGGCTGGTACTCGATGAAGAACTCGCCGCGTTCCAGGGCGGCGGGCAGCGCGGTGGTCAGGCCGTGCCGGGTGATGGCGCGGGCGTCGGCCTCGGGGTCGGCGAGTTCGTAGCGGTTGCCGCCCGCGGACTTGGCGCGGTACATCGTGATGTCGGCGCTGCGCAGGACTTCCGCGGCGCCGCGCTCGCCCGCCGCGCCCTCGACGATGCCGATGCTGCCGCGCACGGTCAGCTCGCGTCCGTCGACGCGGATCGGGGCGGCGAGCGCGTTCATGATGCGGCCGGCGAGCTCGTCCACCTCGGTCTCGGTGTCGGGGCCCGTGGTGAGCGCCACGAACTCGTCGCCGCCGAGCCGGGCCACCATCTCGCCGGGGGCGGTCGCGCAGGACTGCAGCCGGTCGGCGACCTCGACGAGCAGCCGGTCGCCGGCCGCGTGACCGAGGCTGTCGTTGACGGTCTTGAAGCCGTCGAGGTCGAGGTAGCACAGCCCGAACCGGGCGGTTCCGCCCGCCGCGAGCGCCTTCTCCAGGCGCTCGAAGAACAGGGTGCGGTTGGGCAGTCCGGTGAGCGCGTCGTGCGTGGCCTCGTACCGCAGGCGGAGATTGAGGAGCCGTCGCTCGGTGGTGTCCTCCATCAGGGCCAGCTGGTACTGCGGGGCGCCGTCCGCGTCGCGCAGCAGGGAGACGGTCAGGTTGGTCCACAGGACCGTGCCGTCGGGGCGGTAGAAGGCCTTCTCCACGCGGTAGTGCTCACGGTCCCCGCGCACCAGTTCCTCGTACAGCTTCCAGACGTGGGGTGAGTCGTCGGGGTGTGTCCACTCCCCCACGTTGCGCCCGCGCAGCTGGTGCTCCAGGCCGCCGAACATGCGGATCAGCGCGTCGTTGACCTCCAGGACCGTGCCGTCGAGGTCCGCGATGCCGATGCCGATCGCGGCGCCGTGGAAGACGGCACGGAACCGCGCCTCGCTGGCGTGCAGGGCCTCGGCGACGGCGCTGCGGGCGCTCAGGGCGGCCCGGGAGATCGCCTCCTGCTCGGCAAGCGTGCGCTCGCGCAGCGCCTGGGCGAAGCCCGCGGCCATCGCGTGCTGGATCCGCGCGGAGCGGGCGCGCAGCTCCTCGCGGGGTCCTTCACCGCCGCAGTACAGGACCAGATAGGCGTCGACGCAGTCGAGCGTCCGGCTGAGGGCCTCTGGGTCCGTGCAGTGCGTGCCGACGAGCGCGGCACCGATGCCCTGGCTCTTCGCCGAGTCGAAGACCCGCTCCCGCAGCGCTTCGCTCAACCGCCGGGCGAGCGGCACCAGTTGCTGCTCGAACTCGGGACGGGTCAGCGAGGTCGCCGTCACGGGAAAGATCGCCCGGCTCCAGATGGTGGCGAACCGGCGGAGTCTTCCCTCGGGTCCGTCCTGCTCGCCGCTCAACGCTTGCGTCCCACGCCCGCGAATCCCGAGAAGGAGTAGGGATCCTCCTCCTCGGGCGCAGTGTCGGGCCGCCAGTGCGGCATCGGCACCAGGCCGGGTTCCACCATGTCGTATCCCTCGAAGAACCGCGCGATCGCGTCGCGCGAGCGCATGATCAGTGGATTGCGGATGTCCTTGTATACACCGACCGTCCGCCCGGCCTGTTCGGGGGGAACGGGAACCCCCTCGTACGAGGCGTGGCTGACCACGACGAGGCTGCCGGGCGCAGTTGCGTCCCGCAGCTCGGCGACCGCCGCGTAAGGATCGTACGCGTCCTCGACGAAGTGCAGGACGGCGACGAGGAGAAGAGCGACCGGGCGGTCCAGGTCGAGGACCGTGGCGACTTCCGGACTGCCCAGAATGTCCCGGGGCGCGCGCAGGTCGCCGGTGACGGCCCCGGTCCCCTCGGTGCCGTCGAGAACGGCCCGGCTGTGCGCCACGGCGACCGGGTCGTGGTCCACGTAGACGACGCGGGCGTCGGGGCTGGCCTGCCGGGCCACCTCGTGGACGTTGCCGAACGTCGGGATGCCGGAGCCGATGTCGAGGAACTGGGTGACGCCCTGGTCGACGGCGTACCGCACCGCGCGCCGCATGAAGGCCCGGTTGGCCTGCATGATCTTCGGCAGCCCCGGCATGAACTCCATCGCCTTGCGGGCCGCCTCCCGGTCCACCTCGAAGTTGTGCGAACCGCCCAGGTAGTAGTCGTAGATGCGGGAGACGCTGGGCATCGAGATGTCGATGCCAAGCGGGGCCCAGGCGGGACGCTCCATCAAGACTCCAAGGCGTAGGGGGTGACGCAGACGATCCGGTGTTCGAGGGTGAGGCTACTGATCGTCCGCCAAGGGAGCGAGTCAAAACGGAAATTGGCCGTCCGTTCTCGGTCACTGCCTTTGGCAAGTGCCGTGTCCCGCACCGGGGAACGGCCCGCCCCCTCCCTGTGATATGGGAGGAGACGGGCCGGTCTGTCCATGCGCCCGGGCGGGCTAGCCTGCGGCGCCCACCGGCTTGCCCTGGGGGCTCGCCGCGTACCAAGTCCCGCCCACGCCCTGGCCGTTGGTGTCTCCGGGCTTCTTGTCGCCGCCGAAGGTGTACAGCGGCCAGCAGTTGATCGTCTGCTGCTTCTCGCCGTCGGGCCGGTTGAAGACCATGAAGCCCTTCTCGAGGATTCCTCGAGTGTCGCTCTTGGCCACGGGAGCCACGACGGACCACTTCTGGAGGCAGGCGCCGGTGCACGCCGACTTGATCGGCCAGGCCGAGTCCTTGGTGAAGCGGTAGACGGTCATGCCGTTCTTGTCGACGACGATCTCGCCGAGTTTCGGGTCCTTGCGGGTGGAGAGTCCTGCCGGGTCGACGGGAGCCGCCCCGGCCGCCGGGGGCGCGGCCTTCTTGCCGTCGGGGGCCGCCGCGTACCAAGTGCCGCCCACTCCCTGCCCCTTGGCGTCGCCGGGCTTGGTGTCCCGTGCGTACCGGTACATCGGCCAGCCGTCGACGGTCAGCTGCTTGGTGCCGTCGGCGGCGGTGACCTCACCGAGCAGGGAGGCGTCGACGCCCGGAGCGGCCTTGGCGCCGCCCGCCGCGACGGCGGGCCAGGTCTTCAGGCAGGCGGCGTCGCAGTTGGACTTGGGCGGCTGGGCGGTGTCCTTGTCGAAGCGGTAGAGGGTGAAGCCCGCGTTGTCGGTGACGACCTTGCCCAGCTTCTTGCTGTCCCACACGGCGAGTTGCCCGGCGGGCTTGGCCTTGGCGCCCGCGCCCTCGCCGACGGCGTCCTTGTCGGCGGCGTCGGAGTCCGCGCCGTAGCCGTCGTCCGCGCCGTAGCCGTCGTCCGCGCCGTAGCCGTCGTCCGCGCCGTAGCCGTCGTCCGCGCCGTAGCCGTCGTCCGCGCCGTAGCCGCCGTCCTTCGCGGGCGCCTGGTTGCCCACGTTCTGCCCGTTCGGGGACTGGTCGCCCTTCTCCTGGCCGCACGCCGTCGTCAGCGCCAGCAGGGCCGCGGCTGTCGCTACGAGTGAGGCGCTCCGCCAGGCCCGGGGGGAAACCCCACTTGGATGCAGCATCCTTGACTCCCACTGTTCACAGAGGTGTTGTGGCGCCCGATTGCGTCACACATGGCCCTAGGTACGGGCGGGAGCCACCGCGCCGTTCAGCCGGGGCGCAAGATTCTTTGCCGAGGACGCCGCCGGAGCGAGGGGTGCGCGCCGTCAAACCCTGACGGAGACAGATCCCCCCTTCGGGTCAATCAGGGGCTTCGGCGGCGTGGCGGGGCCGTGCACTGCCCATGCTCCCCGTCGTGCATCGAACTTCGCGGGCCTTGTCACCCCTAGTCACACGCGTGTTGGCGCTCATGGCGCTGGCCTTGCTGCTCGGTGCCTCTTCGGCCCTCGGCGCGGCCTCCGCCGACGACTGCGCCTACGCTTCGATCACTCAGGGCGGCAGCGCTTCGGGCGGCGGCTCGGTGGCCGTCGCGGGCGACGGCGTCAACTGCCACGCCGGTCCCACACATCACCCGAAGCCTCCCCCACCGCCCCCACCACCTCCACCACCGCCTGCTCCCCCACCACCGCCACCACCGCCGCCTCCGCCTCCGCCACCGCCCGCTCCCAAGCCGCCTCCACCGCCGGCCCCCGCGCCGCCCGTCCGGCCCACGCCACCGCCTCCGCCGCCCGCGCCGCCGGCCAGCGAGCCGAAACCCGAACCCAAGCCGTCCGTCACCCCCCGGCCCACTCCGTCGGCCTCATCCGTGTCATATCCGGCGTACCACGCCCCGTCGCGCGGGCAGCAGCCCCGCCACGGTCCACCCCTCGTCTCGCTCACCCTGCTCATCACGGCGCCCGCGGTGCTCGCCGTCGCCGCGCTCCGCCCGCGCTGACCGCCGGAGGTTTCCATGTCGGAATGGCTTGTTCTCACCCTCGCGATGGTCGTCGTGTGCGCCGTCGTGCTCGTCGTGACCCTGCTTCGCCACCGCACGACCGGCGAGGACTACGACGCGTCGGAGACGCCCGACGTCATCGAGTACATGACGATGATGATCGGCGTCGTGTACGCCATCGTCCTTGGCCTGGCCATCGCGGGTGCCTGGGAGGCGCGGGGCGCCGCACAGGAGCACGTACGCCTCGAGGCCCAGGCCCTGCACGAGGTCTCGGAGCGGTCGCGGGTCTGGCCCGAGGAGGTACGGGGCCAGATCCGCGCCGACGTCCACGCCTATGTCAGCCATGTCGTCACCACGGAGTGGGACACCATGAAGGACAAGGGTGAACTCACCGACCGTGGTGCGCAGTTGCTGGCCCGCGTCCGGCACGACGTGACGGACTACGAGCCGAAGTCGGACTACGAGGCGCAGGCCTACCAGCCGCTGGTCGACGCGGTGGCGGCCGCGGACGACGCGCGCAGCGCCCGCGCGGACAGTACGGGGGCGACCATGCCCGGCGTGGTCTGGTTCGGTCTCATCATCGGAGGGTTCGTCACCATCGGCATGATCTTCGCCCTGCAAATTCGCCGCACCCCGCGCGAACTCATCCTGGCGGGTCTCTTCTCCGCCCTGTTCGCCTTCCTGCTCTTCCTCATCTGGGACCTCGACGCGCCCTACAGCCGCGGCGTCGCGGCGACAGCGGAACCGTTCCACCTGTTGTTCCCCGGACTGAGTGGCTGATCCCGGCCACCTTCGGGCCCGTATCGGCATCCGTGCTGCGCCGCGCTTTTGTTCGGCGCACCCTGGTGCCATGGCCTGGCAGTCACCGATCATCGTCCACCCGCCCGCCGCCGACGGCGGGCGACGGGTCACCGTGCGCGGAGAGGACGTCGGCGTCGCCCGCAGCGACGCGGGCCTCACGGGGTTCCTGCGGCGCGCCGGCATCGGCGAGGCCGACATCGCGCTCGACGACCCGCATCTCGTCGAATGGCGCGGCGGAGCGCACGGGTGGCCGGACCGGACGGACCGGACGGACCAGACGGACCAGACGGACCGGACAGACCGCTGAGAGACCCGCACGTCGCCCGATTTGCCACGTTCGCCCTCCTTGTTAAGGTTTGCGTGAACCGGCAGGTGACGTGTGCCGGGTGGAGGTGCCGATGGCCGCCGGGCCGCTGGACTGGTCGCTGGTCGACGGGGCGGTTCCGCTCGTCGTGCGGATTCTCGGCGGCCTGGCACTCGCCGCCCTCCTCTTCTCCCGCGACCGCCGCTGGCGGACCCGGCTGCTCCCGCTCGCCGCCGTGACGGCGGCGATCCTGACCCTTCTGGTCCAGCTCACCGTCGACGACTGGTGGCAGCCCTTCCCCGACAAACTCCCCGTCGACGTGGTGGTGTGGACCGGCGTCGCGATCCTCGGCGTCTGCCTGGCCCTCTGCCGACTGCCGACGCTGCGGTGGCCCGGCCGCGCGGGCGCCCTGTCCGCGGGCCTGCTCGTCGTGGTCCTCGGACTTTCCGAGGTGAACATCCACTACGACAACTACCCGACCCCGCGGACCATGCTGGGCCCCCAGGGCACCATCAGCCTCAAGGACGCCACGGGCAGGAAGGAGCCGACACTCGACGTGCCCGCGGGCAAAGCGCTGTCCGAGGTGTGGAAGGCGCCGGCCGGGCTGCCCGCCAAGGGCACCGTGTCGACCACCTCGATCCCCGGCGCGAAGTCGGGGTTCAAGGCCCGTGACGCGTACGTCTACCTGCCCCCGGCCTACCGCGCCTCGCCCCGCCCGTTGCTGCCCGTACTCGTCCTGATGGCCGGGCAGCCGGGCTCCCCGCAGGACTGGATCACCTCCGGTCAGCTGCCGGACATGATGGACGACTTCGCCAGCCGGCACGGCGGTCTCGCGCCGGTCGTCCTCGTCGTCGACCCGCTGGGCTCCTCCTTCGACAATCCGCTGTGCATGGACTCCCGGCTCGGCAAGGTGCAGACGTATCTCGCCGAGGACGTCCCGGCCTGGGCGGCGGACCATCTGCAGACGGCCACGGGCCGCGCGCACCGGGCGGTCTCCGGGCTTTCCAACGGCGGCACCTGCGCCCTGCAGCTGGCGGTCAACGCGCCGGAGGTCTATGGCACCTTCCTCGACATCTCGGGCCAGGACGAGCCGACGCTCGGGGGCCGCGAGAAGACCGTGGACGCGGCGTTCGGCGGGGACGAAGCCGCGTTCGAGAAGGTCAACCCGGTCGACGTGATGGCGCGGCGGAGGTTCCCGGACACGGCCGGGGCGTTCGTCGCGGGGACCGACGACTCGACGTACCGTCCGCAGGCGCTCACGGTGTACGCGGCGGCGAGGAAGGCCGGGATGAAGGCCGAGCTCGTGGAAGTGCCGGGCGGGCACAGCTGGCAGGTGTGGCGTCCCGGCCTGGAGAAGCAGCTCCCGTGGCTGGCGTCGCACATCGGCCTGACGCCCCTGGGGCGCTGACCGCGCCGAGGTCCTGACGCGGCGCTGAAGCACGGGAGCTGAGCCGCTGGGCCCAAGCCGCCCCGTCCCCCTACCGGAGAGCCCCACCACACCGCCGGGCCCAATCCGCGACGCCGCGCCGCCCCGTTCGCCCGACCGGCCCACCCGTTTGACCCGTTCGCGCGACACGGATCGCGGTGCCACGGCTCCGTACCTAGCGTTTCGGACATCGAGGTGCATTTCAGATGTCAGCGGAAGAAGAGTCCGCCGCTTGCTCCTCGGGGACCCGGAGGATCCACCATGAGCGCGATACGCATCGCCTCGGCCGCTCTGCTCACCGCTTCCGCACTCGCCGTGACGGCCCCCGCCGCGACCGCGGCCGTCCTCGGCGAGGAGAACGTGACCGCTTTCGGCTTCAGCGTCACCCCGACGACGATCGCCGCGGGCGGCCAGGTCACCCTCAACGTCGACGGATGCGACGGCGAGACGAAGGTCACCTCCGGCGTCTTCGACGACACCACCATTCCCAAGGGGCAGAAGTCCGCCACCGCCCAGGTGTTCTGGGACGCCAAGCCGGGTGCGACGTACGAGGTCACGTTCACCTGCAACGGCAGCAACCCGGGCAGCGACAAGACCGACCTCACCATCGCCACGGGTCGTCCCGACAACAACAGCCACCACCCCAACAACACCCACCACCCGGATCACCACGCCCACAAGGGCGTCAAGGCCGGCACCGGTGGCAGCCTCGGCGGATTCGACCTGCACGAGATCGCCCTCGGCGGCGCCCTGATCCTGGGCACCGTCGGCACCGCGTACTACAAGATGCGCCGCCGCACCGGCGGGGACCACTCCTGACAGCACTCCGCCCCCGGGACGTCTCCAGATCCCGGGGACGAAGCGCCGGCACCGTCGGTACGAGCTGTTCCCGTCGGTACGAGAAGGGCACACCGGGCACGGAGCGGAAGGGGGGCGCCCCGGCCCGGAGGGCCCAACTCCCGGGACCGGCGGGAAAGTCCGGACCCGTTTCCCGGACCCGGCCGCAGATCCGGCCGCAGATCCGGCCGGAGCCTAGGCCCGGTTCTCGGCCCGGCGACGCATCCAGAAGACCCCGCCGCCGACCAGCGCGGCGGTGACCAGCGCACCGCCGATCGCCATGTCGGTGCCGGTCGCGCCGGAGTTCGTGCTGCCGCCGAAGCCACCGCGCACACCGCCGTGGATGACGGTGAACGCGGCCGGGCGGACCAGGGTCTTGCCCCCGCAGTGGGCCGTGATGTCGTACGCGCCCGGGCGCACGTGCTGGTGGACGGCCGCGGTGGCGCTCACCGCGGTGCCGCCCGGGATGCCTTCCAGCTTCGCGTCGGGGAAGGCGGGTGACGTGACCTTGCTGCCCTGCGACTGGCAGGACGAGCCGTCGACGGTGACCGTCAGATGACCCCCTCTCGGGACCACACTGGGCATCGCCACGATGTTGGTCGGGTCGGCCCAGGCGGACGCGGCCGGGGCGGCGAGCCCGACGGCCCCGACGGCCGCGGCGGCGACCGCGAGGGCATGAGTGGTCCGCATACGGGATGTACGCATGGCAATCCTCCGCGGAAGACGCCCCGGGGCTACCGTCCCCGGTCGATCGGCGAGAGCGCCTCCCAGACTGACCCTCAGATGCCGTGCGCGAGGCCGCATTTCGGCGATCGGCCGTCCTGGTGAGACGACACGCCGAGGCACGTGCGTTCGACCCGACATCACCGCAGGTCACGGTCTGTCAGAAAGTTCCTGCCGGAGGCGCACTCGGATGGCGCACCCCGGCCCCCGCGCCACCCGTTCGCTCCCGCCCTTTCGCACGCCGCGCGCGCCACGCTTAGCGTGCTGGTACGCGCAACGGACGCGGCGTGCCTGCCGCGTTGAGAGGGGATAGAGAATGCCTTCGTCCCATCCGGCCGACGATTTCGAATTCCAGGAAGTCCAGGAGGACGAGAAGCCGAGGAAGCGCGCCCCGTGGGGCGTGATGGCGCTCGTTCTGCTGACCGGCCTCGCGCTGATCCGAAATGGTTCGGGGGAATTCGACGTCGGCCCGCCGCAGCCCGCGTCCGCCGCGGCCGCGGACCGCACACCCGAAGCCGTCGCCGGCGCCCCGGCACCCCTGGCCTTCTCACCCGCCGAGCGCGTACGCATCAAAGGCATCCAGGTGGATGCGCCGATCATGCAGGTGGGACTGGACGCGGAGGGCTGGGTGGACGCGCCGCCGCCCGACGACCCGAACCTCGCGGGCTGGTTCACCGGCGCCGTGTCGCCCGGCGAGAAGGGCACGGCCGTGATCGTCGGCCATGTGGACAACCGGCAGGGCCCGGCCGTCTTCTACGGTCTGGGTTCGCTGAAGAAGGGAAATCACGTCGAGGTCAGGCGCCGGGACAAGAAGACGGCGATTTTCAAGATCTACGGCGTCGAGGTGTTCGACAAGGCCACTTTCCCGGGCGAGCGGGTCTACGGGAACAGTGGAACTCCCGAATTGCGCGTCATCACCTGTGGCGGCGGCTTCTCGAAACGGGCCGGATACGACGGGAACGTCGTGGTGTTCGCCCGACTGGTCGCCGTGCGCTGAGAGCCTGTCTTCGACACGGGAACCAGGCGGACGAGCGGCACGCGCCGCACGAGCTCTCAGAACAGGTCACTCCGCGGCACGGTGAGGTGATAGCCGGAGTCAAGCAGTTCCGGAAGGTAGGAGCTCAGCGCCTCGACGCTGGCCGAGCGGTCGCCGCCCGCGTCGTGCGAGAGCACCACGACCCCGGGCCCTGCGCCCTCGCGCACCCGCCGCACGATGGTCCGCGCCCCCGGTTCGGTCCAGTCGAGAGTGTCGACGGTCCAGGCCAACGGCTCCATGCCGAGCCCGGCGCCCAATTGGAAGGCGTTGCGGTTCCACGCGCCGTAGGGGGCCCGGAACCAGGCGGGGGGCTCGCCTGTCGCGTTCTCGATGACCTCGCAGGTCCGCTCGATCTCCTCGCGCATCCCGGCCCGGTGGAGCCGGGTCAGCAGCGGGTGGCTCCAGGTGTGGTTGCCGATCAGATGCCCGTCGTCGGCCATCTCGCGGAGCAGGTCCTTGTTGTCGACGGCCATCTCACCGCACACGAAGAACATCGCGCGGACCTCGTACTCGCGCAGTGTCCGCAGGATGTGCGGGGTGTAGCGCGGGTCGGGCCCGTCGTCGAAGGTCAGCACCATCGTCGGCTCGCGTCCCGGCATCCGCAGGATGGGCGCCTCGCGTACGCGGGGCAGGGTCCGGCCGGGGCGCCCGGGGGCGTAGCCCGCCATGGGCTGCAGGCGGTACGCGGAGGGCCCCCGGAGCCGCGCGGCCTGCGGGCCCCCGGCGGGCGTCCTCGCGGCAGCGGCGGGTCCCGGAGCGGGCGCACGGTCGGCCGCGCATCCCGCGCTCGCGCCGAGGCCCAGCATCGCCGCCGCCCGGAGCAGGACCCGGCGCCCTGGAGTCAGCTCATCATCTTTCATGAGTAATCCGTCGCACGGTCGAAGGCCCGTGCGGACCATCAACACGGGGCGCCCCCCGAAAGCACCCGATCAGACGCGGCGGACGAGGGGGAAGGGCAGGGTCTCCCGGATGGTCAGACCGGTGAGGAACATGACGAGCCGGTCGACGCCGATGCCGAGTCCGCCGGTGGGCGGCATCGCGTACTCCAGGGCGTCGAGGAAGTCCTCGTCGAGCTCCATGGCCTCGGGGTCTCCCCCGGCGGCGAGCAGCGACTGCGCGGTGAGTCGGCGGCGCTGCTCCACGGGGTCGGTCAACTCGGAGTAGGCGGTGCCCAGTTCGGTGCCGAAGGCGACGAGGTCCCAGCGTTCGGCGAGCCGCGGGTCCGTGCGGTGCCGGCGGGTGAGCGGGGAGACGTCGGTGGGGAAGTCCTTGTAGAAGGTGGGCAGCTCCGTCTTCTCCTCGACGAGCCGCTCGTACATTTCGAGGACGACGTCGCCGCGGCCGTCGTCCGCGGTGTAGGGGACGGCGGCGCGGTCGCAGTGCCGGTGCAGGACGGTGAGCGGAGTGCCGGCGTCGACCTCGTCGCCGAGCTCCTCGGAGAGCGCGCCGTACACGGTCTTGACCGGCCAGGGCCCGGAGATGTCGTGCTCGACGAGCCTGCCTCCGGCGTCGGCCCTGCGGGCGACTGGCGAGCCGAAGGCGGCGGTCGCGGCGGACTGGACGAGCTCGCGGGTGAGGTCGAGCATCACGTCGTAGTCGGCGAAGGCCTGGTAGGCCTCCAACATCGTGAACTCGGGGTTGTGCTTGTAGGAGACGCCTTCGTTGCGGAAGGTGCGGCCCATCTCGAAGACCTTCTCCATGCCGCCGACGCAGAGCCGCTTCAGGTACAGCTCGGGGGCGATGCGCAGGTACAGGTCGAGGTCGTAGGCGTTGATGTGGGTGGTGAAGGGGCGGGCGTTGGCGCCGCCGTGGATCTGCTGGAGCATCGGCGTCTCGACCTCGAGGTAGCCGCGGTCGAGGAGGCCCTGGCGCAGCGCCTGCACGGCGGTGGAGCGGAACCGCACCACGTCGCGTGCGCCGGGGGTCGCGATCAGGTCGAGGTAGCGGCGGCGGACCTTGGCCTCGGGGTCGGTCAGGCCGCGGCGCTTGTCGGGCAGCGGGCGCAGACACTTGCCGGTGAGCCGCCATTCGGTGACGAAGACGGTGAGCTCGCCCCGGTCGCTGGTGCCGACCGTGCCGGTGGCGGCGATGTGGTCGCCGATGTCGGTGGCGTCGGTGAAGCCGGCCAGGACGCCGGGGCCCGAGGTGTCGCGGGCGAGGGCGAGCTGCAGGTCGCCCGACCAGTCGCGCAGCACGGCGAAGACGATGCCGCCGAAGTCGCGTACGAGCATGACACGGCCCGCGACCGACACCTGTTGCCCCGTCAGCTGGCGGTTCACGCGGGCCAGTTCATGGGTGCGGGGAGCGAGGCCGACCGGGTAGGGGTCGACTCCCCCGGCGCGCAGTCGGTCGAGTTTGCGGTGGCGGACGCGGATCTGTTCCGGGAGCCTCGACACAGGGTCGGCGGCGGGGTCCTGGTCCGCGAGGCCGAGCGCGGCGATGGAGGGGAGGCCCTCGGTGGTCGTGGGCCGGTCGACGCCGCGCGGCTTGTGGCCCTTGCCCCAGAGTTTGCGCAGCGACGGCACGGAGACGAAGCCCTCGGCGATGCCCGACGCCAGGCTGATCCGGGCGAGGGCGCCGCTGTCGCCGTAGCAGATGAAACGCGGGTACCACTCCGGGTGGTACTTGGCGTTCGAGCGGTAGAGGGCCTCCAGCTGCCACCATTTGGAGAAGAACAGGAGCAGCTTGCGCCACAGCCGCAGCACGGGCCCCGCGCCGATGCGGCCGCCCTCCTCGAAGACCGAGCGGAACACGGCGAAGTTCAGCGAGACGCGCCGCACTCCGAGCCGGGGCGCGGCGGCGCAGAGCTCGGCGACCATGAACTCCATGACACCGTTCGGCGCGGTCCGGTCGCGGCGCATCAGGTCGAGGGAGATGCCGTCCCTGCCCCAGGGGACGAGGGAGAGCAGCGCGAGGAGCTTGCCGTCGGCGCCCAGCGCCTCGACGAGGAGGCAGTCACCGTCCTCGGGGTCGCCGAGCCGGTCGAGGGCCATGGAGAAGCCGCGCTCGGTCTCGGTGTCCCGCCAGGCGTCGGCCTTGTCGATGATCTCCTCCATCTCCTCGTCGGTGAGGGTGGAGTGCCTGCGGACCCGGGCGGTGGCGCCGGTGCGGCGGACCCGGTTCACGGCCTGGCGGGTGACGCGCATGTCGCGGCCGTCCAGATCGAACTGCGCGACGTGCAGGATCGCCTCGTCGCCGAGTTGCAGCGCGCCGAGCCCGGCGCGGGCGTACGCGGTGGCGCCGTCCTCGGACGCGCCCATGACGGCGGGCTGCCAGGCGTACCGCCTGGCGACGTCCAGCCAGGCGCCGATCGCGTGCGGCCAGGCCTCGCGGTCGCCCACGGGGTCGCCGCTGGCCAGGCAGACGCCGGCCTCCACGCGGTAGGTGACGGCGGCCTTGCCGCTGGGCGAGAAGACGACGGCCTTGTCGCGCCGGGTGGCGAAGTAGCCGAGCGAGTCCTGCGCCCCGTACGCCCCGAGCAGGGCGCGGATGCGGGGCTCCTCGTCGCCGTGCAGGGCCGCTTCCATGCGCTGGGAGCGGAAGAGGGTGGCGGCGGCGTTCAGCAGGGCGAGGGCGCCGAACAGGCCGAGCCAGAAGTGGAGGCCGCGCGAGGGGGCGCCGTCGAAGTAGTCGCGGCCGTGGATCAGCCCGCCGCAGACCCGGTTCGCCGCCCACAGCAGGCGCTCCCCGCGCACCAGCGTGCCGGGGAACAGCTCCACCAGTCCCCAGCCGAGGAGGCTCGCGAGGCCGAGGCCCGCCACCAGGACCGCCACGGCCCGCCGTACGGCGCCGCGCCGGGAGTCCGCGGAGAACTCCTGGCGGGCCAGGATCAGCAGGACGAAGGCGATGCCGCAGACCACGAAGGACGGCAGCGACTCGGCCCAGAAGCCGAGCGCCGCGCCGAGCACGTCGAAGGCGAGAAGCAGCCCCAGATAGCTGACGACCAGCCACCACGCGACCTTCTTGCGGGCGGCTGTCGCGGCGGCGAGCAGGAAGAGGAAGACGGCGTACGCGAGGTTCGCGCTGACCGGGACCGTGACGAGGTCGAGGACGCGGATGACGGGCATGAGGAGGCGGCGCAGCGGGGCGATCACCGCAAGGACCGCGCAGAAGACGCCGAGGCCGCCGAAGAAGGCGGCGAAGCCCTCCGGGACCCGGCCGAGGAAGCCGCCGCCGGCGCGCGTGCGCCCGCAGGGCCCGGGCTCCTCCGTGCTGACCGTCATGGGCACGACTCTAGGAAGAGCGGGGCCGCCGCGCGCGTCGAGCGGGGGCGGCAGAACGGGGCCCGGGTGCCCGGAGCGCAGGCGGTATGAGTGCCTCCGCTAACCTCTCGTCGTGAGCGAAGACCAGTCCCAGCAGTTCGAACGCGGCACCGACGGGCCGAAAGTCATCGTCGTCGGAGTCGACGGCTCCGATACGTCTCTGCGGGCGGCGGCGTACGCCGGAGGCCTGGCCAGGCGGCAGCGGGCCCTGCTCGCGGTGGTGTACATCCAGCCGGTTCTCGCGGCGGGGGCCGCGTTCGGCGCTCCGGTGGCCGAGACCACCGACGAGATCGCCGAGGGGCTGATCGCGGAGATCAGGTCCGCCACCGAGCGGGTGAAGGGCATATTCGACGTCCGGTGGGAGTTCCACACCTTCCGCGGTGACCCCTTCACCGGTCTGGTCACCGCCGCCGACGACCTGAAGGCCGACGCCGTGGTCGTCGGCGCCTCCGAGCAGGCGGGCCACCGCATCGTCGGCTCGGTCGCCGTACGCCTGGTGAAGACGGGCCGCTGGCCGGTGACCGTGGTGCCGTAACGGTCTCCACAGGGTGTGGCGTCTTCCCTCGGGCCCCCGGCTGGGCCATCATGATCCGCCATCAGCCGACCCCGTCTGCGAAGAGGTGGAGCTCATGCCGGGACTCCGGATGGGACAGGGCGTACTGCGCCGCAAGCCCATCGAGCACATCGACGAGACAGAGGCGGGCGGCGGTCTCTCCAGGACGCTGGGGCTCTGGCAGCTCACCGCGATCGGGGTCGGCGGCATCATCGGTGCCGGCATCTTCAGCCTCGCGGGCGCCGTCGCGAACGGCACCGCGGGGCCCGCGGTCCTTGTCTCCTTCCTGATCGCGGGCGTCGCGAGCGCCGCCGCCGCCTTCTCGTACGCCGAGTTCGCGGGCATGATCCCGAAGGCGGGCTCCGCCTACACCTACGGCTATGTGGTGCTCGGCGAGCTGACCGGCTGGTTCATCGGCTGGGACCTGCTTCTGGAGTACACCGCGATCGTCGCCGTCGTGGCGATCGGCATCTCCGGCTACTTCGGCTTCCTGGTCGAGGAGCTGGGGGCGGAACTGCCGCACTGGATGATGGGCGCGCCGGGCACCGGCGACGGGCACAAGGTCGACCTGTTCGCCGCGGTGCTGTGCCTGTTCATCGCGTACCTGCTCACCCTCGGCATCAAGAACGCCGCGCGCTTCGAGCTGATCGTGGTCGTGCTCAAGGTGATCGTGGTGCTCGTCGTGATCGCGGTCGGCTTCTTCCACATCGAGACCGGGAACTACGAGCCGTTCTTCCCCTACGGGATCAGCGGCGCGTTCACGGGCGCCGCGACCGTCTTCTTCGCCGTCTTCGGGTACGACGCGATGAGTACGGCGGCGGAGGAGTCCAAGGACGCGCAGCGGCACATGCCGAAGGCGATCCTCTACTCCCTCGCCATCTCGATGGTCCTCTACGTCCTCGCCTGCCTGGTCCTGACCGGCATGCAGAGCTATAAGGACGTCGACCCGGAGAGCGGCTTCTCCACGGCCTTCAAGTCGGTGGGGCTCGGCGGTCTCGCGGACGTCATCGCGGTGGGCGCGATCATCGGCATCCTCACGGTGATGTTCACGTTCATGCTCGGGTGCACCCGTGTGTGGTTCTCGATGAGCCGGGACGGTCTCCTTCCCAAGTGGTTCGCCAAGACGCATCCGACGCGGCACGTGCCGACGCGCGTGACGTGGATCGTCGGGGTCGCGTCGGCCGCCATCGCCGGGTTCCTGCCGATCGGCGAGGCGGCCGAACTGACCAACATCGGGATCCTGCTGGCGTTCGTCGTGGTGTGTGTCGCGGTGATCGTGCTGCGCTACAAGCGGCCGGAGCTGCCGCGCACCTTCCGCTGCCCGGGGATGCCGGTGGTGCCGGCGGTCGGGGTGGTCTTCTCCATCTGGCTGATCACGTTCCTGCAGTGGCAGACCTGGGTGCGGTTCGCCGTGTGGTTCGTGCTCGGCCTCGTCGTGTACTTCGGGTACTCGTACCGCAAGTCGGAGCTGGCGAAGGCGGACCGGGCCGCAGGGGCGTGAGGTCCCGCAGGCGCTGCGCATCGCGCCCGCGGGGCTACTCGCCCATGACCAGGCCCTGCTTGCCTGCGCCCCGGCTGAGCACGACGCGGCGGATGCGGTCGCGCACATCGCGCACGTCCGTGCCGCGCTCCAGCGCCTTGTTGAGGTCGATGACGCGGCCGGTGTCCGTGTTGAACCACATCGGCAGGAACTCGGCCTTCGTCACCTGCCAGCGGGCACCGGCGCGCGCGGGCGGCTCGAAGGTGAAGCGGCCGATGGTGCCCTGGTTGCCGCGCGGGTCGTCGGCGCCCTCGTGGTTGATCATGGCGCCGGCGATCTGGTCCCCCATGCCGTAGATGACCCAGGTGCCGTTCACCTTCTCGTAGGCCTGCGGCACATGGGCGTGCGTGCCGAGCAGCAGGTCGATGTCGGGGCGCCCGTCCGTGCGGGACGCGGTGAGCTGGTTGCCGAGCCGCAGCTGCTGCCGGTCGGGCTCGTCCTGCCACTCCGAGCCCCAGTGCAGGCTGACGACTACGACGTCGGCGCCCGCCTTCCGTGCCGCACGGGCGTCCGCGACGATCTTCGCGCGGTCGATGAGGTCGACCGTCCAGGGCTTGCCCTTCGGCAGCGGATAGCCGTTCGTTCCGTAGGTGTACGCGAGTTGCGCGACCTTCGCGCCGCCCGCCCGCAGCCAGGCCGGACGCTTGTCCTCGGCGGCCGAGCGGGCCGAACCCGCGTGCTTGACCCCCGCCTTGTCCAGCGCGTCCAGGGTGCGGCGCACTCCTGCCGCGCCGTCGTCCAGGGTGTGGTTGGAGGCGGTGGAGCAGGCGTCGTAGCCGGTGGCCTTGAGGGCGCGGGCCACCTGGGGCGGCGACTTGAAGGTGGGGTAGCCGGTGTAGTCGCCGTCCGCGCCGTAGACCGTCTCCATGTGGCAGATCGCCAGGTCGGCCTGGGAGACGACGGGCTTGGCGCCCGCGAGCATCGGCGCGAAGTCGTAGCCGTCGCCGCCCGCGTCGGCGTTGGCCTGACGGATGATCGAGGCGTGCGGCAGGACGTCACCGGAGGCGACGAGCGTGAAGGGGTGCTTCCCGGCCGCGGAGCCGCCGAGCCACGCCGGCGGCGGGGCCGAGCAGCCCGCGATGCCCACGATGCCCGCGATGCCCGCGCGCAGAAGGACCGCCGCCGCTGCCGTCGTGGGGCGCGTGCGCAGGCCCAGGCGGGTGTTCGGGGAGGTGGAAGGGGGTCTGATGTGCCGTGGGGTGCGTACGCGCTGCGTCATCGAGCGGGCTCCGTGACTGGGGACGATAGTCGGCTAAACGCATCTACATACGGAGCCATGGGCAAATCAAGGACCAAAGCCGTCAGGCACCCTGAAACGGCGTCAAATGGGTGAGCCTGTGACGCGAACAACACAGGGCGGCTCACCTGCGGTGAAACCGGAGGCCGGGTCAAGGGTTTGCAAAGCGCCTTGCCCGACCCCCCTCCCGGGTAATCGGCTGTCCTCACCGTGTGCCGGATTGGGGGGCCAGAGGCCGGTGACGCGCACGGACCGGAGGAAGGCGGAGCGGATGCGGCACGAGAGCAGAGGCAACACCGAGGGCCCCCAGGGCGGCGAACTGGCTGTGCCCATGGCGTGGTTGTACGCCGAGTACATCGCCGACGAACTGCTGCGCACCGGCGATCTGATGCCGCCCACCTCCTTCGAGTACCGGGCGGGACGCGACGCCCTGGCGCTGACGATCTTCCTGTCGGACAGCAAGGGCGAGCTGGCCGGGATCCGCGTGGTCTCGCAGCTGGAGACGTGGCTGACGCTGACCGCCTACAGCCAGCCGTGGCAGGACTGGGTCCGCCGCCGCATGACACAGCTCACGGCGGAGGCCGTCGCCTCCGGCGGGCCCCGGCCCGATCTGGAACTCGCCGACCTGGCATGGCGCTGGCTGCAGGAGACCGAGCTGCTCGCGCCCGACCTGGACGCGGTGCCCGGCCGTGCGGTGCAGGGCGAGGAGGACGGACCGAAGGTGTGGACCCCGGCGTGGCGGCTCGGGCTGCCGCTGGGGCACCTGGCGATCCATCTGTTCTGAGCCGGTTCGTGGCGGACTCGGCCCCGGTTCGGGGCCGGTTCGGGGCCGACTCAGCGCCGGTTCGGAGCCGGGCCCAAGCCCGTCGCTACTTCAGCAGCCGCGACATCCGCCGGTCCGCGAGCAGTTTGCCGCCCGTCTGGCACGTCGGGCAGTACTGCAGCGAGGAGTCCGCGAAGGAGACCTCGCGGACCGTGTCGCCGCACACCGGGCACGGCTCGCCGGTACGGCCGTGCACGCGCAGGCCGCCCTTCTTCTCCGCCTTGAGGCGGCCCGCGGCGACACCGCGCGAGCGCTCCACCGCCTGGTTCAACGTATCCAGCAACGCCACATGCAGCCCATGGACTTCCTCCTTCGTGAGGCTCGACGTGAGCCGGAACGGCGACATGCGGGCCGCGTGCAGAATCTCGTCGCTGTACGCGTTCCCGATGCCCGCGATCAGGCTCTGATCGCGCAGCGCCCCCTTGATCTGGCGCCGTTCACCCGCCAGGAGCCCGGCGAAGCGCTCCTCGTCGAAGTCGGCCGCCAGCGGGTCGGGGCCGAGGCGCGCGATGCCCGGGATCCGCTCCGGCGACTCGGTGACGTACACCGCGAGACGCTTCTGCGTGCCCGCCTCCGTGAGGTCGAAGCCCTCCCCCGTCTCCAGGGCGACGCGGAGCGCCAGCGGGCCCTTGCCGGGGCGCGGGACGCCTTCGGGGAGCCGGTCGTACCAGCGCAGCCAGCCCGCGCGGGCGAGATGGGTGACCAGGTGCGGACCGTCGGCGTCGATGTCGAGGAACTTGCCGTGCCGCTCCACCGCGGTGACGGTGCGGCCTTCGAGGGCGGTGAGCGGCGGGTCGTACGTCTTGAGGACGCTGATCGCCGCGGGCAGTACGCGCACGATCTCGCGGCCGACCAGATGGCCCGTCAGGAAGTCCCTGAGGGCCTCGACTTCGGGCAGTTCCGGCATGGCTCTCCCTCAACCCCTTGTCTTCGCGCCGGGCACGACGAACTCGCACCACACGCATTTCCCGCCGCCGCGCGCCTCCACGCCCCACCCGTCCGCGAGCCGGTCCACCAGGAGCAGGCCGCGGCCCGACACCCCCGACTCGCCGGCGTCACGGCGGCGCGGCAGAGCGCTGGAGGAGTCCTCGACGTCGACGCGCAGCCGCCGGTCGGTACCGCTCAGGACGCGCAGGGTCACGACCGCGGCGCCGTCGGTGTGCATCAGGGCATTGGTGATCACCTCGTCGGCGACCAGTTCGATCTCGTCGGCCCGCTCGCCCGCGCCCCAGGCCCGCACCGCCGCCCTGATCATGTGCCGGGCGTCGGCGAGTGCCTCGGGGTCGCTCGGCGCGACGTGCTGCTGGAGGCGGCCGCCGGTACGCGGCGCGTCGAGCTCGCGGCGGCGCAACAGGAGAAGCGCGGCGTCGTCGTTCCCGCCGCGGCCGTCGATGATGCCGCAGAGCCGGTCGGCGAGCCGCTGCAGGTGGCGGGGGCCGACGGCGGCGAGTTCCGAGAGCGCCCGCATCCCGTCGTCCAGGTCGGCGCCCGGCACCTCCACGAGACCGTCGGTGCAGAGCAGCAGGGTCTGCCCCGGGTCGAGTTCGAGGGTGGTGACGGGGTAGTCGAGACGGCCGAACTCGGCGGACAGGCCGAGCGGCAGGCCGCCGTCGACCGGCACGCGGCGGCAGGAGCCGTCGGTGTCCTGTACGAGCGGGTCGAGATGGCCGGCCCTGACGAACTGGACCACGCCGGTCGACAGGTCCGCCTCCGCATAGAGACAGGTGGCAAAGCGGTCGGTGTCCAGTTCGTGGAGGAAGCCGGAGGCGCGGGCCATGACGGTGGCGGGGGTGTGCCCCTCGGTGGCGTAGGCGCGCAGCACGATGCGGAGCTGCCCCATGACGGCGGCGGCGTGCGTGTCGTGGCCCTGGACGTCGCCGATGACGGCGCCGACCCGGCCGCCGGGCAACGGGATCACGTCGTACCAGTCGCCGCCGATGTCCCGGCCGAGCGCCGCCGAGCGGTACCGTACGGCGATCTCCGCGCCCGGCACGCCGGGGATGCTGCGCGGCAGCATGGCCTGCTGGAGGCCTTGGGCGAGGTCCTTCTCCTGCTCGTAGAACATGGCGCGCTGCAGGCTCTGGGCGATGCTGCTGCTCAGCGCGACCAGGACGTTGCGCTCCTCCGTCGTGAAGCCCGTCTTGTCCTCGTAGAGCAGGCCGAGGACGCCGATGGCGCGGCCCTGCGCGATCAGCGGCAGATACGCGGCCGCGGTGATGCCGAGCTCGTCGATGTGCGGCCAGAGCCGCGGGTAGGACTCCGCGAAGTCGTCGGCGGTGTCGATGTAGCGCGGGGCGAGGGTGCGGGCGACCTCGCTCATCGGGTACTCCTCGTCGACGCCCGTGAGGCGGGTGCCGGGGACGAAGCTGCCGGCGGGCCCCTCGGCCACGAGCCGGATCCGTCCGGCCTCGACGAGGCCCATGACGAGGTTCGAGGCCCCCAGGTGGGCGAGGCCGTGGGTGTCCCGGAGCACGTCGATGACGTCCCGCACCGTGCGGGCGTGCGCGAGGGCCGCCGTGGTGCCCTGCACGATGCTGGTCGTGCGGCGCCGGTCGGCCTCCTCTTCAGCGCGCTCGCGCAGCGCGGCCGGGCTGTCGCCGAGCTCCCGCGTCGCATCCCTGACGATCCCCACGATGCGGCGCGGCCGGCCCGTGGCATCCCGCTCGATGCAGGCCTGGGTGTGCGTCCAGCGCAGTCGGCCGGTGCGGCGCCGGATGCGGAAGTACGCGCCGTAGCTGTCGCTGCCGTCCTTCAGGGCGTGCGAGACGGTCTGGTCCAGGCGGTGCGCCTCGACGGTCGGGACGCGGAAGGCGAGGGTCTCCGGCCGGTTGTCGTATTCGTCGGGGTGGACGTCGAAGACGTCGTGGGCGGCGGCGTCCATCGTCATCAGGCCGGTGTCCAGGTCCCAGTCGAAGCGGCCCATGTGCAGCGCGGCCCCGTACAGCGCGAGGAAACAGCCGTCCGGCTCCCCGGCCGGCTGTCCGCAGCGGCAGTGCCCCGCCGGGCCGTGCTCCATGGGCCCACGCTAGGCGGAGCCCCGGACGCCCGCACGCGGGGGAAGCGGGGGTGCGCAGGGGTACCCGGGGGTACGCAGGGGAAGCATCAGCCGGTGAGCACCGGCCCCCGCCGCCGCCACGCCGTACTCTGCCGAAAAGCGACACCGGCGGCACAATGAGGCCCGTGGAGTGGTTCTCGGCGGACGCGTACTGGCTGAGCCGGCTGATCTTCCAGCGGGCGCTGGCCGCGGTCTACCTCGTGGCCTTCCTGGGGGCCGCCCTGCAGTTCCGCGCGCTGCTCGGGGAGCGCGGGATGCTGCCGGTGCCCGAGTACGTCGCGCGGGTGCCGTTCCGGCGGGCGCCGAGCTTGTTCCAGCTGCACTACTCGGACCGGTTCTTCGCGCTCTGCGCGTGGGCGGGGTGCGCGGTCTCGGCCGTGCTGCTCGCCGGTCTGGACGGCCGCCTGCCGCTGTGGGGCGCTATGCTGCTGTGGCTGGTTCCCTGGGCGCTGTACGTCTCCATCGTGAACGTGGGGCAGACCTGGTACGGCTTCGGCTGGGAGTCGCTGCTCCTGGAGGTGGGTTTCCTCGCGGTCTTCCTCGGCAACGACCGGGTCGCGCCGCCCGTCCTGGTGCTGTTCCTGCTGCGGTGGGTGCTCTTCCGCGTGGAGTTCGGCGCGGGACTGATCAAGATGCGCGGGGACGCGTGCTGGCGGAAGCTCACCTGCCTGGACTTCCACCACGAGACGCAGCCGATGCCCGGCCCGCTGAGCTGGTTCTTCCACCGTCTCCCGCGGCCCGTGCACCGGGTGGAGGTCGCGGCCAACCACGTCACCCAGCTCGCCGTGCCCTTCCTGCTGTTCACACCCTGGCAAGTGGCGACGTGGGCGGCCCTCCTGATGATCGTGACCCAGCTGTGGCTGGTCCTCTCCGGCAACTTCTCCTGGCTCAACTGGCTCACCGTCGTGCTCGCACTGTCCGCCCTGGACCTGTCCGCCTGGCACCCGGCGCCCGACGTCGCGGAACCGCCGCTCTGGTACGAGGTGGTGGTCGTCGCCGTCGCCGCGGCGCTCTTCGCTCTGAGCTACCGACCGCTACGCAATCTGCTGTCCCGGCGGCAGGTCATGAACCGCTCGTTCGACCCGTTGCACCTCGTCAACGCGTACGGCGCGTTCGGGAGCGTCAACCGGGTCCGCCAGGAAATCGTCATCGAGGGCACGGCGGACCCGGTGCCGCGCGAGGACTCCGACTGGCGGGCGTACGAGTTCAAGGGCAAGCCCGGCGACGTACGGCGGTGGCCGCGCCAGTTCGCGCCCTACCACCTGCGGCTCGACTGGATGATGTGGTTCGCCGGGCTCTCCCCCGCGTACGCCAGGTCATGGTTCGGCGGGCTGGTGGAACGGCTCCTGGACGGCGACCGCGACACCCTGCGGCTGCTGCGCCACTCGCCGTTCCCGCCCGGCACGCCGCCCGCGTACATCCGCGCCCGGCTCTACCGCTACCGGTTCACGACCTGGCGCGAGCTGCGGACGACGGGAGCCTGCTGGGAGCGGACGTACGTCCGTGAGTTCCTGCCGCCGACGCGGCTCGACACGCCGGCTCAGAGGCCGTAGACGCGGCGCGCCGTGCCGCCGAACACCTCGCCTCTCTCGCCGGTGCCGAGGGGCTGGGTCAACAGCCGCGCCGCGTCGAGGACTTCGACGTAGGACGCGGCGAGGGTGCTGACGGGCCAGTCGGAGCCGAACATCAACCGTCCGGGCCCGAAGGCGGCCAGGACGGTGTCCGCGTAGGGCCGCAGATCATCCACCGTCCACGTCGCGTGGTCGGCCTCGGTGACCATGCCGGAGAGTTTGCACACCGTGTTGGGGCGGGCGGCGAGCGCGCGGACCGCCGAGGCCCAGGGTTCGAGGGCGCCCGAGACGATGGGCGGTTTCCCCAAGTGGTCCAGTACGAAGGTGAGTTCGGGCAGCCCAGCCGCCGCCCTTGCGCAGGCGGGCAGTTGGTGGGGCAGGACGACGAGGTCGTAGGCGAGGCCCGCCGCGGCGACGGCGGCGAGGCCCCTGCGGACGTCCGCGCGCAGCAGCCATTCGGGGTCCGTCTCGCCCTGCACCTGGTGGCGGACGCCCACGAGGTGCTCGCCGCCCGGGAGTTCGCGGAGGGTCGCCAGTGTGTCGGCCACGTCGGGGCGGGTGAGGTCCGTCCAGCCGACGACTCCCGCGACCAGGTCGCTGCCTGCGGCGAGGGCGAGGAGCTCAGGGGCCTCCTCGGGGACGGCGACCGTCTGCACGAGGACCGTGGCGGTGACGCCCGCGGCGCGGGCCTCGGGCAAGAGGTCGCTCAGCGAGAAGTTCCGGCGGAGCGGCGCGAGGGCGTCCCCGGTGAGCCACTCCTGGTCGCGCACGGACAGGTCCCACACATGGTGGTGGGCGTCGACGAGGGACGGCGCTGCCCCGGTCACGGGAGCTCCCACACGACGGGCAGTCCGGCGCCCGCGGCACGGATGGCGGCGGTGAGGCCGGGCGGGACCTCGCGGTGCGCGGCGTCGTACTCCTCGACGCGGTCGGCGCGGACCTTGGTGTGCAGCGCGATTCTCACAGGGGGTCCTTTCCCGGTACGCCACCCGTTATGTCGAGGGAGGCCTCCCCTGGCACCGGGACCTCCGCGGGCAGCAGCCCCTGCGCCCGTGCCTCCCGCCGGAAGCCCGCGGGGACGCCCGCCGCGAACTGCTCGACGGCGTCGATGACCTGCTCCGTCGTGTGGATGCCGACCAGCACGCCGGCGACGGCGGGGTGGCCGAAGGGAAAGGCGAGCACGGCGGCCCGCAGCGTGGTGCCGTGCCGCTCGGCGAGGCACCGCAGGGCGCGGGCGCGCGCAAGCAGTGCGGGCGGCGCCTCGGCGTAGTCGAACCGCGCCCCCGGCTTCGGGTCGGCAAGCAGCCGGAGTTGAACACACCGCCGATGACGACCGACGTGCCCCGCTCGCTCGCCGCGGGCAGCAGCTCGGCGAGGGCCCGGTGGTCGAGGAGTGTGTAGCGGCCCGCGCAGAGCACGGCGTCGACGTCCGTGTCGCGGACAAAGCGGGTCAGCATCGCGGCCTGGTTCATGCCCGCGCCCATCGCACCGACGACGCCTTCGGAGCGCAGCTTCGCGAGGGCCGGGTAGCCCTCGCGGAAGGCTTCCTCGGCGTGGTGGTCGGGGTCGTGCAGGAAGACGACGTCGACCCGGTCGGCAGGGCTCGTCCCGACGGGGATCGTGTCGACGGGGATCGTCCCGGCGGGGGTCGGACTCCCCACCCCCTCGATGGATGCGATCTGGTCGTGCTCGGTCCATCCCGCCTCGTGCTCCGCGACGATCCGGCCGTGGAAGAGCACGAGCACGCGGTCGCAGCGGCGCAGGTCGTCCAGTTCGTCGGACCGGGCGACGGGCGGGGTCCTGTGCTGGCATCATCCCCAGGTGATCATCGACCCAAGCGCCGCTCCCATCCCGCCCCTGCCCGCGGCCGTACAGAACAACGCCGACTGGTGCGCTGCCGTCTGCCGCTCCCACGGAGTGCCGGGGACGACCCAAGGCGGCTTGTGGGCCGGCTCCCGGCGGACTCCCCCGCTGTACCCCGACGCCGTGACACTTTCACCCGACGTGACACCGGAGGCCGTGCTGCCCCGCATCGACACCACGTCGCCCGGCGCCTCGGTCAAGGACAGCTTCGGCACGCTGGACCTGTCGGCGGCAGGCTTCGAGGTCCTGTTCGAGGCGCAGTGGATCCACTGTCCCGCGTGGCGGAGTGCCCGGGGTCCGGGTGGCTGGCAGCCGATCGAGGGCCCCGAACGGCTTGCGGCGTGGGAGGCCGCGTGGAGCGGTGAGGGGGAGAGCGATGGCGCAGACACCGGGGACAGGGAGAACGCCGGACTGTTCCGGCCGTCGCTGCTCGCCGAGGGAGCGGTGTTCCTCGCGGGTACAGCCGCCGACGGCCGGATCGTCGCGGGCGCCATCGCCTACTCCGCCACCTCGGTGGTCGGCATCTCCAACCTCTTCACCGCCGACGACGACCTGGACACGGCGTGGCGCTCCTGCCTCCAGGCCACGGACCGGCTGTGGCCGGGGGTACCGGTCGTCGGCTACGAGCACGGCGATGACCTCACGGCCGCGCTCCGCCAGGGATTCGAGCCCGTCGGCCCGCTGCGGGTGTGGCTGCGGGCCGACGGCTGAAACCGGGTGGGGCGAGGCTCAAGTGCCTCGCCCCGTAGGGCCGTTCGGGCTCAGCCCCGGCTGAACCGCAGCGTCACCAGCTCGAACGGCCGCAGCGTCAGCGACACCGCGTCGTCCGCGAGCTCCGGCGGCGTCGCGTCGGCGAGCGGGCGCTCCAAGAGGTCGGTCACCGCGACCGAGGCGGCCGGGAAGCCCGTCGTCAGGGTGGGCTTCGCGCGGCCTCCGTGGGCCTCGTGGAAGCGGACGACCACGTCGCCGCTGCCGTCGTCGGCCAGCTTGACCGCCGTGATGACGACCGCGTCGTCGTCGACCGTGATCAGCGGGGCCACCTCGGAGCCGCCGCTCACCCGCCGCTCAGGCAGGTTGACGCGGTAGCCCTCGCGCACCGCGTCGCCGATCGCCGCGCCCGGCACCAGGGCGTGCCGGAAGCGGTGCACTCCCTGATCCGTCTCGGGGTCGGGGAAGCGCGGGGCGCGCAGCAGGGAGACGCGGACCGTGGTGGTCGTGCCGGAGTCCTCGGCGCGGACCGTGCGGGTCACGTCGTGGCCGTACGTCGAGTCGTTGACGAGCGCGACGCCCCAGCCAGGCTCCTCGATGTGCACGAAGCGGTGGTTGCACGCCTCGAACTTGGCCGCCTCCCAGCTCGTGTTGGTGTGCGTGGCCCGGTAGAAGTGGCCGAACTGGGTCTCCGACGCGTACCGCTCGGCGTGGATGTCCAGCGGGAAGGCGAGCTTGAGGAACTTCTCCGTCTCGTGCCAGTCGACCTCGGTGTCGATGTCGAGCCGCTGGGCGCCGGGCTCCAGGGTGAGGATCTGGGTGAGGCGCGAGTCGCCGAAGGTGCGTACGACGCGGACCGACGCGCCCTCGCCCGGCTCGACCTCGTCCGCCTCGACGAGATCGGTGACCGTGTTGCGGTAGAACTCGTCCACGTCCCACGCGTCCCACATGTTCGGGAAGTCCGCGTGGATCTGCGGCAGGTTCGCCGCCCGGCCCGGCGCGACCGTCTCACGATCGGCCACCAGGTCGTACGCGGAGACGACCAGGCCGCGCGCGTCGATCTCGACCCGCAGCAGGCCGTTGTCGAGGACGTAGCCGCCGTCGGCGCGCGAGGCGATCGCCGCCGCGCCGCCGATCGCGGCGGTGCGCGCGCCGCCCGCCGGGACGCCGTCGCGTGAGTGCGGCGCGGAGTTGAAGACCAGCTCTCCGGCGCCCTCGCCCGCGAGCGCGCGCTGCGCCTTGTCGATGATGCCGTTGAGTTCCTGCGCGAGGGCCGCGTACGTCGCGCGGGCCTCGCGGTGCACCCAGGCGATGGACGAGCCGGGCAGGATGTCGTGGAACTGGTGGAGCAGCACCGTCTTCCAGATGCGGTCCAACTGCTCGTACGGGTAGACGAAATCGGCGGAGCGGACGGCGGCCGTGGCGGCCCACAGCTCCGCCTCGCGGAGCAGGTGCTCGCTGCGGCGGTTGCCCTGCTTGGTGCCCGCCTGACTGGTGAGCGTGGCGCGGTGCAGTTCGAGGTAGAGCTCGCCGACCCAGACCGGCGGGTTCGGGTACTCGGCCTCGGCCTTCTCGAAGAACTGCTCCGGTGTCTCCCACCGGACGGTCGCCGAGCCTTCGAGGTCCTGCAGGCGCGCGGCCTTGGCGATCATCTCGCGGGTGGTGCCGCCGCCACCGTCGCCCCATCCCGTGGGCGCGAGGGAGTGCCGGGCGACGCCCTTGTCCTTGAAGTTCTTCGCCGCGTGGGCGATCTCGCTGCCCTTCATCGAGCAGTTGTAGGTGTCGACGGGCGGGAAGTGCGTGAAGATACGGGTGCCGTCGATGCCTTCCCAGTTGAACGTGTGGTGCGGGAAGCGATTGGTCTGCGACCACGAGATCTTCTGCGTGAGCAGCCACTTGGAGCCGGCCGCCTTGATGATCTGCGGCAGGCCCGCGGCGAATCCGAACGTGTCGGGCAGCCACGCCTCGTCGTTCTCCACGCCGAACTCATCGATGAAGAACCGCTTGCCGTGCACGAACTGACGGGCCATCGCCTCGGAGCCCGGCATGTTCGTGTCCGACTCGACCCACATGCCGCCGGCCGGCACGAACCGCCCGTCGGCGACCGCCTTCTTGACCTTCGCCCACACCTCTGGCCGGTGCTCCTTGATCCACGCCCACTGCTGCGCCTGCGACATGGCGAAGACGAAGTCCGGCTCGTCCTCGATGAGCGCCGTCATGTTGGACGTCGTACGCGCGACCTTGCGCACCGTCTCGCGCAGCGGCCACAGCCACGCGGAGTCGATGTGGGCGTGGCCGACGGCGCTGATGCGGTGCGCGGAGGGCTCGGCGGGGGTGGCGAGGACCCCTTCGAGCTGCGCCCGCGCCGCGGCGGCCGAGCCGTTCACGTCCTGGAGGTCGACGGCGTCGAGGGCACGGCCGACCGCGCGCACGATGTCGTAGCGCCGCGCGGAGTCCGCGGGCAGCTCCTGCATCAGCTCGCCGAGGACTTCGAGGTCGATGACGAGCTGCCACACCGTCTCGTCGAAGACGGCGAGGTCCATGCGCTCCAGCTTGTACTGGGGCTCGCTGCCCGCGGTCTCCTTGTCGCCCAACTGCGTGGGAAGGAAGGGGTGGTAGTCGAGAATGACGGGGTTGGAGGCGGCCTCGATGTGCAGGCGCACCTCCTCGCCGCCCTCGGCGGGCGCGGCGATCCGCACCCACTGGTTGCGCGGGTTGAGGCCCTTCACCGGGGTGCCGTCGGGGCGGTACACGAGGCCCTCGCACTGGAAGCCCGGCATGTTCTCGTCGAAGCCGAGGTCGAGGACGGCCTCGACGGTCCTGCCCGCCCACTCATTCGGCACGGTCCCGCTCACCCGGAACCAGCTGGTCCCCCAGGGCGCGCCCCACCGCTCCCCCACCGCGGTCGGCGACGGTTCGGCGGCGAGGCCTTCGGCCACCGGCACGGGCTCGCCCGGGGCATTCCAGACGGCCACGTCGAGCGGCACGGAGGCCGGATACACGGCGGGCCTGATGCGCTCGTCCAGGACGCGCTTGAGGCGGGCTTCGACCAGGGTGCGGTCGTCATGCATGAGGGGTCTCCCGGGGAGGTCGATCAGTGGGTTCGGTATTTCAGCCCCTCCGACGTGCGAGGAGCAGGGGCCAATTTCAGCCCCTCCGGCCTGCGAGGAGCAGGGGGCAATTTCAGCCCCTCCGGCGTTTGAGGAGCGGGGTCCGGGGCGGAGCCCCGTGCGGGACGGGCGGCGCTACCCGACGTCCTCCGGCAGCAGCACGTCGCTGATGCCTCGCGCAGCGAGGTGCCCGGAATCCGCCACCCGTCCGGCAAGGACCACCGTGGGGCGCACCCCATCCGCCACGAGCCGCGCGAACGCCTCGAAGACCGCGCCTCCAGGGGCACACTCCGAGCGCCGGGACATGGCGTCGTCCACGACCACCGCGGTCGTCCGGGGCGCCGGCGCGTACGTACGGCCGCGCCACTCCCGTACGATCCGGGCGATCGCCTCCCCCGCCGGCTTGACCTTCCCCTCATTGGTCAGCAGACCCAGGCTGTACTCCAGCTCAGGGAAATCCGCGAGGTCGCGCGAGACGTCGTGCGAGCACCACCACGTCACGCCCCACACGTCCTGGCAGTCGAGCGCGGCCTCGATGGTCTCCTCGGTGAAGGCGGCCGCGTGCTCGGCGGGGATCAGCGGGGCGGGGGCGCCGACC
Organism: Streptomyces sp. NPDC044106; assembly: GCF_056433985.1. Classification (NCBI taxonomy): domain Bacteria; kingdom Bacillati; phylum Actinomycetota; class Actinomycetes; order Kitasatosporales; family Streptomycetaceae; genus Streptomyces; species Streptomyces sp. NPDC044106. Next base: position 281,705 of record NZ_JBWKFZ010000004.1, read on the forward strand.
TCCTGGAGCCAGACGGGGCGGTGCGGGTCGAGCGCCCAGGCCTTGGACAGCTCGATCATGTACGCCGCGTGGTGCCGCGTCGCGGTGCCGGTGCGGCCGTGCCGCTGGGCGGTGCCGTTGAAGACCCAGGAGTGCACGGCGGTCACCGCACCGAGCCGGGCGGCCTGCGCCGGGGTGAAGGGCTGGTCGTCCTGGTACCAGGCGGCGTCGTACTCGGCGTGCAGGTGCAGCCTGCCGGGTGCGCCCTCCTCGCAGGCGGCGAGAACGGTACGCAGCCAGCTCTCCGCCTGCTCCTCGGTGATGCGGTCGGGGTCGGGGTGCGGGCCCGCCGAGAACTGGTTGATCTCGTTGCCGATGGTCATGCCGATGAAGTTCGGCCGGTCGGCGAGGGCGGCGGCGAGCGTGCGCAGGTAGGCGGCCTGCCCGGACACGACGTCGGGGTCGGAGAAGATGTTCCGCCGGTGCCAGGTCTGCGTCCACGCGGGCAGGAAGTCGAAGCTGGACAGATGCCCCTGGAGGCCGTCGACGTTGACGTCGAGACCGCGTTCGGCGGCGGCGTCCGCGAGCTGGACCAGCTGGTCGACGGCGCGCGGACGGATCAGGGTGCGGTTCGGCTGGAAGTACGGCCAGATCGGGAAGACCCGGATGTGGTCGAGGCCCAGCGAGGCGATCGCGTCGAGGTCGGCGCGTACGGCGTCGAGGTCGAAGTCGAGCCAGTGGTGGAACCACCCCTGACCGGGCGTGTAGTTGGCGCCGAAGCGCGGCGCGCCCGAAGGCATCGCGGAGGGCGGTGCGGAGTGCGGTGCGGGAGGGGGTGCGGAAGGCAATGCGGATCCTGGTTCTGGAGGGTTCGGGGCGGCAGTTCAGCCCTTGACCGCGCCCTCGCCCACACCGCGGAAGAAGTACCGCTGAAGGCAGGCGAAGAGGACGATCAGCGGGAGCACGGCGATGACCGTGCCCGCGGCGACGAGGCGCTCGTCGTTGGCGAAGGTGCCGTGCAGGTAGTTGAGGCCGATGGTGAGCGTGAAGCGGTCCGGGTCGCTGAGCACGATCAGCGGCCACAGGAAGTCGTCCCAGGCCCCCATGAAGGCGAAGATCGCGACGACCGCGAGGGTGCCCTTGACCGCGGGGAGCGCGATGCGCAGGAAGCGCTGCCAGACGTTCGCGCCGTCCACGAAGGCAGCTTCCTCGATCTCGTAGGGCACGTTGAGGAAGGCGTTGCGCATCAGCAGGACGTTGAGCGCGGAGACGCAGCCCGGCAGCAGCACACCGATGAGAGTGTTGTTCAGGCCGAGCTCACGCATGGTCGTGAACTGGGCGATGATGATGCCTTCGACGGGCACCAGCATGGCCAGGATGAAGACGACCGTGACCGCCTTGCGGCCGCGGTAGCGCAGCCGGGCCAGGGCGTAGCCCGCGAGCGTGGCGCCCACGCAGTTGGTGACGACGTTGGCCGCGGCCACCTTCAGTGAGTTGAGCGCGTAGTCCCATACGGGGATGGTGTCGGCGACCCGCTCGTAGTTGTGGAAGGTCGGGTCGGAGGGCAGGAACTTCGGCGGGGAGCTGAAGATGTCCTCGTGCGGGCCCTTCAGAGAGGTGGAAAGCTGCCAGAGGAACGGGCCGATCATCAGCGCGAGTACGGCGAGCAGGAGCCCGTAGCGCAGGACGATCTCCCAGACGGGCATGCGGCGGCCGTTCTCGTCGGTGACGCGACGGCGGCGGGGCCTCGGGGCGGTGGCGGGCGCGGTGACCGGCGCGGGTACCTTCTCGGCGGTGCTCACGCGTCCTCCTTCCGGTCCGCCCGCAGGACGAGCAGCATCAGTGCGACGGTGACGACGAAGACGACGACGGAGATGGCCGAGGCGTAGCCGACCCGGCCGGTCAGGCCGGTGCCGACGCGCTGCACCAGCATCACGAGGGTGGTGTCCTCGCCGGCCGGGCCACCGGCGGGTCCGGCCATCAGGTACACCTCGGAGAACACCTTGAAGGCGGCGACCGAGGAGAGCGCGCCGACCAGCACCATGGTGGAGCGGACGGCGGGCACGGTGACCGTGAGGAAGCGGCGGAAGGCCCCCGCGCCGTCGACCGCCGCCGCCTCGTGGAGTTCACGCGGCACGTTGGCGAGGGCCGCGAGGTAAATGATCATGTAGTAGCCGAGGCCCTTCCAGACCGTGACCGCCATGGCGCTGAAGAGCAGCAGCCACTGATCGCTGAGGAAGCCGACCTTGCCGACGCCCACCGCTTCGAGCACGGCGTTGACCAGCCCGCGTTCGTCGAGCATCCACACCCAGATGAGCCCCACGACGACGATCGAGGCGACCACCGGGGTGTAGAAGGCGGAGCGGAAGAAGGTGATGCCGGGGATGTGCTTCTGGACCAGCATCGCGAGCAGCAGCGGCAGCAGGACGAGCGCGGGGACGACCACGAGAACGTACAGCGTGCTGTTGCGCAGGCCGATCCAGAACATGTCGTCGTGCAGCAACTCCGAGAAGTTGGCGAACCCGACGTACTCGCCCGGCAGCAGCGTCCGCTTGTCCGTGAAGGAGTTGTTGAGCGTGCTGAGGAACGGATAGAGGATGAACACGGTGACGACCGCGAGCCCGGGAGCGGCGAACAGCCAGGGGCTGGTGGGCAGTTGCCGCGTGATGCGGCTGCCGCCCGCGCCGCGGCGGGCGTCGGCGGGCCGGTCCTTGAACGCCGGACCCGCTGTAGTGATGTCGGACGAGGTCGCCTTGGCGGCGGTGGGACTCTTCATGGCTGGTGTTCCCGGGTCGTGGCTCGGCACGGCGTCGGCGCTCAGCTCTGCTTGAGCAGCCGGTCGCAGTTCTTGACAGCGTTGTCAAGGGCTTCCTTCGGGCTTTCCTTGCCCTGCAGCGCCCTGGCGACGGCGTTGCGCAGCTCGACCTTCATCTGCTCGCTGAACAGCACGGGCGTGTAGTTCACCGCGGTCTTGATGGACTTGGCGGCGGCGACGCGGACCCGCGTCTCCTCCTTGCCGTCCTGCTTGGTGAAGTACGGGTCGTCGAGGGAGCCCGCGGTGCTGGGGAAGATCGCGACCTTCTTGGCGAACTCCATCTGGTGCTGGGCGTCGGTGACGAAGTGCGCGAAGGCGACGGCGGCCGGGGTCTGCTTGGTGCGGGCGTTCACCATCACGCCCATCACGTACATGTTGTCCTTGCCGGTGCTGCTGATCTGCGGGGTGATGCCGATGTTCTTGTAGAGCTTCGGCGCGTCCTTCTTGAACTTCTCCAGGTCCAGAGCGCTGCCGGGGTTCATCGCCACGGCCTCGGTGAGGAACTTCTTGCCCGTCGACTCGGGCGTCGCGGTCAGCGCCTGCCCGTCGAGCGCCTTGGCGTCGTACAACTTCTTGTACTTGGCGAGGAGTTCGACGCCCTTGGCGTCGTTGAAGGTGAAGCCGGTGCCTTCCTTGTTCATCAGCGGTACGCCGTACCGCCCGAAGTCCTCGATGGTGGGGACGTTGGCGAGCGTGGCGACCTTCCCGTCGCTCTTCTCGGCGAGCCGCAGTGCCTGGTCGAAGAGCTGGTCGTACGTCTTGGGGGGCTTGTTCTCGTCGAGGCCGGCGTCCTTGAAGAGGCGCTTGTTGTAGAAGAGCGGCCCGGTGTTGAGGTACCAGGGGAAGGCGTACGTGCCGTCCATGCCCGGTATCTGGTGGCTCTTCCAGGCTCCGGGCAGGTACTCCTTCTCGTACTTCCCGGCCGCCTTGCCGAGGTCGAGCGCGATGCCCGCCTTGGCGAGCGGGGCGACCAGGTCGGGCGATACGTTGACGACGTCGGGCAGTGTGCCGGCAGCGGCGTCGGCGCTGATCTTGTCGGGGTAGCCCTCGCCGGGCTGGTCGACCCAGTTCACCTCGGTGCCGGGGTACTTCTTCTCGAACTCGTCGACCAGGCCCTCGAAGTAGGGCTTGAAGTTCGCCTTCAGGTTCCAGGTCTGGAAGCTGATTTTGCCTTCGATCTTCCCGGACGCGTCCTGGGAACCGCCGCCGTCGTCGCCGTCGCCACAGGCGCTCAGCGGCAGCAGGACAGCGAGGACGGCGCCTGCGGCGACCGCTCTGCGAGGGATGCGGGAGATACGCACGGTGAAACGGCTCCTTTGCTCGGCCCAGCGTGAGACGGCGGTGACTGCAACCGTCCGAGCCGGGCAATCCACGCCGAGGCAGACCCTGCACGGGGTGGTGGCGCAAAGTCAATGGATTCGTGGAACGGAAATCGAAGATCGGTCGATCATCCAGACAACACACCAGGTCAGCGGGGTGTGTTGAAGCTCTTGCGGCGGACGACTAATGCGCTTTAGAGTCAGGCAGCTCAAGCGCATTAGTATCCGGTAGCCAGGAAAGGGGCAACGGGTGCAAGGCAAGCGGTCACCGGCGCGCCGGCCGACCATGAAGGACATCGCGCGCCGCGCCGGGGTCTCCGAGAGCGCCGTCTCCTTCGCGCTCAACGACCGGCCCGGGGTCTCCGACATCACCCGCGACCGGGTGCGCAGGGTCGCGGAGCAGCTGGGCTGGCGGCCCAGCACGGCGGCGCGCGCCCTGTCCGGCGAGGGCTCGGCGACGGTGGGCCTTGTCGTGGCGCGTCCGGCGGCGACGCTGGGCGTCGACTCGTTCTTCCTGCAGCTGATCTCGGGCGTCCAGGAGGTCCTGGCCGAGCGGCACTTGGGGCTTCTCTTCCAGGTCGTGGAGGACGTGGCCGCCGAGTGCGCGGTCTACCGCCGCTGGTGGGCAGAGCACCGGGTGGACGGCGTCCTGGTGGTGGACCCACGCACGGACGACCCGCGGCCCGCGCTCCTCGACGAACTGGGGCTGCCCGCGGTGGTGACGGGCGGCGTGCCCGAGCCGGGCGACGAACACCCCGGCCTGTCCACGGTGTGGGCGGACGACGCGGGCGCGATGGCGTCGGTCGTCGGCCATCTGCACGGCCTCGGGCACCGCCGCATCGTGCACATCGCGGGTCTTGAGGGGCTCGCGCACACCGAGCGCCGCATCCGCACGCTGCGCGTCGAGGCGGCGGGCCGTGGCCTGTCCGGGGTGCGTTCGGTGACGACGGACTACTCCGACGCGGAGGGCGCGGCCGTGACCCGGCGCGTCCTGGAATCGGCCGAGCCGCCGACCGCGCTCGTGTACGACAACGACGTGATGGCGGTGGCCGGCGTCGCCGCCGCGACCTCCCTCGGCTTCGCGGTCCCGGCCGACGTCTCCGTCGTCGCCTGGGAGGACTCGGCGCTCTGCCGCATGGTGCGCCCCTGGCTGACGGCCCTGTCCCGCGACACGGTCTCCTTCGGCCGCACGGCGGCCCGCGAACTCCTGTCCCTGCTCGACAACGGCCCGGCGGCCACGGTGCAGGTGCCGTTGCCGCGGTTGATCGAGCGGGAGAGTACGGGGCCGGTGCGAGGGGATGCGGTACGAGGGGATGCAGTACGAGGGGATGCAGTCTGAGTAGCGTACGTCCGCGTCAGATCGCGCAAAGGAGCCGGAAGCAGCCGCCAAGCAGCCGCACCCGGCCGGTCAGCTCCAGATCATGCAGATCCGGCGGGCGAAGTCGACGTATCCGGTGCGCTGGAAAGCGGCACCGGCGGCACGGAAGTGCGGCCAAAATCGGCAGCAGCGACTCCTCCTCGTAGTCAAGATGCGCAGTCAACTCGACGGACATGCCGGGCAGTTCGGAGCGGAAGCGGACGGGGTCCGCTTCGTCGATGGTCGTCAGGAGCGCGGACAGGTCGTTCTGGATGCGGGCGATGGAGCGGTGTTCCTCGGCCAGTCGGTCGAACGTCGCGCGCAGCTCGGGGTGGTAGTCGGCCATCACGGGGAAGAGGTGCGCGTCTTCGCCGGTGTGATGGAACTCCAGCGCATCGCAGAACGCCAGGCAGTGCTGGCGGATCTGCAGACCGAGGCCCGGCGGCGGAGGGGCGCCCGGCCCCCGATGCGCGGCGAGCGCGGTGAAGTACGCGTCGGTCTCGTCCCGTACGTGCCGCAGCTGACCGCGCGGCCAGCGGTGGACCTGGACCATCTTTGCCGCGAAGTCGGTTGCCTCTTCCGGGGTTTCGGCCTCGTGCACCGGCCGTTCCAGGACGACGACGGGCAGTTCGTGGGCATGACGGTGTCGGGTCTCCGTACGACGTGTTCGGTGCCGCGTCGGGCGCGGTGAAGGTGAGGGAGCGTCACGCGGGAAAGGCGTGGCGGGGCGCGCGAAGGCGCAGGTCAGGCGAGAGGCCCGGGATGTGAACTCACGACGTATCCATCGGCGTCGTCCTTGAGTGAAGGTGCTCGCCCGATCGCCGACCTGCCCACTGCTCTTTGGTCGGCGCCACGCGGCACGAGCACCATTACAGACAACCGCTCCCCCGCCTGTCAACGTGGACCGTTCACCGCGGGCTGCCAACGTGCGTGTGACAGCACACAGTTGCCCCCTGCCTTCGGACTACCGTCGAAGGCAGGGGGCACGTGGCGAAGCGGAACGGGCCGACACCTCGGGGACCCTGGCCCAGATCGCTCCCGAGTCGGTGCCGGATCGGCTCCGGTCCCGTACTGGACCGGTACCGTCAGTCGATCCCGGGGAGGATGTGCGGCTCGGCGAGGTCGTCCTCGTAACCGGCCAGGCGGATGGGGGCCGCCTTGGCCCACGCCTCCAGGTTGCGGAGCTTCGTGGGCCTGCCGGCCCCGTCGCCGCCGCGTTCCGCCGGTCGCTTTTCGTGCTTCGTCAGATCGGGTGTCACCGCGCACTCCTCTGTGTCGCGTAACGGAAGGTCAGGGGGCAGTTCGGTCGCGGTGGCGCCGTTCTCTGGCGGGACCGCGGCCGTGATTGCCGGCCTGTCCCCGGGCGGCCGAGGGAGGTTTGTGGCTCCCTGATGGATACCCGTTCGCTCCAGGTTAACCAAATGAGCAGGCCCCCGCTCGATGGGGCCCGAAAGATGGGGGTGAATTCCGGACAATGACGGACCAGGAGGGGCATGAAATGGAGCAGTCGGCAGTGGCGTTGGTGACCGGCGGATCCCGCGGGATCGGGTTCGCCGTCGCCGGGGCGCTCGCGGCGGCGGACCACCGCCTCGTTGTCACCGCGCGTGACGCCGACGGGGTGCGGGCCGCGGTGGAAGCGCTTCGCGCGACCGGCGCGAAGGCGGTCGGGCTCCCCGGCGACGTCGCCGACCCCGCGCACCTCGAAGACTGCGTCGACCTCGCGGTGCGTACGTTCGGCCGCCTCGACGTCCTCGTCAACAACGCCGCGACGAACGCGCCCCACGGCCCGCTGATGGAGGCCGATCCCGACGTGTGGCGCACCGCCTTCGCCGTGAATGTCGAGGCGGCCCTGCGGCTGACGCAACTCGCGTGGCGGGCCTGGATGGCGGAGCACGGCGGCGCCGTCGTCAACATCTGCACGGAGGGCGCCGAGCACGTGGGCCCGAACGTCGGCGCGTACGGCACGAGCAAGGCCGCGCTGCTGCACCTCACCCGACAGCTGGCGGGCGAACTCGCCCCGTCGGTGCGGGTCAACTCCGTCTCCCCCGGCCTCGTCCGCACGGACATGGCGCGTTTCGTCTGGGAGCGGGCGCAGGAGCAGGTGGCGGCGGGACTGCCGCTCGGCCGCATCGGGGAGCCGGAGGACGTGGCACGGGCCGTGGCCTGGCTGGTCTCGGACGCCGCCTGCTGGATCACGGGCGCCGATCTGCTGGTCGACGGCGGTACGCGGGTGCGCGCGGCGTCCACGACGAAGAGCCCGTCGCAGGTGGTGCACGGCCTCCGTAGTGGTGGGCTCGCGTAGTCAATTGTCGCCAGTTCCCCGCGGGCTCCAGCCGGGCGGCGACCGCCAGTGGCCTCCGGCAGCGGATGTCCGGCCGCGGGGGCCAAACCGCCCCGCTGGGCGCCGCGTTCGCCGGGTACGGGCGGATCGCCAAGGCCCGGTACCTGCTCGCCGTCGTCGCCCCGGTCGGTCACGTACAGGCGGCAGATGCACAGTCACGCTTTCTTGAGCGCTCGATCCAGATAGCTTAGGGTGGAACCATGGCAAGGACCCGGGAGTTCGACACCGAGGCGGCGGTGAGCCGCGCCATGGAGCTGTTCTGGACGCGCGGCTACGAGGCGACCTCCGTGCGCGACCTGACGCAGCACCTGGGAATCGGGCAGGGCAGCCTGTACGCGGCATTCGGCGACAAGGACGGCCTGTACCGGGCCGCGCTTGAGCACTACCGCACCACCCTCGCGGCGGCCGCCCTGCGCGACCTGGAGGAGGGGGCGGATGCCCGCTCGGCGATCCGTACGATGCTGACGGAGCGGGTCCGCATCGCCGCCGAGCATGACGGCCGGGGCTGCCTGGTGGTCAATGCCGCCTGCGAGCGGCTGCCGGGGGACCCGTCGATCCGGCGCATCGTGCGGGACGTGCAGGATGCCGGCCGGGACGCGCTCGCCGAGGTACTGCGAGTCGCGGTGGAGCGGGGTGAGGTTGCGGCGCGCCATGACCCGCATGTTCTCGCCGCCTTCCTCATCACCTTCCTCAACGGGCTGCTGGTCTCCTCGAAGATCACGCCGGATCCCCGCACCCTCGAACCGCTCGTGGAGCTTGCCCTGACCGCTCTCGACTGATCTTTTCATGGCCGCTATCCGTAACACCCGATCCAGAAACGGCACCGGAGACCCGCGGGCACGCCGCCCGCACACCGGAAAGCAGAGGTTGGCAACACATGATGCATGACCATGACGGAACGCCCGTCCGCACCGGCCGTGTCGCCGTCAACGGAACGAGCCTGCACTACCGCACGGCCGGGTCCGGCCCCGCGGTGGTACTGCTGCACGGAGTGCCCAAGACCGGCTACCACTGGCGCCACCTCGTCCCGAAGCTGACGCCCCACTACACCGTCGTCGTACCGGACCTCCGCGGCCTCGGCGACTCCGCCCGCCCCGCGGACGGCTACGACTCCGCGACGATGAGCGACGACGTCGCCGAACTGATGACCCGCCTCGGACACGAGACGTACGCGGTGATCGGCGAGGACTGGGGAGCGGTGATCGGCTACCAGCTGGCCGCCCGCCACCGCGACCACGTCAGCGGCCTCGTCTTCGCCGAGGCCCTGTTCCCCGGATTCGGCTTCGAGGACCACACCGCACTCACCCCCGAGAACGTCTCCAGCGGCCTGCACCTGTGGCACCTGGGCTTCTACTTCCAGCCTGACGTCCCCGAGATGCTGATCTCCGGGCACGAGCGCGAGCTGATCACCTACATGATCAAGAACGAGCGCAGCCGCCCCGACAGCGCCACCCCCGACGCGATCGAGGAGTACGTGCGCTGCTACTCCATGCCCGGCGGCATCCGGGCGATGCTCTCGATCTACCGGGCGATGCTCGTCGACGCCGAACAGAACCGGCAGGCCGCGCGGAAGAAGCTGGACATCCCGGTTCTGGCGCTCGGCGGTTCCGCGTTCATCGGCGATCGCAACGAGTCCCAGATGCGGCTCATGGCCCACGACGTCACCGGGCACGTCTTCGACGCAGGCCACGACCTGGCGGAGGAAGTACCCGACGAGATGGCTGACGTCGTCCTTCCGTTCCTGGCCGCGCATCTGTAACCGCCGCCGGGTCGGCGGCACACGCCCCACCGTCGCCACCAGGGAAGCCCGCCCCGCAGTCGGACGGCGATCAGGCGGTGAGGGTGAGCCCCGGCCCCGCTACCACTTTCCGGGCTCGTAGTCCTTCAGGAAGACGCCGTACACGTCTTCGCCCGCCTCGCCGCGCACCACCGGGTCGTAGACGCGGGCTGCGCCGTCGATCAGGTCGAGCGGGGCGTGGAACCCCTCCTCGGCCAGGCGCAGCTTGTCGTAGTGCGGACGCTCGTCGGTGATCCAGCCGGTGTCGACCGAGGTCATGAGGATGCCATCGGTCTGGAACATCTCCTGGGCGCTGGTCCGCGTCACCATGTTCATGGCCGCCTTCGCGGCGTTCGTGTTCGGGTGGCCCGCGCCCTTGTAGCCACGGCCGAAGACACCTTCCATCGCCGAGACGTTGACGATGTGGGCGCGGCCGCTCGCCGCCTTCTTCGCCGCGTCGGCCATCGCCCCGCGCAGCGCGCTGATGAGGATGAACGGCGAGGTGTAGTTGCAGAGTTGGGTCTCCAGGAGCTCGACAGGAGAGATCTGCTCGATGGTCTGCACCCAGGTGTTGCTGTCGACGACGTCCGGCACGAGGCCGCCCGCGTCGATGGCGGTGCCGTCGAGGTGCCGGGCGACACTGGCGTTGCCCCCGACGAGCGCGAGGTCGGCGACCTGCTGCGCGTCGAGGCCGCTGATGCCGACGGGCAGTGCGGCCAGGCCGTCGACCGCTCCGGAGTTGAAGGCGCCGATGACGGAGTGGGCGGGCAGTTCGCCGGCGGGCAGCGGCGCGCTCTCGCCTTCGACCAGCGCGGCGTACGCGGAGGGCAGGCGGCGTACGGTCTGCGTCGCGTTGTTGATGAGGATGTCCAGCGGTCCCGCCGCGGTCATCCGCTCGGCGAGCGCGACGGCCTGGGCCGGGTCGCGCAGGTCGATGCCGACGACCTCCAGGCGGTGCAGCCACTCGGCCGAGTCGTCCATCGCCTTGAACCGGCGGATGGCGTCCTTGGGGAACCGGGTCGTGATGGTCGTGTGGGCGCCGTCACGCAGGAGGCGCAGCGCGATGTACATGCCGATCTTGGCGCGGCCGCCGGTGAGCAGGGCGCGCTTGCCGGTGAGGTCGGCGCGGGCGTCGCGCTTGGTGCGGTTCAGGCGGGCGCAGTCGGGACAGAGCTGGTGGTAGAAGTAGTCGACCTCCACGTACCGCGTCTTGCAGGTGTAGCAGGAGCGCGGGCGCTCGAGTATCCCCGCGATCCGGCCCTCCTCGGTCCGCGAGGAGGGCAGCAGGCCCTCGGTCTCGTCGTCGATGCGCTGGGCGGAGCCGGTGGCGGTGGCCTCGGTGACGGCCTTGTCGTGGGCGGTCTTGGCGGCGCGGCGCTCCTGACGGCGGCGCTGCTTCACCGTCCGGTAGATCCCGGCCGTGGCCCGGCGCACCGCGATCGCGTCCGGGTGGTCGACGTCCAGCTTGTCCAGCTCGTCGAGGACGCTGAGGCAGACGGCGAGGCGGTCCGGGTCGATGCCGGGCCCGTACGCGTCGCCCGCGTCGTACTCGGCCTCGACAGGCCTCTCGTGGCTTTCGTCCGTCACCGTCATCGCCGCTGTCCTCGTGTCATTCCGTGCCACGGCGCATCTGGTCGTCCGCGGAAGCTCCAAAATCCGAAGTTTACGTAGGGGCGTGCCCGGGAACCAAACCCGCTTCCCGCGCGCACACCGCCACGAGGCCGTCGACCTCGTCCCGCACGCTCTGCGCCAGGAGTTCCAGGTCCGGTACGGCGGCGGCGTCCGCGATCAGCCCGTAGTGCACCCGGCCCCGGTAGGTGGAGACGGCGACGGCGAGCGACTGGCCCTGGGCGAGCGGCGCGAAGGGGTAGACCTCGGTGAGCCGGCAGCCGCCGAGCCGCAGTCCGACGCCGGGCAGCGGGACGCTGGTGACGAGGATGTCGAAGAGCAGCCGGGCGGCCTGCGCGACGACGGGGCCGCCGACCCGGTGCCCGAGCGGGGGCACGTGTTCGGCGAGCAGCGCCACGGCGCCCGCGCCCCGCTCGGGGCCCGCCTCCTTGCTGCGGTCCATGGCGGCGCGCACGCCGCGCAGCCTGGCCAGCGGGTCGTCGTCGCCGACGGGGAGGCGGACCAGATATCCGGAGAGCCGGTTCCCAGGGGGCTGCGCGGTGCGCGGGCGGCGCCGGGAGACGGGGATGAGGGCGCGCGGTTCGACTCCTTCGCTGCGGTCGCCGCGCTCGTCGAGCCAGCGGCGCAGGGCTCCGGCGACCACGGCGATCAGTACGTCGTTGACGGTCCCACCCACGGCCTTGCGTATGTGGTGGACATCGTCCAGGTCGAGGACGACGCCCGCGGTGCGGCGGGTGCCGCTGGCGGTGGCGGTGAGCGCGGCGCAGGAGCGTACGCCCAGGGTGGCGCGGGCGACGGAGGCGCCGATGCCGAGGATCTGGCCCGCGGCGGCGACCGTGGAGCGCACGCGGCCCGGCAGGGTGCGCGGGTCCAGGACGGACCACGGTGGGGCGGCGGGCGCCGGGGGCCGTTGCCGGGCGGCGGGCAGGTCGACGGGGTCGAGGAGGGCCGCGGCGAGCGTCAGGGCGCGCAGCCCGTCGGCGAGTGCGTGGTGGAACTTGAAGAGCACGGCGAAGGTGGTGCCGTCCGCGCCCGGCAGCACGTGTGCCTCCCAGGGCGGCCTGCCGCGCTCCACGGGCCGCTGCATCAGCTCGCCCGCGGCGGCGTGGAAGTCCGCCACGGGCGCCGCGACCCTGATGTGCTCCAGCGGATCGAAGGCGGGCACCGGTACGCGCATCGCGCCGCCCACGGGCAGCAGGACGGAACGTATGCGCATGCGAAGTGCGGGCACGAGCGCCGCGCGGTCCGCGAGGAGCTCGGCGGCACGGTCCGCCGCGTCGGGTCCTTCGGCCTCGAAGACGCCGAGTGCGGCCAGATGCATGGGGTGTGCGGGCGTCTCGATGTTCCAGAAGGCCAGATCGAGAGGCACGAGCAGGTCGGAGCTCTGAGCAGACGACGAAGTCACGGGCTCGCTCTCGCGTCGAGGACGATGCGGGGGATGACGAACGTGAAGTCAATCGCTCCGGCCGACTACGGTCAAGTACGGCCCCGCTACGCTTAGTCAACAACAGGTTAAGTCGCCGACCCTTCGGCCGGACCTATCCCGGATGTCCCCTTCGGTCACGAATCGGCGCGCCTTCAATGAACCTGCACATCGAATACGCAGTCCGGTCACGCTATTCGGCCCGCACTCCCGGTGAATTTCCTTGCAGGGGCCATAGAACGCGCTTTTCGACGGGAGAGTGTCCGATTTGTTGAACGGAATGCCGTCGTGCCCCTGATTTCCTTCTGTGAATCTTGTGAAGGAGCTGCCATCACGCGGTGAACCTGCCTGCACGCAGCAGCGATGCGATGCCGGAATCGCGCCCGATCCGCGCTTCACCGATTGGATGTGCGAGCTGCGAACGTGCTTTGATCCTGGCCGACGCGGAATTCGAATCCCCAGGTTCCGCGTCATGGGAAAACCTTTGCACCATTCATGAGAAGGGCAGCTCACACCATGAACAACGTCCCCCAGGTCGAGACCCTCGAGATTTCCGACGCCGACCTCGACAACGTCTCCGGTGGCCTCGTCGCCGGTGTCGCGTCCAACGTCACCAGCACCGTTGACTCCATCGCCCCCGTCTCGGGCGTCGTCGGCGGCGTCGTCGGCACGGTCGAGGGTGTCACCGGCGTCAACACCGGCGCCGTCACCGGCCTGGCCTCCGGCCTGACCGCCGGTCTCTGAGCCTCCCGCTCATCGAGACGCCTTGATCCGTGAGCCCCGGGACCTCTGGTTCCGGGGCTCACGGACGCCAAGGCGAAGACCCGGCCACCGGCAAAGACGCAAGCACCGGCGAAGGCGCAGCCACCGGCACAGTAAGGGAAGCGTTCCGTGCAGTTCCGCCAACAGGCCCTGTCCAAGCTGCAGTCGCCCGAGGAACTCGACCTTCCGGTGCGCTACGCCCGTCCCCAGGGCCTGCTCGTCCTCGCCGTGACCCTCGTCGTCATGGCCGCGGGGGCCGGCTGGGCCGTGACCGGCTCGGTCGCCTCCACACTCCGCGCGCCCGGCATCCTCACCCACGGCCAGGGCAGCTACGTCCTGCAAAGCCCCGTCACCGGACAGGTGACCCGCGTCCTGGCCGAGGAGGGCGAGCGGCTCACCGTCGGCGCGCCCGTCCTGAAGGTGCGTACGGAGCGGGGCGACAAGACCGTGCGCGCGATCGCCGCGGGGCGCGTGACCGCGCTGGTCGCCAGGATCGGCACCGTGGTCACCACCGGCTCCGACGTCGCGACCGTCGAGCGGGTGGCGGACACCGGCGACCCGCTCGTCGCGATCCTCTACGTACCCGCCGACAGCGCGGCCACCGTCCCCGTCGGCACCCCGATCGACCTCACCGTCCAGTCCGTGTCAACCGAGGAGTACGGGACGCTGCGCGGCCGGGTGAAGGCCGTCGGGCGGGCCGCCCAGACCCGGCAAAGGATCACCGATTTCCTCGGCGACAAGGAGCTGGCCGGACAGTTCACGAAGGACGGCCCGCCCGTCGCCGTCCTCGTCCGCCTCGAGAAGTCGTCCGCCACCAAGTCCGGCTACGCCTGGTCGACCGCCGACGGCCCGCCCTTCGCACCCGACTCCATGACCCTGGCCACCGGCGCCTTCCACCTCGCCGAGCAGCACCCGATCGATTGGCTGCTTCCGTGACCGCACCGCACCCCTCCCCCACACAGCAGCAGCTGCCGCCGCCCGGTGGCCGCCGCAGACACCGCCCCGAACCCCCGCGCTCCGGCCGCCGCAGGGCCGCACCCCGTCCCGCGTCGAAGGGCAGGCGCCCGAAGACGGTCCGCACGCCCACCGTCCTGCAGATGGAGGCCGTGGAGTGCGGCGCCGCCGCCCTCGCCATGGTCCTCGCCCACCACGGACGGCACGTCCCCCTGGAGGAGCTGCGCATCGCGTGCGGCGTCTCCCGCGACGGCTCACGGGCCAGCAACCTGCTGAAGGCGGCACGGAGTTACGGCCTCACGGCCAAGGGCATGCAGATGGAGCCCGCCGCGCTCGCCGAGGTCGAGGCGCCCGCGATCCTGTTCTGGGAGTTCAACCACTACGTCGTGTACGACGGCATGGGGCGCCGCCTCGGCCGCCGCGGCGTCTACATCAACGACCCGGACAACGGCCGCCGCTTCGTGCCGTCGGAGGACTTCGACACCAGCTTCACCGGGGTCGTCCTGGTCCTCGAACCGGGTGCGGACTTCCGTACGGGAGGCCGCAGGCCCGGCGTCATGAAGGCCCTCCCGGCCCGGCTGCGCGGCACCACGGGCACGATGCTCGCCGCGCTCCTCGCCAGCCTGCTGCTCGTCGCGGTCGGCGCCGCGCTGCCCGCGCTCAGCCGGACGTACATCGACCTCTTCCTGGTCGGCCGCCAGACCTCGCTGCTCGGCGTGCTCTTCGCGTCGATGGGCGCGATGGTGGCGCTCACCGTCGTGCTGACCTGGCTGCAACAGGCGAACCTGCTGCGCGGCCGCATCATCTCCTCCACCCTCGGCAGCGCCCGCTTCCTGCGCCATCTCCTCCGGCTGCCCGTCACGTTCTACGCCCAGCGCTCCCCCGCCGACCTCGTGCAGCGCCTCGCGTCGAACGACGCGGTCGCCGAGACCCTGGCCCGCGACCTCACGGCCGCCGGGGTCGACGGCGTCGTCGTCCTCCTCTACGCGGCCCTGCTGTGGACGTACGATCCGCAGCTCACCCTCGTCGGCGTCGGCATCGCCCTGCTCAACGTCGTGGCGATGCGCGTCGTCATCCGGCTGCGCGCCACCGGCACCCAGAAGCTGCGCGCCGACAGCGCCAAGCTCACCAACACCTCCTACACCGGCCTGCAGTTGATCGAGACCATGAAGGCCACCGGCGGTGAGAACGGCTACTTCCGGCGCTGGGCCGGGCAGCACGCCACCACGCTGGAGGAGCAGCAGCGCCTCGGCGTCCCGAGCGCCTGGCTCGGGATCGTCGCGCCGACCCTCGCCACCCTCAACAGCGCACTCATCCTGTGGATTGGCGGTCTACGCGCGGTCGAGGGGCATCTGTCGGTCGGGCTGCTCGTCGCGTTCCAGGCCCTCGTCACCCGCTTCACCGCGCCGATCACCCGGCTCAACGGCGTCGCGGGCCGCATCCAGGACTTCGCCGCCGACGTCGCCCGCCTCAGGGACGTCGAGAACTTCCCCGTCGACACGCTCTACTCCCGCCCCGAGCCCGCCGCGAGCACCCGCCGTCTCAAGGGCCACGTCACCCTCGACGACATCACCTTCGGCTACAGCCCCCTCGACAAGCCGCTCCTGACCGGCTTCTCGCTGTCGGTCGGGCCGGGGCAGCAGGTGGCGCTCGTCGGTGGCTCGGGCAGCGGCAAGTCGACCGTCTCCCGGCTGATATCAGGGCTCTACAGCCCGTGGGAGGGCACGATCCGCATCGACGGGCAGCGCCTTGAGGACATTCCGCGCGGCGCGCTCGCCGCCTCCGTCTCCTTTGTCGACCAGGACGTCTTCCTCTTCGAGGGCACGGTCCGCGACAACGTCGCCCTGTGGGACCCCTCCATCCCCGACGACGCCGTGATCGCCGCCCTCAAGGACGCCTGCCTGTACGAGGTCGTGGCCCGCAGGCCGGCCTCCATCCACGGCCGGGTGGAGCAGGACGGGCGGAACTTCTCCGGCGGGCAGCGCCAGCGCCTGGAGATCGCACGGGCCCTGGTCCGGCGCCCGAGCGTCCTCGTCCTCGACGAGGTCACCAGCGCCCTGGACGCCGAGACCGAGCAGGTCATCATCGACAATCTGCGCCGCCGCGGCTGCGCCTGCGTCGTCATCGCCCACCGCCTGAGCACGGTGCGCGACAGCGACGAGATCGTCGTCCTCGACCACGGCCAGGTGGTGGAGCGCGGACGCCACGAACACCTCGTCGCGGCCGGTGGCCCCTACGCCGACCTGGTCAAGGAGCACTGAGGTGACGTCGGTACCGGGGCAGCAGACCCCGTACGCGCACGACGCGGTCGGCGCCGCCTTCGGCGCGCTCGGCACACCCGTCGACGGCACGGGCCTGCGCAGCGTGCACCTGGAGGGCCCGCAGGTGCTCTGGTTCGTCGTGGCCGGCGCCCTCGACCTGTTCGCCGTCGACGCCGCGCAGCAGGGCCACTGGCACTACCTCGGCCGCCTGGAGCCGGGCACCCTCCTTCTCGGCCCCGTCGAAGGCCCCCGGCACACCCTGGTCGGCCGACCGCTGCGGGGCTGCGAGCTGCGCCGCGTTCCGCTGCGCGAGCTGTACCGGCCCGACTACGGCGACACCTGGTCGTACGAGCAGCGGTACCCCACCCAGTACGACACCCAGGACACGACGCTGAGCCTGCTGGAGCACGCCTTCGCGCTCGGCATCGGGCGCGGCCACCGGGTCCTTTTGGAGGCGCCGCTCGACGGCCGGGCCGTGGGCGACGAGATGGTGACGGACGACGACATCCTCTGGATGCCTGTGGCGCCGGGCAGCGTGCAGTACGGCGCCGCCTACAGCGCCGAGGCCATCGGCGATCTACTCGTCGACGCCGCGATGTGGCAGCGGATGGTCAACCAGCAGTACCGGCTCCTGTCGACCCTCGACCGCTGGATCGAACGCCTGGAGCGGGCCCACGAGGACCGTACTGCGGCCGGGATCAAGGCGGGCGAGAACGTCCGCGAGCAGGCCGACCGGACCCTGCTCGCCTCCATCGGGCGTTCGGGCAGGGGCGGTGCGCGCCGTACCGCGTCCCGCGCCGGCCATGACGCGACGTACGCGGCCTGCCGGCTGGTCGCAGAGGCGGCGGGCATCACGCTGGCCGGCAGCGCGGAGGGCGGCGCGGCCGGCGACCGGACCGACCCGGTGGAGCAGATCGCGGTGGCCTCCCGCGTCCGTTCCCGCGCCGTCCGGCTCGACGGCCGCTGGTGGCGCGAGAACGCGGGCCCGCTGGTCGGCCACAGGGCCGCGAGCGGCGCGCCGGTCGCGCTGCTGTGGCGGCGCGGCGGCTACGAGTCGGTGCACCCCACGTCCGGGCGGCGCACCCGCGTCGACGCGTCCAACGCCGACGAGTTCGAACCGCGGGCCGTCATGTTCTACCGGCCGCTGCCGGAACGGCCCCTGACGCCGTGGCGGCTGTTCCGCTTCAGCCTGCGGGGCACCGGCGGCGACATGCGCAACCTCGTGCTCGCCACTCTGTTGACGGTCGCCGTCGGGGCGCTGGTGCCGGTCGCGACGGGGCAGGTGCTCGGCGTCTTCGTGCCGAACGCGCAGCGGAGCCTGATCGTCCAGGTGTCCCTGGCCGTCATGGTCACCAGCATCGTCTCGGCGGCGTTCATGCTGCTGCAGAACCTGACCGTGCTGCGGATGGAGGGGCGCATGGAGAGCGCGCTGCAACCGGCGGTCTGGGACCGGCTGCTCCGGCTGCCCACGCGCTTCTTCGCCGCGCGTTCCACCGGCGAGCTGGCGAGCGCGGCGATGGGCGTCAGCGCGATCCGCCGGGTACTTTCGGGCATCGGCCCCGTCGCCCTCCAGGCCGGTTCGGTCGGCGCGATGAACGTGGTCCTGCTGCTGCTCTACAGCGTCCCTCTCGCCCTCGCCGCCCTGGCGATGCTGGCCGTCATCGCCGCCGTCTTCCTCACCCTCGGGCTGTGGGAACTGCGGTGGCAGCGGCGCCTGGTGGAGCTCGACAACAAGCTGAACAACCAGGCGTTCCAGACCTTGCGCGGGCTGCCCAAGCTCCGGGTGGCCGGGGCGGAGAGCTTCGCGTACGCGGCCTGGGCGGGCGAGTTCGCGCGCAGCCGCGAGCTGCAGCGGCGGGCCGGCCGCGCCAAGAACATCACGACCGTCCTGAACTCGGTCTACCTGCCGCTCTGCACGCTCGTCATGTTCGCCCTCCTCGCGGGTCCGGCGCGCGGCAGCCTGAGCGCGGGCGAGTTCCTCACCTTCAGCACCGCCGTGACGATGCTCCTGACGTCCGTCACCCAGCTCACCGGCGCGCTGATCTCGGCGGCGGCGGTGCTCCCGATGTTCGAGCAGATCAAGCCGGTGCTCGACGAGGCACCGGAGGTGCGGGCCGGGAGCGCGCAGCCGGGCGAGCTCCAGGGCGGGATCGAGGCGCGCGGCCTGTCGTTCCGCTACACCGACGACGGCCCGCTGGTCCTGGACGACGTGTCCCTGGCGATCCGGCCGGGCGAGTTCGTGGCCGTCGTCGGGCCGAGCGGCTGCGGCAAGTCGACGCTGCTCCGCCTGCTGATCGGCTTCGACGAACCGGTATCCGGCAGCGTGCTCTACGACGGCCAGGACCTGTCGGCCCTCGACCGGTCGGCGGTGCGCCGCCAGTGCGGTGTGGTCCTGCAGAACGCCCAGCCGCTGACCGGCTCGATCCTGGAGTGCATCTGCGGCGCCGAGTCGTACACGCAGGAGGAGGCGTGGGAGGCCGCCGCGATGGCCGGGCTCGCCGAGGACATCAAGCGCATGCCGATGGGCCTGCACACGATGATCTCCGGCGGCGGCGCGGTCTCCGGCGGTCAGCGCCAGCGCCTGATGATCGCCCAGGCCCTGATCCGCCGCCCCCGCGTCCTCTTCTTCGACGAGGCGACGAGCGCCCTGGACAACGAGACGCAGCGCACGGTCATCGACAGCACCCGGGCCCTGAACGCGACCCGTGTCGTGATCGCCCACCGCCTCTCCACCGTCATGGACGCCGACCGCGTCGTCGTCATGTCACAGGGCCGCATCGTGCAACAGGGCCCGCCCGCGCAGCTGTTGGCCGACACGAGCGGGCGTCTGCATGAACTGGTACGGCGTCAGATGCGGTGAGAGCGCGGCGAGAACCTGTCCTTGCGCCTCAGGAGCCGGGGCAGCCCGGGACCGTGGCCTGTGAGGCGTCACGGATCAGCGCTTCGTGCGCCGCCTTCACCCGCCGCACGTCCGGCTTGACGACCTTGCGGTCATAGGTGATCAGGCCGTTCAACTCGCCCTCCACATCGGTGATCTGAGTGTAGACGGCGCCGTTGTTCCCCTTGCAGGCGAGCGCGCGCACGTCGTGGAGCTTGGCGATGTAGTCGTCGGTGTACGTCGCCGGGTCCACGTCGACGTAGCTCTGCTGCACGGCCCAGGCGTGGCCGGGCACCGCGAGGCCGAGTCCGCCGTACTCGCCGCTCACCAGGGCCCGTCGGCCATCGGGGCGCGGCGGGAGTGCCGGGCTGGGGTAGCCGTGCTCGTCCATGATGTCGCCGGCGCCTCCGTCGGCCCCGAGGTTCAGGCCCGACATGTTGTTGACCAGGCGCGTGGGGTCCCAGGCCTTCGCCTGTTCGGCGATGCGGCCCACGTCGTACTGGCCCCATCCTTCGTTGAAGGTGACCCACATGACGACCGAGGGGCTGCTGGAGTGCTCGTCGATCATCTGCTTCATCTCGCGCTCGTACTGGGCGCGGGCGGCGGCGTCCGGGGTGCGCCCGGCCTCCATCGCGGGCATGTCCTGCCAGACGAGCAGCCCGAGCCTGTCGGCCCAGTAGAACCACCGGTCGGGCTCGACCTTGATGTGCTTGCGGACCGAGTTGAAGCCCATGGCCTTGTGCATCTTCAGGTCGTACGCGAGCGCCTCGTCGCTCGGCGCGGTGTGCAGGCCGTCCGGCCAGAAGCCCTGGTCGAGCGTGGCCATGAGGAAGGCGGGCTTGCCGTTCAGCAGGGTGCGCGGAATGCCGTTCACCTTCTCGACGGCGATGGAGCGCATCCCGAAGTAGCTGGTGAGACGATCGTCGCCGACCCGCACCTCCAGGTCGTAGAGGAAGGGGTCGTCCGGCGACCACAGGCGCGGGTCGTTGATCCTGAGCGTCAGCGGCTTTCCGGTGCGCCCGCTGACCTCCGCGACCTTCTTGCGCCCCGCGTACGCGGCGGCAGTGACCGGCACGCCGTCGCGCACGCCCTTCGCCTCGACGGTGACACGCTTGCCCTGCACATCAGGCGTGATCTTCAGGGAGTCGGCGTGGTCGGCGGCGACCGGCTCCATCCACACGGTCTGCCAGATGCCGGAGGACGGGGTGTACCAGATGCCGCTGGGGTCCAGGCGCTGCTTGCCGACGGGCGGGTTCGCGCCGTCCTCCGCGTCGGTCGGGTCGTACACGCCGACGATGAGTTCCTGGGTGCGGCCCGGCTTCAGCGCGTCGGTGATGTCGGCGCTGAACTTGTCGTAGCCGCCCTGGTGTTCGGTGACCTTCGTGCCGTTGACGTAGATCTCGGACTGCCAGTCGACGGCGCCGAAGTTGAGGCGGAGCCGCTTGCCGTGGCCGACCCGCCAGTCCTTGGGGACGGTGAAGGTGCGGCGGTACCACATGCGGTCCTCGTGCCGTTCGACTCCGGAGAGCTGGGACTCCACGGGGTAGGGGACGAGGATCTTCTCCTTGAGCTTCTTGCCGACCGGGGGCTTCTGGCCCGCCTCGGCGGCGGCGAACTGCCAGGAGCCGTTGAGGTTCTGCCAGTCGGTCCGCTTCAACTGCGGCCGGGGGTACTCGCGGTGCGCGTTGCCGGGCGTGACGTCGTCGGCCCATGTGGTGCGCAGCTCGTACTCGGAGTGGTTGGGGCCGCTGGTCCAGAACTGGCCGACGGCGGCACCGTCCGTGCCGTTCAGGCCGCCCTTGCCGTCGTAGCGGATGTCGGCGAGGCCGGGAGCGTCGCCGCCCTTCTTGCCGACGACGGGTTCCTTCAGGCCGACGAGCAGGCTGCGGTGGTCGGCCGGGTCGGGCTTGACGCTTTCCAGGGGCCACGTGGCGCCGCCGATGACGGCGTCGAGGTGGCCGGTGAGGCCGGCGGGCGGGGCGGCGAGCGGCTGGGCGAAGTCGAGCTTGAGGCTGCGGCCGTCCTTCAGCACGGTGGCGTCGATGGCGCCGTCGTAGTCGAAGTCGGCGGGGATGCGCAGGGCGGAGCGCGGGACGGCCTTCTTCTCGCCGCCGGGCTGCGTCCACTTCAGGCGCAGGTTGGAGCCGCCGTAGTGCTCGAAGTACTCGACCTTGATGTCGTACGCCTTACCGGCCGTCAACTCGACGCCCGGGGACGTCTGTTCCTTGTCCCAGTCGTCCTGCCAGTGGTCGATGGCGAGCTTGCCGTCGACCCAGAGGCGGAAGCCGTTGTCGCCGATCATCGAGAAGGTGGTGGCGCCGGTCTTCTCGGGCACGATCCGGCCGGTCCAGCGGACGCTGACGTCGTCGGCCTGACCGGTGGTGGCCTTGAGCCGGGGCTCCAGGTTGCCGAAGTCGATGTTCGGGTCGAGGCCTGTGGCCTTCAGCTCGTCGAAGTCGAAGGCGCCGGGGGCGGACTGGGTGAAGTACTCGCCCTTGAGCCCGTGGATCTCGGCTGGATCGTCGTCGGCGGTCGCGGCGGGGGCCGAGGTCAGCCCGGCGATGCCGAGGGCCCCTGCGAGCAGCAGGGCGAGGTGTCGGCCGAGTCGTCCGGGGCGTCCGGGATGTCTTCTGATGCGCACGGATCCTCCTTGGTGAGGAAGGGTGGCGGCTCGTCGCTGCAGTCTGTACAACGAATCTGTACAACGTTGGAAGGAACGGCAGTTGGCATGACAGCACGCCCCCCGGCGCGCTGTCCAGGGTCCCGGCAGACGCCCCGGACGGCCGGGGCGGCCACCGACGCAGGGAGAAGCAGTGCGGGTAAGCCTTAGGGACGTCGCGGAGCGGGCGGGCGTCTCGATCAAGACCGTCTCGAACGTGGTGAACAAGTATCAGCACGTCACCCCGGCGATGCGGGCCCGCGTGCAGGAGGCCATCGACGAACTCGGCTACCGCCCCAACCTGACGGCCCGCCACCTCAGGAAGGGGCGTACCGGGATCATCGCGCTCGCCGTCCCCGAGCTGGGCAACCCCTACTTCGCCGAACTCGCGGGCGCCGTCATCGACGCCGCGGCCGAGCACGAGTTCACCGTGCTCCTGGATCACACGCGGGGCGAGCGCGAACAGGAGGTGCTTGTCAGCCAGGGGTTCCGGGCCCGGGTGATCGACGGCCTGATCCTCAGCCCGATCGAGCTGGAGGCGGAGGACCTGCGCGGGCGCGAGGACGACGTACCGCTCGTGCTGCTCGGCGAGCGCGAGTACGACCTGCCCTACGACCACATCGCGATCGACAACGTCGCGGCGAGCCGGGCCGCGGTGCGCCACCTCATCGGCCGCGGGCGCACCACCATCGCGTTCCTCGGCGCCCGTACCGACTCCGCGAACCGCCCCGCCCACCTGCGCCTCGCCGGCTGGCGCGAGGAACTGACGGCGGCCGGGATCGCGGCGCCCGAGAGCCTGGTGGGCCCGGTCGGCGGCTGGGACCGGTGGGACGGCGCCAGGGCGATGGCACGGATGCTGGACGCCGGGGTGCGGCCCGACGCGGTGTTCGCGTACAACGACCTGGTGGCGATCGGCGCGATGCGCGTCCTGCACGAGCGCGGTCTGCGCGTGCCGTGGGACGTCGCGGTGGTCGGCTTCGACGACATCGCCGAGGGGCAGTTCGGAGCCGTCACGCTCACCACGGTGGCGCCGGACAAGCAGGCCATCGCGCGGCTCGCGGTCGAGTCGCTGCTGCACAGCCTGGCCCATCCGGAAGAGTCCTGCGGGCGCGAACTCACCGCGGATTTCCGGCTGCTTGAGCGGGAGAGCACGCTCGGCCGCCGGTGATCCGAAGCCGCGCCCGGGCGGCCTGCACCGGTCGGCGAAGAGTGCGCGGAGGGTTTACAGCCCTCTTTCAACGATGTAAAACCTCCCCCGTACCGCCGAGTTGACCGCCAGTGCCGTCTCTCCCGTGAGCGCTCTCAGTGCCGGGGCCGTGCCGTTTGGGGACCTCAATGAAGCCGACCACACTCCTCAGCCGTACCTCAGCCAGGACCCTTGCCGCCGTCGGCCTCGCCGCGGGCCTGGTCTTCACCGCGGGCTGCGCGAAGTCCGAGGACGACTCGTCCGACGGGGGCGGTTCCGCGTCGCAGGGCCGGGGCGACGCCGGGCAGGAGGTCGCGTCCCCGGGCGAGGGCGGCGGCAAGACCTGCGGGATCGACGCGTACGGCGGCGAGAAGCTGGACCTGAAGAAGGCGACCGTCGGCTTCTCCCAGTCCGAGAAGGAGGCCAACCCCTTCCGCATCGCGGAGACGGCCTCCATGCGGGCCGAGGCGAAGAAGCGCGGTGTCGAGCTCCTCACCGCCAACGCCCAGTCGCAGTTCTCCAAGCAGATCAGCGACGTGCAGGACCTCATCGCCAAGGGCGCCGACCTCCTCGTCGTCGCGCCGCTCAACTCCGACGGCTGGGAGCCGGTGCTGCGCGCCGCGGGCGCCAAGCACATCCCGATCGTCACCATCGACCGCAAGATCAACGCGACCGCCTGCAAGGACTACGTGAGCTACATCGGCTCCGACTTCGTCGCACAGGGCAGGCGGGCCGCGGACCGGATGATCGAGACGACGGGCGGCAAGGGCAAGATCGCCATCCTGCTCGGCGCCGCGGGCAACAACGTCACGACCGAGCGCACCAAGGGCTTCGAGGACCGCATCAAGGAGAAGGCCCCGGAGCTGAAGGTCGTCTTCAAGCAGACCGGCGAGTTCGCCCGCGAGAAGGGCCAGCAGGTCACCGAGCAGCTCATCCAGTCCAAGCCCGACATCACCGGGATCTACGCCGAGAACGACGAGATGGGCCTCGGCGCCGTCAACGCCCTCAAGGGCGCCGGCAAGAAGGCCGGTGACGTGAAGATCGTGACGATCGACGGCACGAAGGGCGCCGTGCGGGGCATCGTCGACGGCTGGATCGACGGTGTGGTCGAGTCCAACCCGCGCTTCGGCCCCCTCGCCCTCAAGACCCTGGACGCCTTCACCAAGGGCGAGAAGGTGGCGCGGTCGATCGTCATCAAGGACGACGCGTACACCGAGAAGAACGCCGAGTCCGATCTCGGCAAGGCGTACTGACGTGCTGTCGGTGACCGGCCTGACCAAGACGTTCCCCGGCGTGCGCGCCCTGGACGCGGTCGACTTCACCGCCCACGCGGGCGAGGTGCACGCACTGATCGGTGAGAACGGCGCGGGCAAGTCCACCCTCATCAAGGTCCTGACGGGGGTGTACCGGCCGGACGCGGGTGAGCTGGTGTACGACGGCCGTCCGGTCCGCTTCGCCACCCCGCTCGAAGCGCAGCACGCGGGCATCTCCACCATCTACCAGGAGGTCAACCTCGTCCCCCTGATGAGCGTGGCCCGCAACCTCTTCCTGGGCCGCGAACCGCGCGGCCACCTCGGTCTGATCGACTTCCGGCGGATGCACCGCGAGGCCGACGAGGCGCTGCGGGGCCTCGGTGTCCGCGTCGACGTACGCCGCCCCCTGCGCGAACTCGGCGTCGGAACGCAGCAGATGGTGGCCCTGGCCCGCGCGGTCTCGGTCGACGCGCGCGTCGTCGTGATGGACGAGCCGACGTCGTCCCTCGAACCCCGTGAAGTCCGCACCCTGTTCGGCGTGATCCGCATGCTGCGCGAGCGCGGCATCGCGGTGATCTACGTCAGCCACCGCCTGGACGAGCTGTACGAGGTGTGCGACACCGTCACCGTGCTGCGCGACGGCAAGGTGGTGCACACGGGACCGCTGGCCGAACTCGACCGGCTGCGTCTGGTGGCACTGATGCTGGGCCGGGAGATCGAGACCGTGCGGGACGAGGGACTCACCCGCTTCACGGGCGACCACGGGGCGGCCGAGGAACCGGTCCTGCGGGCAACCGAGTTGACTGTGCGTCACCGTCTGCACGGTGTCTCCGTCGCCATCCGGCCCGGCGAGGTCGTGGGCCTCGGCGGGCTGCTCGGCTCGGGCCGCAGCGAGACGGCGAAGGCCATCGCCGGCGCACTGCCTCCCGGCTCCGGGCGCGTCGTCGTCGCGGGCGCACGGATCCGCACCGGCTCGACCCCGGCCGCCATCCGCGCCGGCATCAGCCTGCTCCCCGAGGACCGCAAGGCGGAGGGCATCGTCCCCGGCCTCTCGGTCCGCGAGAACATCGCCCTGGCCGCGCTCCCCCGCCTCTCCCGCTTCGGCCTGGTGCACGAGGACCGCATCGACGCGATCGTGGACACCTTCATGAAGCGGCTGCGCATCAAGGCGTCGGGACCGCACCAGAAGGTCGGCGAGCTCTCCGGCGGCAACCAGCAGAAGGTACTGCTCGCCCGCTGGCTCGCGATGCACCCGAAAGTCCTCCTGCTCGACGAGCCCACCCGCGGCATCGACGTCGGCGCCAAGGCCGAAGTGCAGGGCCTGATAGACGAGTTGGCGGCGGACGGCCTCGGCGTCCTGCTGATCTCCTCGGACATGGAGGAGCTCATCGAGGGCTCGGACCGGGTCGTCGTCCTCAAGGACGGCGCCGTGGTGGAGGAACTCACCGGCGCCGACGTCACCGAGGACCGCCTGCTTCGCGCCATAGCCACCCCGCGGGCCACCACCGGAGGCCGCGGTGAGTGACCCCTCCCCCACCGCGCTCGCCGTCCCGGCGGGCCCCGGCCCGGACGGCAGCACGGTCGTCCCCCGCGACCGGGAACGCGCGCTCCGCCTCCTCCAGGAGTACGGCGTCTACCTCGGCGTGGCCGTCCTCCTCCTCGTCAACATCCTCTTCACCCCGCACTTCCTCTCCGGCGAGAACTTCCGCACCCAGGCCGTCCAGGTCGCCCCCGTCCTCGTCGTGGCGCTCGGCATGGCCCTCGCGATCGGCACCGAGGGCGTCGACCTCTCCGTCGGCTCGGTGATGGCCCTCTCCACCTCCCTGATCTCGCTCTACCTCGGCTACGGGATGTGGATCGCCCTGATCGTGGCGGTGCTCGGTGGCATGGCCGTCGGCGCGGCGAACGGTTCACTCGTCGCCTTCATCGGCGTCCAGCCCATCGTGGCGACGCTCGCCCTGATGGTCGCGGGCCGGGGCCTCGCCCTGGTCCTTCTCCCCCAGCTCAAGGACGTACGCGACCCGACCATGGCCTCGCTCGGCTCGGGCGACGTGATCGGCATCCCCTACCTGGTGCTGATCGCGGCGGCCCTCGCGCTGCTCGTCGCCTTCGTCGTACGGCGCACCACGTTCGGCCGGCAGCTCCTGGCCATCGGCGACAGCCGCCCGGCCGCACTGCTCGCGGGCCTGCCCGTGCGCCGCGTACTCATCGTCGTCTACGTCATATCGGGCGCTCTCGCGGCGCTCGCCGGCGTCCTCGCGACGGCGCGCCTGAGCGCCAGCGACCCGACCTCGCTCGGCAATCTGATGGAGCTCTCCGCGATCACCGCCGTGGTGGTCGGCGGCACACCGCTCAGTGGCGGGCGCGTCCGGATCGGCGGCACCGTGGCGGGCGCCGTACTGATCCAGCTGCTCACGGCCACCCTCATCAAGCACGACCTGCCGCCGTCGTGGACGCAGATCGCCCAGGCCGTGGTGATCATCCTCGC
Organism: Streptomyces sp. NPDC044106; assembly: GCF_056433985.1. Taxonomy (NCBI): domain Bacteria; kingdom Bacillati; phylum Actinomycetota; class Actinomycetes; order Kitasatosporales; family Streptomycetaceae; genus Streptomyces; species Streptomyces sp. NPDC044106. Next base: position 308,786 of record NZ_JBWKFZ010000004.1, read on the forward strand.
GGTCTACGCGGCACGCGAGAGGGGCAAGCGATGACCACCGGCACGAAGAGTCCGGCGGACCCCATGAGCCAGGCCGCCCAGGAAGAAGAGCAGGCCGTCGGCCCCTCCCGCTCCGAGCGGCTGAGTGCGCTGGCCCAGCGGCACGGCGCACTCGTCACCCTGATCGTCGCCGCGGTGGCCGCGTCGGCCGGCTTCGACACGTTTCTGACCGGCGACAACCTCCAGAACATGACGCTGTCCTCCGCGTTCCTCGCGGTGGTCGCGCTCGGCATGACGTTCGTCATCGTCACCGGCGGCATCGACCTGTCGGTCGGTTCGCTGTTCGCCCTCGGCGGGGTCCTCGCCGCCTGGGGCTCGCGGTACGGCACGGCGGTGGCGCTGCTCCTGCCGCTCGCCGTGTGCGGGCTGATCGGCCTGGTCAACGGCGTGCTGATCGCCCGCTCCCGGCTCGCGCCGTTCATCGTGACGCTCGCGGCGATGCTGGGCGCGCGCGGCATCCTCCTGTCGGTCACGGACGAGGGCTCAAGGACGTACCTCGTCGACAAGGACACGTTCTTCGCGACGCTCGGCCAGGGCAAGGTGCTCGGCGTCGGCGCGCCCGTGTGGATCACGGTCGCCCTGTTCGTCGCGGGCGCCGTCGTGCTGCGCCGCACCCGCTTCGGCCAGTACGTGTACGCGGTCGGCGGCAACGAGGACGCGGCGGCGCTGATGGGCGCGCCGGTGGCCCGTACGAAGATCGCCGTCTATACGGTCTCGGGCCTCTGCGCGGGGCTGGCCGGAGCCCTCAACGCGGCCTGGCTGGTCTCCGGGGTGACGATCCTCGGCTCCGGCATGGAGCTGGAGGCGATCTCCGCGGTCGTCATCGGCGGCACGCTGCTCTCCGGCGGGTTCGGCTTCATCAGCGGATCGCTGGTCGGCGTGCTGCTCCTGAAGGTGATCCAGAACGTCATCAACCAGATCGGCTCGCTCGACTCGGCCTACCAGCAGGTGGTGAGCGGCGCCTTCCTGGCGGTGGTGGTGATCGCGCAGACGTGGCTGGGGCGCAGGCGCCAGGTGCTGTGACCCCCGTGTTCACACCGGTACGATCTGGCCCTTGCCCAGCGCGATCACGCCGCCCCTCGACACCGTGTACAGCTCCTCGTCCCGCTCGGGGTTGACGCCGATCGTGGCGCCCGGCGGTACGTCGACGTTCTTGTCGAGGATGGCGCCTCGCACCACGGCGCCACGGCCGATCCGTACGTTGTCGTGCAGTACGGAGCCCTGGACGACCGCGCCCTCCTCGACGGTCACACCGGGCGAGAGGACGGACCGGGTGACCTGACCGCGGATGACGCAGCCGGGGCTGACGATCGACTCCCCCGCGATGCCGCCCGCGCAGAACTTGGCGGGCGGCAGACCGGCGGAGTGGGTGTAGATGGGCCAGCGCCGGTTGTCGAGGTTGAAGACGGGGTGGTCGGAGATCAGGTCCATGTGGGCTTCGTAGTACGAGTCGAGGGTGCCGACGTCGCGCCAGTAGCCGTGGTCACGCGGGGTCTCGCCAGGGACGTGGTTGCCGTCGAAGTCGTACACCTGGGCCATGCCGCGCTCGGTGAGCAGGGGCAGGATGGAGCCGCCCATGTCGTGCGCGGACTCCTCGTCCTCGGCGTCCTGCTGGAGGGCGTCGACGAGTGTCTTGGTGGTGAAGAGGTAGTTTCCCATCGAGGCGTAGACCTGGTGGGGGGCGCCCGGCAGGCCGGGCGGGTCGGCCGGCTTCTCCAGGAAGCGGTCGACCTTCACCCCGTCGCGGGCGGGCGTGATGACGCCGAACGACGACGCCTCGGAGCGCGGCACCCTGATCCCGGCCACGGTCACCGCGGCGCCGTTCTCGACGTGCTGCTGGAGCATGTGTCTGGCGTCCATGCGGTAGACGTGGTCGGCGCCGAACACCGCGATGTAGTCGGGCTGTTCGTCGTGGACGAGGTTGAGCGACTGCAGGATGGCGTCGGCGCTGCCCAAGTACCAGCGCGGGCCCAGGCGTTGCTGGGCGGGCACCGGGGTGACGTAGTTGCCGAGGAGGGACGACATGCGCCAGGTCGTCGACACGTGCCGGTCCAGGGAGTGCGACTTGTACTGGGTGAGGACGCAGATGCGCAGGATGTCGGCGTTCACGAGGTTGGAGAGCACGAAGTCGACGAGGCGGTAGGTGCCGCCGAAGGTGACGGCCGGTTTGGCGCGGTCGGCGGTGAGCGGCATCATCCGCTTCCCTTCCCCGCCGGCGAGCACGATTCCGAGCACCGAAGGTCCACCGCGCATCCCAGCCCCCTACTTGTCGGCTATCTGTCGGTGTGCAGGATCTCCTCGTACACATCAACGGTGCGCCGGGCGACCGCGTCCCAGCCGAACTCCCTGAGCACGCGGTGACGCCCGGCCGTGCCCATCGCACCGGCCCGCTCCGGGTCGGTGGCGAGCCTGCTCAGGAGCAGCCCGAGATCGTGCTCGAAGCCTTCCGGGTCGCTCTCCTTGTACGGGACGAGCAACCCCGTCGTCCCGTCGCTCACCACCTCCGGGATGCCGCCGACCCGTGAGGCGACGACGGCCGTGCCGCATGCCATCGCTTCCAGATTGACGATGCCGAGCGGCTCGTACACAGAAGGGCAGACGAACACCGCGGCGTGGGTGAGGAGTTGGACGATCTCCGGGCGCGGGAGCATCTCGGGGATCCACTGGACGCCCGCGCGGGCGCGGCTCAGCTCCTCGAAGAGGGTGCGGAATTCGAGGTCGATCCCGGGAGTGTCCGGCGCTCCCGCGCAGAGGACGAGCTGGACGCCCCGGTCCAGCCGTCGTGCGGCGCGCAGCAGATGGGGCACACCCTTCTGCCGGGTGATGCGTCCGACGAAGAGGACGTACGGGCGCCCGGGGTCGATGCCGAGCCGTTCCAGGACGTCGGTGCGGGGGTCGGGGCGGTACAGCTCGGTGTCGATGCCGTTGTGCACCACGTGGACCCTGGCCGGGTGAACGGCCGGGTAGCAGGTGAGGATGTCCTCGCGCATCGCGCCGGACACCGCGATGATCCCGTCGGCGGACTCGGCCGCGGTGCGCTCGGCCCAACTGGAAAGGGCGTATCCGCCGCCCAGTTGCTCGGCCTTCCAGGGGCGCAGCGGCTCCAGGGAGTGTGAGGTCATCACGTGCGGTATGCCGTGCAGCAGCTTGCCGACGTGGCCCGCGAGACCGGCGTACCAGGTGTGGGAGTGGATCAGATCGCGGCCCGCGAGGGCCGCCGCCATGGAGAGGTCGACGGAGAAGGTGCGCAGCGCGTCGTTGGCGCCGTCGAGCGCGGGCCACGCGCCGTGCCGCACCAGGCCGTCGGACGCGCCGTCCCCCCAGCAGTGCACGTCGAGGTCGACGAGGGGGCGCAACTCCCGCGCGAGGAACTCGACATGGACGCCCGCTCCGCCGTAGACGTCCGGCGGATACTCCCGGGTGAGCAGGCCCACCTTCACGTAGCACCCTCCGTCGTCCGTCCGATGCCGGCCGCGCCACCTCATGGTCACCCAGACGGGGCCTCGGGGGAAGACCGCTGCGGCGGGCGTTCGAAGCAGCAGTCGCCGCACAGCCCGCCGCCGGGGCACCGGTAGTAGAGGCAGCAGCTGCGACGCCGGAAGGCGGTGCCGCGCAGGGTGCCGGTGCCGCGCAGCTCCGGGTGGTCGAGGAGTTCGGCGGCCAGCTCCATGGCCCGCTCCCCGACGTCCGCGCGTCCCGAACGCGCCGCCCAGCCGTGCAGTTCGCGCGCGGCGCCCGCGAGCGCGGAGCCCGCGTTGCCCCACAGCAGCCCGGCGGAGATCCGGTACCGGGCCCGCAACGCGCCGGCGAGCGGCGCCAGATGGCCGTACTGCACGACGTCCCTGAGGGTCCCGGCATCGCCGGGCAGCGGTCGTACGTCGCTCAGCCACAGGTCGTCGGGCGAGGCGCCGTCGGCGTCCCAGCGCAGCAGCGCGGGGTCGAGGTCGGGCACCCGCCCGTACAGCGCGGCGGAGCCGAGGGCGATCGACCAGAGCCGGGCGGCGAGCCCGAGCTGGGCCACGGACACCGCGACACGGTCCTCGGGGACACCGAGCCGCCGCGCGACCTTGTCGACGCGGAAGCCGAGCGGATCGTGGGCGCCGGCCCGGGGCGCCGCGTACGCCTGCGCGAGGGGCCGGGCGCTCCCGTCGTGCGCCGGGGCTCGGCCCAGAGCGAAGAATCCGCCGACGGAGCCGAGTTCTGCCAGGTCGATGAGGGTGGTCACGACAGCAGTACAGCAAATCCCGGGATGCCGGCCGAGCCCGGGGTGAGCATCGGGGTCACTCTCCGCGCCCAGGAGGTAACCCCTCTTCAGGAGGACACGGGAAAGGTCGTACTCCATCGGCAGTAGGACCAATTGCCTGCTCAGGTACGACGACTCGGAGGGATTTCGGAGTCATCGTTGTCACTATGGAAGCAGACCGTTCGCCAGACCGGGATCACCGGACGCACCGCGCCGCGCGGAGCACCTCATGAGTGCTCTGGCGCTGTCCGTGCTGCTCTCCCTCGTCTCAGCCGTGGCGTACGCCGGCGGCGCGATCCTCCAGGAGCGCGTGGCGGCGACGTCGGCGGGCCAGGGGTACGCGCCGCTGCGCCGGGGCGCCTGGTGGACGGGGATCGCCCTGAACGGCCTGGGCGCCCTGCTGCACGTGGTGGCGCTCGCCTACGGTCCGCTCAGCCTGGTGCAGCCGCTCGGCGCGCTGACCATCGTGTTCGCCCTGCCGATGGCCGCCGTGTTCGTACGGCGCCGGGCCGGGGCCACCGCCTGGCGGGGCGCGCTCCTGGCGACGGTGGGCCTCGCCGGGCTGCTCTCGCTCACCTCGTCGTCCGACTCGCAGTCCCTGGCCGAGGCCGAGCGCCTCATGCTCGCCATGGCGACGGGCTGCGGGGTCCTCGCGCTGATGGTCGCTGCGCACGCGGCGCACCGGCACCCGGTGATGCGCAGCGTGCTCCTGGCCTGTGCGGCCGGTGGGGCCTTCGGCATCGCGTCGGTGTTCACGAAGACGGTGGCGGTGGACTGGGACCGCGACGTCGCACTCCTTGAGCAGCTTCCGACCCTCGGGGCGATCGCGGTGCTCGCGGCGGCCGGTGTCCTGCTCTCGCAGGCCTCGTACCGGGGCGCGGGCCTCGCGGCCCCGCTGGCCACGGTGACCGTCGTGAACCCGGTGGCGGCGGCCGCGGTCGGCCTGACCCTGTTCGGAGAATCCTTCCGCCACGGCGCCGCGGGTACCGTCCTGGCGCTGGTCTGCGGAGTCGTCGCGGCGAGTGGCCTGGTCCTGCTGACGACCGAGCGGATCGCGCGGGAGACGTCGACCGTGGCGGTGGGCGAGGGCCGTCAGGTGGCACGGGGCGGACCGTCACCGTCCGCCCGGCAGCCTGGTCCCCGGCCGGGGTCGGGAGCGGAGTCGGAGGCCGCCTCCGACGCGGCGGACGGGCCCGTGGCCCGTGCCGCCGCGGACGTGTTGCCTTGGGTGCCGACCCAGCAGGCACCGGTCGCGCACCGCAGGAGCCGACCGCGACCGCCGAGCCGCCGCGAGCGGATGGTGTCCTGACCGGAGGGCCGCTGAGGCGGAGGGCGTCCGGGCCGGAGGATTTCCGGGTCAGGGAGCGTGCGGGTTGGGGAGCGTCCGAAGCGGGGGGCGCTCAGATCCGTACGCCGCGTGCCCGCAGGTAGGCGAGCGGATCGACATCGGAACCGAAACCGGGCCCCGTCCGCACCTCGAAGTGCAGATGCGGGCCCGTGCTGTTGCCCGTGGACCCGGACCTCGCGATGCGCTGTCCGGCGCCGACCTGCTGTCCGGCCCGCACGGAGAGCGCCGACAGGTGGCCGTACTGGCTGTACTTCCCGTCGGCGTGGCGGATGACCACCTGGTAGCCGTAGCTGCCGCCCCACCCCGCGGAGACGACCCGGCCGGCGGCGACGGACTTCACGGACGTCCCGGTGGACACGGGGAAGTCGACGCCCGTGTGATACCCCTTCGACCAGGAACCGCCCGCCGCACGGTAAGGGGTGCTGGGCGAGGCGCCGACGGGGGCGACGGCGCCGGGAGTGGCGTGGTCGGGCCGGGGCGCGGAGGGCTTCGAGGAGTGCGGTTTCTGGCGCTTCTTCTCGGCGGCTGCTTTCTCTGCCGCCTTCCGCTCGGCGGCCTTCTTCTCGGCCGCCTTCCGCTCAGCCACTCTCCGTTCGGCTGCCTTCTCCCGCGCGGCCTTCTCCTGCGCGGCCTTCTTCTCCGCCGCCTGCTGGCGGGCCCGCGTCGCGGACCGGTGATCCGCTCGGTCGGAGGCGCGCTCGTGCCCCCGGCTCCCGGCGCGCTCCCCCGCAGACCGCTGCCCGTGGACCGAGAGCCGCTGCCCCGGCGTGATCAGGTCGGGGTCGTCCCCGATGACGCGCCGGTTGGCGTCGTACAACTGCTGCCAGCCGCCCCGGACCCGGCGTTCCCCGGCAATCCCGGAGAGGGTGTCGCCATGGACGACCGTGTACATCTCGGCGGTGCCCGCGGTGGACTGCGGGGTCACCTCGGGCCTGACGTCCTTGACGTCGCGCCGGGCCCGCTCCGGCTTGGCGGGCGCGCGGGCCGGGGTCACATCGGGCGTGCCGTCGCCCCGAGTGAGGCCCGCCTTCGACGAGCACACCGGCCAGGCACCGGGGCCCTGCGCGTCGAGGACCTTCTCGGCGACGGAGATCTGCTGGCCCTTGGTGGCCCGGTCGGCGCGCGGGGCGTAGGCCGTGCCGCCGTACGCCTCCCAGGTGGACTGCCTGAACTGGAGGCCGCCGTAGAAGCCGTTGCCGGTGTTGACGCTCCAGTTGCTGCCGGACTCGCAGGCCGCGACCTTGTTCCAGGTGTCGACGTCGGCCGCGCCCGCGGTCCCCGCGACGGTCAGCGGGAGCGCCATGCCGGCGCCGCCCGCCGTGACGGTCAGCGACGCGCGGTTGATGCGGTTCGGCTGATACCGGCGGTGCCGGCCCCGTACGGCCATTGGGAGCTCCCTCGGACACACGTCATCGCGGATCGCGCACGGCTGACACCGACAAGCCCGCAAGCTAGCCGGTCGGACCAATCCGTGACAAGAGCCCGGTGCCGAGCCGAGGTTCTGCGAGTCAGCTCCTCAAGTGCCCCTTCAGCCACCGCAGTTGGATGCCTTGCTGGTAGGGGCCGCCTCCCTCGTGATCGTTGAAGCCGTACACCTCCATGGAACGCGCGCTTCCCGCGTACGCGTTGAAGGCGGCGAACACCGTCGACGGCGGGCAGGTCAGGTCCTGCAGGGCAGCGGAGAAGAGCGCGGGCGCCCGCCCCCGGGCGGCGAAGTGCACGCAGTCGAAGTACGAAAGGGTTCCGAAGACCCGCTCCTGGCCGCCCCGACGGGCCTTCAGATACAGCCCGATCTCGCTGTACGGCGGCCGGTCCGTGAGGGTCGTCGCCCGCGGGAAGTCGCAGAGGAACGGCACGTCGGCCGCGACGGCGGCCAGATCCGGCACGAGCCCGCCGACCGCGAGGGCGAGGCCACCGCCCTGGCTGACGCCGAGCGCGGCGACCCGCGAGGCGTCCACGAGCGGATGGCTTCGGACGGCCTCGACCGCGCGCACCGCGTCCACGTACAGGCGCCGGTAGTAGTAGTCGTGCGGGTCCTCGATCCCGCGGGTCATGAACCCCGGGTACGACGGGCCGCTCCCGACCGGGTCCGGCGTGTCGCCCTGCGCCCACCCGCCGCTGCCCTGCCCCCGGGTGTCCATCACGAAGTGCGCGTAGCCGGCCGCGGCCCACAGCAGATGCATGTGGGGCAGCCCGCGCCCGCCGCCGTACCCGATGTACTCGACGACGGCGGGCAGCGGCTCGCCGTCCTCGGCACCGGACGGCAGCACCAGCCAGCCCTTGACGGGGTGGCCCCCGAATCCGGCGTATGTGACGTCGAAGACGCGTACACCCGTCAGCGGCAGCTCCACCTCCTCGAACCGCGCGTCCAGCCCGTGTTCCCGTGCCGCCTGCAACGTCTTCTCCCAGAAGGCGTCGAAGTCGTCCGGCTCGGGCAAGTCGGGGCGGTAGCGGCGCAGTTCGTCGAGGGGCAGGTCGAATTGGGGCACAGGCGGCTCCTCCTTCGTAAAGGCGCGGAAAGGTCACGTTATGCCAGCGGGGCGGGGCCGGGCAGGGGGCCGCGGCAGACCGGGAAGCGGACCCGGAACGGTCGGCGGCGGAGGCGTGGACCGGTGCCGGTGGGTCCACGCCTCCGCCGCTGTTCGGAACCATCGGGCGGTGGGCGGTCAGGGGTTGGGACGGCGGCCTTCCGGATTGCGCCGGTGGGCCGTCAGGGGTTGGGACGGGGCACGTCAGGGGGGGGCTGGTGGGCCGTCAGGGGTTGAGCCGGCCATCGTCAGGGATTCGGCCGGTCGCCTTCAGGGCTTGGGCCGACCGCTTTCAGGACTTGGGCGGGCCGCTTTCAGGACTGTGATCGGCCGCCCGTCACATCGGCCCCGGCTGGGGCTCGGGCTCCGGGTCGGGGCCCGGCGGCTGAGGGATCGGGGAGGGCGGCGGAGCCGGGCTCGGCCGGGGCTCCGGGTTGGGCACCGGGTCCGGGGCGGGGAAGGGCCTGCCCGGCTCCGGCGGCACGGGGTCGGGGTCCGGGAACGGCCTGACGGGCCCCGGGGCCGGTGCGGGATCAGGGTACGGGTGGGTCATTGCACTCCTCCAGCCAGTGGTACGCCAGCGGCTCCTCCCCGCGTACCCGACGCCCCCGCGCCCAAGCCTTCCACGGTTCGGTGTTCCTTGCGCGCGGCGTGCGCCGGGGCTGTGCGGTTGCCGTTGCGCGCGGCGGGCGCCGGGGCCGAGCCGCGCCGTTGCCGTGCTCCCGACGACGTCCGCGCCACTCGCGGCCACACACCCGGCAGCCCGCTACCTTGCGGGGCCCGCTACCTTGCGATCCCGCCGCCTACGGGGGCCCGCTACCCGGCGACCAGCGCGGCTGCCGCGGCGAGGCCGGCCCGAGGGCTGGAGAGCACCGGCACGCGCCCCTTGGCAACGAGCGCTTCCGCCCCGCCCATGGAGGCCTGCGCCAGCACGATGGCGTCCGCGTCCCGCACGGCACGCACCGCCCGGGCCACCCCCTGCGCGTACCCCTCGGAATCCCCCGCCTCGAACCTCTCCCACACCCCGTCGACCAGCTCGGCCCGCACCGAGACAGCCCGCCCGGCCCGCCGGGCCTCCTCCTCGACCAGCGCCGAGGTCGGCCCCAGCGTGGACGCGACCGCCGCGAGTACGACGACACGGGGCCCGCACGCGACGGCCGCCGCGGCCATGGGCCGGTCGACCCGGACCACGGGAATCCGCAGGTCCGCACCGGCCGCCTCGGCGACACCGCCGATGGTGGAACAGGTGCACAGCACGGCTCCCGCGCCCTCCTCCGCCGCCCGCACCAAGGCGTCCCGCACGTCGGCGGCGACCGCGTCCGGGCCCTCCCGGCGGGCCCGCGCGAGGAGTTCCTCCGCGACGTGGTGCCGGAGTCCGAGCCCCGGGTGTGCCGCGTCGCGCAGGCCGTCGAAGACGGGCACGTGGACCGGGGACGTGTGCAAGAGGCCCAAGGTCACTGCACCCGGAGCCACCGCATCCGCAGCCACTGCGCCTGGAACCAGGTCGCCACGCACCTCGATACCGCTCATCGTTCTCCGCTCACTCTTCTTCGCGTACGCGAGGGCGGCGGAGGCAGGAGAGCCAGGAGGCAGGTCAGGCGGAGACGCGACGGCTCGACGGGCTCCGCGCCATGTCCGGATCACCCGGCACCGGCTCCCCCGGGTCGTCCCCGAGGGCTACCGCCCGATTGGCTTCGTCGACATGGACGACCCTCGGCCGCAGCGCCCGCGCCTCGGCGTCCTCGACCTGGGCATAGCTGATGATGATCACCTTATCGCCGGGGTGTACGAGGTGTGCGGCGGCTCCGTTGATGCCGATGACACCGCTGCCGCGCTCCCCCTCGATGGTGTACGTCTCCAGGCGGGCGCCATTGGTGACGTCGACGATGTGGACGAGCTCGCCGGGCAGCAGATCGGCGGCGTCGAGAAGATCCGCATCGATGGTGACGGACCCTACGTAGTGCAGGTCGGCCTGGGTCACCGTGGCGCGATGAATCTTGGACTTGAACATGGTGCGCAGCATTGAGGCACTCCTGGACATAGGCTCCCTGCCTGCGTTTTTGCAGGTCAAGGGCTGTTTACCTACCTTACAACGAGTCGCAAGTCCGGGCAGCCTTCCCCAGGCTTTTCAGGAGTCAAGCTGACCGCTTGAGCTTCGCCCACCTCCCTGACCCGGCCGCCCGGCTACGCAAGCCTACGCAGCGCTCTCCGAACGGTGTCCGTGATCACCGTCACTCCACCACGGTGCAGCAGAACGGAAGTAGCTGTGATGCTCAACATGTCCACGAGCTGGGTCTACAGAGAGGCGTCAAACTTGGCTTGAAGGGATGCGAAATCGGCCGGGGCAAAAATGCCGCAGTCCTGCACCCCCTGGGTCGGAAGTATGGTGACGGGTGCCAGTCCTGGGTGCACGCCGCCACTGAGAGTCAGCCCATCGACTCTCAGTGGCGGGGTCAGGGTTCAACCGTCACGTCCCGAGACCGCGCCATGCGGCCTGGTGGCGTGATGAGGCGGGCACCTGGTGGGGCAAGGTCACGGTGTTCCGTTGGCGCCGCTCGCGCAGGGGCTGCCCGCGCCGAACGTTCCGCCGGCTCCACCGGCCCCGCCATGGAAGAGTGTGCCCCCCGTGGCGTTGCCGCCGGCGCCACCGATCCCGCAGGTGCCATCAACGCTGGCACCCGACTTCACACCGCCGTTGCCGCCGGTGCCGCCGTTGCCACCCGAGTTGGTCATCCCTCCAGAACTCACGCCACCGGCACCGCCGATGCCCGCGGCACCACCGGGGTAGGCCCCGCCGGAGCTGCCGTTGCCGCCCATTCCGGCATTACCGCCCTTTCCTCCGTTGCCGAAGGTGTTGGTGCCGCCCGCGCCGCCGTTACCGCCCGTGCCGCCGCCGTGGCCGATGCCGCCGTTGCCGGCGTTGCCGCCCGCGCCACCGGTCGATCCACCGACGCCACCCAGGCCGCCTTTGCCGCCGGCTCCGGCACTGGCACCGGAGTTCCCGCCGGCACCTCCGATGCCGCCCGCACTGACGTTGGTGCCCGCACCGCCCGCACCACCCGCGCCACCGGCGCCGTTGAGGCCGCCGGTGGCACCGGTGCCACCGTTACCGCCCGCCGCACCGCTGGAGCCGCCAGTGCCACCAGTGGCACCTGCACCGCCGGATCCGCTGCCCACGCCGATCCCGCCATTGCCGCCCGCACCGCCGACCCCAGCGGCGAAGCCGTTGCCGCCGGGGCCGCCGGCACCGCCCGCGCAGTTGCCCGTTCCGGTCGCAGCACCGCCCGCGGTACCAGGGAAACCCGCGGGGTGGGCGGCGCTGCCGTTGGCACCCGCAACGCCCGCAGCGCCTGCGGTACAGGCCAGGGCAGAGGCCCCGGCAGGGGTGCCGAGGAAGAGTGCCGCGCCGGCGAAGAGACTCGGGAGGGCGAGGAGAGCGGTGGTCTGTTTCCTGTTCACGGTGTGTTCCTCTGGCTCGGGTGAAGCAAGGGTCGATCCGAGGCGCGAAATCAGGCTGGCACGACACCCAAAAAGGAGTAATTTCCCTCGAACACTTTTCCGTGCCGCACGCCGTGCGGCCGTCCGAGAATTACGCGCTACTTCCATACGACACGCATGTCCAGATATTTGTAATGGAACAAGGTGCCCGATTTCCTTCGACAATCACCCGATGGAGCGGTACGCCAACTGCAGGAGAAAAAGTCCCCTTGAAATTTCGTTTACAGATATTCGCTGTTGCGCTACCCGGCGTGCACAGAGTTGGCCGAATCCACGCGGGTCCCGGCATATGCGGCCCCCGTCTTTGACGGGAAAGCATAGTCCTCGTACATCCCAGACGCAATTACGCCCAAAAATGCCAGGGATTAGGGCCGGGCCATCGACATCAGCAGCGAAATCCAGCCGTCCGTTTCGGGCGCCCGCCAACTTGGAAGCGGGTTGCCGAAGCAAGGCCCTGCCGGCGAACGCCGGATGCCTTCACCGCGCGAAAGGAAGCGTCGATGCTGTCGATGACACTTAGCCGGAGCCGGAGCCGGTGGCCTTGACGCCGGGTGCGGCCGGGATGCGGCTGGTCCCGGACCGCGTTGACGGAATGGTCTGGCTGGTCCACCGACTGTGAGCGCGGCGCGCCCGGGCGCATGAGGGCCTGATGGCTCACACAGACGGTGGGGGTTGTCTCGGACCGGAGAAGGCGGACAACACGCCGACGGCGCCCACCACGGAGATCAGGACGAGTAGGAGGGCCAGTGCGTTCTGCACCGCCGTGTGGCCGCTGAGTCTGTCCATGAAGTTCGCGGCGGACAACTCCTCCGCATCCTCCCCTTCCTCGGCCGCAACGACATGCGCATAGCGGCCGATGCGGTCGGGCAGCGCACTGATCCGATGCGACGAGGACTCTTCGAAGAAGGGTCCGTAGCCGGGCGTCTCACCGCTGGCGCGAACCTCCCGCTGGCGGCAGACATGGGTGTCGTTGTTTTCGAGCGTCCAAAGGAACGGTGGACAGAACGTGAGCATGAACCCGGCCAGGAGGGTTCCGATGGCGGCCCACCGTTCGTCGGCCGACGCAGGTACATGCGCCAGCACGGTCTGCGGCAGCCAACCGAGGGCCAGCCAGAGGATGATGAGGAGGAAGGCGTCCTGCGCCACCCCTTTCACGGGTGGGTAGTCCGTCCGGTATCGGCGACCTCCTGCTCGGTAGAAGGCCGCGGCCGCGGCGACCATGAGCAGGAGCACTGCCAGCGCACAGCAGGCCCAGGCGAGCAGTGACCAACCGACATTGGCCGGCCGCCCGGCAGGCCGGACCAGACCGGACATGGACCAGTAGCTGATGAGCCCCGTCGCGGCGGTGACCGAGACAAGGGCCGCCGTCGACGCCTTCGTCAGCCGCGTGGCGTGCAGCCATGCCCCGTTGCCCGCGATGCCCTCCGCGGCGAACAACATCATCACGAAAGCCTGGAGGAGAGCCAGGAGGTTCACCGCACCCTCGCGCACCAGCGCCACGAGCACGACGATGCAGATGACTGTCGCGCCACCGGCGCAGATCCACGCCGACCCTGCGGAGCGGTCGGGAGTAGCGGAGGCTGACGCGTCTGCCGTCGCCCAGGCGATGACGACGCTTCTGCCCGTGGCCAGCACCCCAGCGGCAGCGACTCCTCCCACGCTCAGCAGGATCTCCCAGGGGACCTGGGCCGAACCCGGGCTCCACTTCAGGGACGGGGCCAGGGCGATCGTGAGCACCAGGATGGCCGAGAACGCCGCGACACTGTAGCTCGCCATCCGCGTCCACACTCTGGTGGCCGCCCGTCGCTGCTCCCTGCTGGGCCGACCGTCGGGCGAACGGCGCGTCGAGTCTCCCTCCACGGCCATGAGGTCGACATAGTCGGCTTTGAAGTACTGGAAGAGGACTCCGCCCAGAACGGCACCGGCGATGGTGAGGATGAAGCCGCCGGTGATGTACTCGTCCGTCCTCCCGACAAGGGTCGTCGCGAACAGGGAGGCGACCAGGAGACAGGTCGAGATGCCGACCGACACCCCGTACTCAGCGGTCAGGGGAGACTGCCCGGGCATGCTGAGCACGTTGCCTCGCAGCCAGCGTAAGGACGCTGCGCAGGCGACCGCCAGGACCGGTGATGTCAGGGTGATCCAGAGGTGGTCCGGGCGTGCGGCGGAGACGTACACGGTGACGGCGCCGAACAGGCCGCACACCCCCAGTGCTTCCACCACCGACAGAGAGCCGCCCCGTCTCGTCGTCGCCGCCAGCCCGACGCCGGATGCCGTCACACTGGTCAGGGCGGCGTAGACAAGGCTGTTCATGTGGGGGTGTGCGTCGACGAAGACCACGGTGAACAGCACCAGCACCGAAGAGACGGCGAGGGTGCTGAGGTACGCGAGATGGCGCCATACCCGCAGTCGTACCAATGCCGCTGCCACAAGAACTGCGCCGATGGTCACAGCGACGAGGGAGGCCCGCCCACCGACGGTGTCGCCCGCACGTTCCGCGTCCGCAACGGCCAGCCATGCGTAACTCGCCATGCAGGCGCATGCCACGCACGCCCACGACGAGGTCAACGTCTTCTGGACGTCTGTCGCGTCGGCGGCGCGCAGATGCTTCACCACGTCAGTGCCCAGCCCTGCGAAGCAGCAACACGCGGAAACCAGGAACGCCGCGTGCCAGATTCCGACAGCGTTCAGATCTCCGGCTCTTGGGATCGTCCAGTTCAACACCGGATGCTCGTCCCACACCCATGCCACGATCACCGCGGCGCCCGCGGCCGCCCCCGACAGGGCACCGATGACGACAGCGCGCCACCGATGGAGCGGCGTGTACTGCGTGGCCAGCCGCCGCGTCGAGACGCGCAGACACAGCGCCAACAACGGCAGAAGGAGACCGTCACCCCACGTCGCACTTCGGAAATCGAACAACCCTGGAAGAGCAGACGTGTACGTTCCACTTGCCCAGAAGACCAATAGTGTTCCGTATCCAAGGACCAGAACAGCAAGAGGCCATGCCAAGATGCGCAATCTGGCCATCGGACCCCCGTACGAATTCATGCGAGCCCCACCAGATGGTGCGGTCGCTGATTTCAGTTGAAGGGTACCGCTGCCAGGTTCGACTGATAAGTCGTCGCGGCGCACAGTGAATTGGTTGACGAGTGTGGATTCTTCGCTTTCGGTGGCACCGGCTCACCTGGTGTCGAACAGGTGTCCTGTGTCCGGTACGTCAGCCACCATGGCGCAAGTCGTGCCGCTGTAGTTGGCTGTCGTGCGTCGGAGGGTGCTGCGGGATTTCCGAACTCGAGGTGAAGCCGTGCGGGTCGCGGCGGTCGGCAGGGAACTGTGCCGGGCTGGCGCCCATGATCACCGGCACTGTGGGCACCATGGTTCACCTGCGATATGTGACCGGGCTGTCGTGCACGTCCTGCAGCTGGCCACTTGGCGGCTATCCAGGCCAGGTGTGAAGGACTAGCGTGTGTCGTGCGGCCCCGGCCCCCGGCAGCGCAACGGCTCTCAGCTGTCTCGCTCCTTGGAGCGCGCCCATCCCCAAGGCCGGATTCCTGCATACACGGGCGTGCCCCCACCAAGGGTGCACGCGAGAGTGAACTGCCTCGACCTTCCGGCGCCTTCTATGCATGGCGCGGGGCAGCGCGCAGCTGTCCGCGCCTCCTTTCGGGCCGTCGATTGCGCTGTGGCTGCCACACGGGCCTGAGCTGCGGGAGGTATCGGCATTCCTTGCCTCATGTGGACGGCGCCCAGCGAGTCGGCTCTGGACCGCTGCGAACAAGTACTCAAGGGCGGAAACGCCCACATCAGCACGGAGAAGGCCGGTGGCCTGATTCTCCGTCCGCCGGCCCTTCAGTCGTCGCGGCAAGGCTCGTCATCACTCTGGAAGGCAGGTCGGAAT
This sequence comes from Streptomyces sp. NPDC044106, assembly GCF_056433985.1. Lineage (NCBI taxonomy): Bacteria > Bacillati > Actinomycetota > Actinomycetes > Kitasatosporales > Streptomycetaceae > Streptomyces > Streptomyces sp. NPDC044106. Next base: position 324,343 of record NZ_JBWKFZ010000004.1, read on the forward strand.
GGGTACTCAGGACAGTGGACGGCGAAGGATCGTGGTTGGGGTTGACGGCTCGCCTCCCTCCCAAGCGGCGTTGCGGTGGGCGGTGCGTCAGGCGCGGATGACGTCCAGCGTCGTTGAGGCTCTGATCGCCTGGGACTACCCGACGACTGCCGGGTGGCCGGCGCTGCCGCTCCCCGATGACTTCGAGAGTACCTTCGGCAAAACCTTGTCGGAGGCGGTGGCGCGGGCCACGAAGGATGAGCCAGGTGTCGAGATCCGTCAGGCCGTGATCGACGGAAATGCGGCCAAGGCTCTGATTGCGGCAGCGCAGGGAGCTGACCTGCTCGTGGTGGGCAACCGCGGCCACGGTGCCTTCACGCAGGCGTTGCTCGGTTCGGTGAGCCAGCACTGCGTGCATCTGGCCACCTGCCCCGTGGTCGTCGTCCGAGTCTGATCCTCCCGCCGGGCGTTCCCACACGCCGCAGAACGCAGCGTGTATCCACGCGAAGCAGGGCCGAAGGGGTTCTTTCATGTCTCACGCCGAGCAAGAACACCGAACCAGCACCATGTCGTTGTCCGATGACGAACTGTGCGCGCTGGACGCTCACTGGCGGGCCGCCAACTACCTGGCTGTCGGCCAGATCTACCTGTTGGCCAATCCTCTGCTCACGCAGCCACTGCGGCCCGAACACATCAAGCCGCGCCAGCTCGGACACTGGGGGACCTCTCCGGGGCTCAACCTGGTCCACACCCACCTCAACCGCCTGATCAAGAAGCGCGGTCAGGAAACCTTGTGTATCTGGGGGCCGGGCCACGGCGGGCCCGCGGTCCTCGCCAACTCCTGGCTCGAGGGCAGCTACAGCCAGACCTATCCCGACGTGAGCCGGGACGCGACGGGCATGGAGCGGCTGTTCCGTCAGTTCTCCTTCCCCGGCGGAGTGCCGAGCCACGTGGCCCCGGAAACCCCGGGCTCCATCCATGAGGGCGGCGAACTCGGCTACGCGCTGTCCCACGCCTATGGCGCCGCGCTCGACAATCCCGACCTCCTGGTCGCCTGTGTGATCGGCGACGGTGAAGCCGAGACCGGCCCGCTCGCCGCCTCCTGGCACTCCAACAAATTCCTCGATCCCGCCCACGACGGTGCGGTCCTTCCGATTCTGCACCTCAATGGCTACAAGATCGCCAATCCCACGGTCCTGTCCCGGATTCCGGAGGCGGAACTCGACGATCTGCTGCGGGGGTACGGTCACGCCCCTCTTCACGTCACGGGGCACGATCCGGTCCAGGTGCACCGGGACATGGCCCGGGCGATGGACACCGCCCTGGACCGCATCACCGAGATCTGGAGTGCGGCGCGTCAGGAGGGCGCGACCGGGCGGCCCGCGTGGCCCGTGATCGTGTTGCGCACACCCAAGGGCTGGACCGGGCCGGCGGAAGTCGACGGGCTGCCGGTGGAGGGCACTTGGCGCTCCCACCAGGTCCCGCTGACCGGGGTCCGCGACAGCGCGGAACATCTGGGACAACTGGAGGAGTGGATGCGCTCCTACCGGCCCGAGGAACTCTTCGACCAGCGGGGACGCCCCCGCGAGCAGGTTCTCGCCTGTGTTCCCGAGGGCGCGCGGCGTCTCGGCGCGACCCCGCACGCCAACGGTGGTCTGCTGTTGCGCGACCTTCCCGCAGTGCCCCTGGAGAGGTTCGCCGTCGCCGTCGACAAGCCCGGCGCGACCCTGCACGAGCCCACTCGGATCCTCGGTGACCTTCTCGAATCCGTCATGGCGGCCACGAGCGAGCGGCGGGACTTCCGCGTCGTCGGCCCTGACGAGACCGCCTCCAACCGCCTCCAGGCCGTGTACGCCGCCAGCGGCAAGGCCTGGCAGGCCGAAACGCTGGACAGCGACGAGGACCTCGACCGGCACGGCCGCGTCATGGAGATCCTGTCCGAACACACCTGCCAAGGCTGGCTGGAAGGCTATCTGCTCACCGGTCGGCACGGCTTGTTCTCCTGCTACGAGGCGTTCGTCCACATCGTCGACTCCATGGTCAACCAGCACATCAAGTGGCTGCGCACCTCCCGCCGCCTGCCCTGGCGCGCGCCCATCGCCTCCCTGAACTACCTCCTCACCTCGCACGTGTGGCGCCAGGACAGCAACGGCTTCTCCCACCAGGACCCCGGCTTCATCGACCACGTCCTCAACAAGTCGCCGGAGGTCGTACGGGTCTACTTGCCCCCGGACGCCAACACCCTCCTCGCGGTGGCCGACCACGTGTTGCACTCCCGTGACTACGTCAACGTCGTCGTGGCCGGGAAGCAGCCCTCCTTCGACTGGTTGACCTTGAGCCAGGCGCGTGCCCACTGCGCCCGCGGGGCGGGGATCTGGACCTGGGCCGGCACGGAGGACAACTCACGGGAGCCGGACGTGGTGCTCGCCGCGGCGGGCGACGTTCCCACCCAGGAGGTGCTGGCCGCGGCGCAACTGCTCCGCCACCACCTTCCGGACCTGGCCGTGCGAGTCGTCAACGTCGTCGACCTCGCCCGCCTGCTGCCCGCCGAGGAGCACCCGCACGGCATGCCCGCCGCCCAGTACGACGCCCTGTTCACCCAGGACAAGCCGGTCATCTTCGCTTACCACGGCTACCCCTGGCTGATCCACCGCCTCACCTACCGCAGCGCCGGCCACGCCAACCTGCACGTCCGCGGTTACAAGGAAATCGGCACCACCACGACCCCCTTCGACATGGTGGTCCGCAACGACCTCGACCGCTACCGGCTGGTGATGGACGTCATCGACCGCGTGCCGGGCCTGGCCGTCCGCGCCGCCGGCGTGCGGCAGCAGATGGAGGACGTCCGGCTGCTGCACCATGCCTGGATCCGCGAACACGGCACCGACCTCCCCGAGGTCACCGACTGGACCTGGAGCGCCTGACGTGCCCCGGCCCACCCACGGGCACACCACCCTGACCACAAGCTCCGGCGGCTCCCGATGAGCGGCGGGCCGACCCGGTCGGCCGTACCGTGCTCACTGATGAGCATGGAGGCCGTGGTACTCGACACCGACGGCGTCATCACCGACTCGGCGCGGGTGCACGCCACGGCGTGGAAGACGGCCTTCGACGTCTACCTGAACGAGCGACAGGCCGGTCAGCGCCCCTTCGACGCCCATGACGACTACCTGCGGTACGTCGACGGCAAGTCACGTCACGACGGCGCCCTTGCCTTCCTCGACTCCCGCGGGCTCGACCCCGCCGAGGACGACGTACTGGCCGTCACCGCCGACAAAGAGGCGCTGTTCACCAACCAGCTGCGCGAGCACGGCATCGCCGCCTACCCCGGCACGATCCGGCTGCTGCACGTCCTGCGATCAGCCGGAATCCCCCGGGCCGCCGCGTCCGCGTCCCGGCACGCTCCAGAACTCCTCGATCACGCGGGTGTGCGGGACCTCTTCGACACCCTGGTCGACGGTGCCGAGGCCGCCCGCCTGAACCTGCCCGGCAAGCCCGACCCCGCCCTGTTTCTGGAGGCCGCCCGCCGCCTCGGTGTCCCCGCCGCCCGCACCGCCGTCGTCGAGGACGCCCTCGCGGGCGTCGAGGCCGGGCGGCGCGGCGGCTTCGGCCTGGTCATCGGCGTGGACCGGGCCCGCACCCCGGCCACCCGCGCCGCGCTCCTGGACCACGGCGCGGACATCGTGGTCGACGACCTCGCCGACCTGCTCGTATCGGAGGACTGAGCATGCCCGACGAGACCGGCTCGACCGGATTTCCCGACCTCGCCGACTGGATCTGGGAGTACGAGGGCTACGACCCCGCCCAGGAACGGCTCCGTGAGTCGCTGTGCACCCTGGGCAACGGATATTTCGCCACGCGCGGCGCCGCCCCTGAATGCGCCGCCGACTCCGTCCACTACCCGGGCACGTACGCGGCCGGCTGCTACAACCGGCTGACGTCCGAGGTCGCCGGGCGGCAGGCCGAGAACGAAGAGATGGTCAACCTGCCCAACTGGCTGCCGCTGCGCTTCCGCACCAGCCCGGGCGAGTGGCTGTCCCCGGACACCCACAGACTGCTCGACCACCGCCAGAGCCTCGATCTGCGCTCCGGCACGCTCACCCGCACCCTGCGCTACGAAGACGGCACCGGCCGCCGCCTCGCCGTACGCCAGCTACGCCTCGTACACATGGCCGACCCTCATCTGGGGCTCCTGCGCACCGAGTTCACCGCGGAAGGCTGGTCCGGGCCGTTCGACGTGGAGGCGGCGCTCGACGGGACCGTCACCAACTCCGGCGTCGAACGCTACCGACTGCTGGCCGCCCACCACCTCACCCACACCCACACCGGAACCTCAGGCGACAACGACACCATGTGGCTGCGCTGCCGCACCGCCACCTCCGACATCCGGATCGGGCTTGCCGCCCGCACCACGGCCGACGTCCCGGCGGACACGGCCGTCGAACACGACACCGGGCGAGCGGTGCAACGACTGAGGTTCTCGCTCACCGACGGTCAGACCGTGACCGTCGACAAGACCGTCGCACTGCACACCTCCCGCGACCCCGCGATCAGCGACCCGCTGCACGCCGCTGTCGACCGGGTGCGCCGAGCGCCCGACGCCACCGCCCTGCTGACCTCCCACCGAACGGCCTGGCGGCAGCTGTGGCGCAACGCCGAACTGGACGTCCCCCAAAGCGCGGGGCCGGTACTGCGGCTGCACCTCTTCCACGTACTGCAGACCCTCTCCCCGCACACAGCGGACCTGGACGTGGGCGTACCGGCCCGGGGACTGCACGGCGAGGCCTACCGGGGCCATGTCTTCTGGGACGAACTGTTCGTCCTGCCCTACCTCAACCTGCACTTCCCCGAGGTTTCCCGCGCCCTGCTCACCTACCGCCACCGCCGCCTGGAACAGGCCTGCCTCGCCGCTCGCGATGCCGGCCACAACGGCGCCATGTACCCGTGGCAGAGCGGCAGCGACGGCCGCGAGGAGACCCAGCACCTGCACCTCAATCCGCGTTCGGGCCGCTGGCTGCCCGACCACTCCGGCCTCCAGCACCACGTCGGCTCGGCCATCGCCTACAACGTGTGGCAGTACTGCGAGGCCAGCGGCGACACCGGGTTCCTGCACACCAAAGGCGCCGAGATGCTGGCACAGATCGCCCGGTTCTGGGCCGGGCTCGCCACATACGACCAGACAGTCGGCCGCTACCGGATCCGCGGGGTGGTCGGCCCCGACGAATACCACGAGGCCTACCCGGGAGCCGCACACCCGGGCCTCGACGACAACGCGTATACGAACGTCACCGCGGCCTGGGTCCTGTCCCGCACCCTCGACCTGCTCCGCGGCCTGCCCGAACCACGTCGGCGCGACCTCTACGAGCGCATCGCCCTCTCCCCCGGTGAACTCGACGCCTGGGAGGAGATCTCGAAGAAGCTGCACGTGCCGTTCCATGACGGAGTGATCAGCCAGTTCGAGGGGTACGGCGAGCTGGCCGAGCTCGACTGGGCGGCGTACCGGGCCCGTTATGGTGACATCCGCCGCCTGGACCGGATCCTTGAGGCCGAGAACGACAGCGTCAATCACTACCAGGCGTCCAAACAGGCTGACGTCCTGATGCTCGGCTACCTTTTCGCCCCGACCGAACTCCGCGGCCTGTTCACGCAGTTGGGGTACACGCTCGACGACGCCACATGGCAGCGCACCGTCGACTACTACCTGGCCCGGACCAGCCACGGATCCACCCTCAGCAGCCTCGTCCACGGCTGGATCCTGGCCCGCGCCCGCCGCTCCGACGCCTGGACCTACGTGCAGGAGGCCCTGGCCGGGGACATCGCCGATGTACAGGGCGGTACCACGGGCGAGGGCATCCACCTCGGCGCCATGGCGGGCACGCTGGACCTGATCCAGCGAGGCCTGACCGGCCTCGATACCCGCGATGGGACGCTGCACCTCGACCCCGCACCGCTGCCCGAACTGTCCGAATACAGCTTCGCGATCCGCTACCGGGGGCACTGGGGCGTCCGGTTGCGACTCGGCGCCGGACAACTGCGGGTCACCGTCCCGAAGTCGGACCGAGACCCGATCGACATCGCGCTCCCCCATCGCACTGTGTCAGTCGAGCCCGGGGACTCCTGCACCCTCCTCCTCGCCGACCAGCCATAAGCATGTGCATCTCTCCGCATGACCAATCGAAGGAAGTCACACCATGCGCACCATGCGCGCAACCACTGCAAGGACCTTCCTGATCGCCACGATCGCCGTAGCCGGCCTTACCCTGACGCCCGCTCTCGTCTCCGCCCAGCCGGGTACTGGCAGCGCCCGGGCTCACAGCGCCGCCGGGGCTCCCGGCAGTAACGGGGCCAACGGCGTTGGGGTCCTCGGTGGTATCGGTGGGCTCGGCGGCACCGGTGGCGCCGCGGGCGCCAATGGCAATGGAGGCAACGGAGGGACCGGAGGCAATGCCGGCGGCGTCGCGAGCGTCGGCGGCCTGGGCGGCACGGGCGGGGCGGGCGGAGCCAACGGCAACGGCGGCAACGGCGGCTCCGGCGGCGAGGCCCAGCTCGGCGGTACCGGCGGCAAGGGCGGCGTCGGCGGCGTCGGCAATGCCGGGGCCGGAATCAACGGCGGCAAGGGCGGCAACGGCGGTGCCGCCATCCTCAGCGGCGGCCACACAGGCGGCACGGGCGGCGCAGGCGGCGCGGCCAGCCCGGTGTGCCCGGGTAAGCCCGGCGGCAACGGAACCGCGGCCACGATGTTCGCGAACGGCACCACCGGCGCGACAGGCGCCGCAGGCAAGACCACTCTGCCCTGTTGAACATCCCGGTGAGCCCGGTGAGCGGGTCGCAGCGGGAAGAGGAGAAACCCTCAGAACTTGCCGATCACCTGAGAGTTGCCGGGGGCGGAACTCGTTGATGCCATATGCGCATCCTGGACGAGACTGGCGGCGCCGGAGCGGCCATCGGGCTCCAGCGCAGGAGTACGGTGGCTGCACCAGGGGCACTTCGCACTCCGGCATCCACGCGGGTCTCGTCCTCGGTGAACGACGGCAACGGGGACGACCACCGTGTCGCTCCTAAGACGGGTTCGCATCATGGCTGCGACCACCACCCTCACCCGCACCACCCGCCCTGTGCCTCCCGCCGCCCGGGTGGCCCTGCGGTCCCCGACGGGCCGCGGGCTGCTCGACGGCGCCTGGTGGCCCCGTTCTCGCGACCTGACCGCCGAACTTCCCGCTCTGGCGGACGTACTCGACCCACTGTGGGGCCGCATCACCCGCATCGCCGTCAACCCGATGCTCTGGCCCGTCGTCCCGCGCAAGGTGACCCTCCACGACCACGTACTCAGGATCGGTTGGTTCACCCCCGAACTGGATCCGCACAAAGTGCTGTTGCTGTCCTATGGGACCGGCCGCTGGGACCTCTTGGTGATCCCGCCCGAAGCGGATTCCGCGAGCGCCACCCGGCTCATGGCCGCCGCCGGCGACCCGGGCGGACCTCCGCTGACCGCCACCGCTCTCGTCGCCGCCGACATCGGTCCCACGGCCGTGGGGCGGTGACCATCGTCGACACCGCACTCACCGCAATCGCCTTCCTGTTCCTGATCGCCACCCACGCATACGCGGTCCACCGCCTCAACGCACAGCACGCCGAAAGGATCGCCTTGCGCGCCTACAGCCGCACGGTCTCCCCGGCTGATCGGCACGACCATCGCAACGGGGGCCGCGGCCGGTTCCCCGCGCGCCGCCGCCGCGACCGCACCTCGCACAAGCGACCCCGCTGACCCAGGCCTCGCCAAAGACGACCGTTTGACGGGAACGGGATCGGTCAGTCGTGGGTCGCCCTGGCCTCGGCGGCTTCTTCAGGCAGCGGTTCCTCCCGGCCGGGTACCACCACGGGCGGGCCTCTCATTACCCCGGACGTAATCGACCACCGCGCGACCGAGCGGCAGGCTTGAGTCATCGCCCCGCAAGAAGAGACTCACCTCACAGGAGGCTGACCCGCCATGACCGCACACGACACCATCGCGTACGAGACCGCCGTCGCCCGCTACTTCGAGGCCTGGAACGCCGAGGGAACCGAGAACGTCATCAAGGCCGTGGCCGCCGCCTGGACGGAGGACGGCAGCTACACGGACCCGCTGGCCGACGTCTCCGGACACGAGGGTGTCGCCGCCGTGATCAACGGAGCCCACGAGCAGTTCCCCGGCTTCGAGTTCCGCAGGACCGGCACGGTCGACGGGCACCACGACATCGCGCGCTTCACCTGGGAACTCGTGTCGCCCGTGGACGGGTCCGCGCCCGTAGCCGGGTTCGATGTGATCACGCTGACCGACGACGGCCGGATCCGTACCGTGCACGGGTTCCTGGACCGCGTGCCTACGGCCTGAACGCCGCGCAGTCCGCCCTCGGCGAGCCCCAACGGCCGATGTCACGTGTTCGTGCGCTGTATCCCCAGCCGCGGAGTGAGCGTGAGGCACAGGCCCGCGACTGCCCGGTCCGGTGTCGTGGGCCAGGGGGGGGCATGGCGCTGGTGCCGTGGCCGCCGAGGCCCACCGGTCGGTGTCCGGGCAACGGTTCGCGGAGCTTGTCGAACAGACGGGTCGAGCCGTCGTCACGGGCGTCGCGGAGATCCTCGATGCCGCTGACGATGTGCAGGAACGACTCGTGCAGGCGCAGGCCCCGCTGATCGCGGTGGCTGAGTGTCCGGGCGCGCCGGAAGTGGGCGTCGCGGCCCTCGTGGATGTCGTAGAACCGATGCTGGAAGCGGGTCTCTCCTCGCGCTCCGTCCGCGGCCTCCCAGAGGGCTGACACCGCCCGTCCCGCGTCCATCGTGATGTGCCGGACCGCGACTCCCTCCCGGACCCGCACGCCCTGTTCACGGGCGTGTTCCAGCAGCGCGTGGTCGAAGTCCGCACGGACGGCCTGGAAGCTGTACTCGGCCGTCCGCCCCAGGCCGTCGAACCGCAGGTCCCACTGCTGCCCGCCCCAGTCGTAGTAGGCGCCGGTCTTGCGGACGAAACCCAGCCGCTCCACCCGTTCCCGTGCGCCCAGGAGGTCGAGCAGTGGCAGCAGTGCCGGCAGCAGCGACTCGCCGATGTGGTGGCGCGGGAACCGGGTCTTGTCCAGCAGGTGGACCTCGCGGCCCTCGCGGGCCAGCAAGGCCGCCGCCGTAGCACCGGCCGGTCCGCCGCCCACCACCAGGACCTCCGTACCATCGACCGGTCGCTCGTGCCTGGCACCTCCCGGAGCCGCGCGGGACGAAGTGGCGCAGCCGCCAGTGAACTGCACGGGCCCCCGTTCCGCCGGATGGCCTCCGGCCGGCAGCGTCCTCCGTCAGCCCGGCGCCGGGCAGGGCGTTCCCCGATCGCGTACTCGTACGACCCGGTTCGCGGCCGTCTTCTGCAGCAGCCCGTAGGCGAGGACGGGCAGCAGGAGGTGCGGTTTGTCGGGCAGGGCGGTGGTGATCAGGACGGCGCTCGCGCTGCTGTTGTTCATGCCGCAGGCCAGGGTGAGCGACGAGGCCGCGGGGGCGTCCAGGCGCAGGACGCGCGCGGTGATCCTGCCCGCCCCGAAGGACAGCAGGCAGACGGCTGCGGCCACGACCAGCGCGGCGGCGAGCAGCAGGGGGCGGGGGCGGGCGAGGAAGGAGCCGAGGGCGCCGCTGGCGTTGACGTAGGTCAGGGCCGGTGAGCCGATCAGCGTCATGGGTACGACGACGCTCAGGAGATTTTCCCGCCATGTGGCCGGGAGGGCGAGGCCGCAGGCGATGCCCGCCGCGCACGGCAGCACCACCGTGGTGAGGGTGAAGCCGCCGCTGACGGCGTGTCCTGCCGCGACGAGGGCGCTCGCGCGAGCGCCGCTGAGGAGCGGGGTGAGGGCGGAGACGGTCAGCGGGACGGTGACGGGGCTGGCCAGGGTGGACGCGAGGACCAGGCCCACCATGGTCGGCTGGTCGCCCAGGCCCTTGCCGGTCCACACGGTGGCACCGGCCGCGACCGGCATCGCGACGATCAGGATCATCGCGGTGACCAGGCCGCTTCCGCCGTCGGCGTCGGGAGAGCAGCGCAGCAGGAGCGCGATCAGGGGAATGATCAGCAGTGGTACGGCCAGGTGCAGCGCGAGCCCTGCCACCAGGGCCCTCGGGCGACGCAGGAGCAGGCCGAGGGCGCGCACCGGGACCTGGAGGCCGGCCGAGAAGAGCATCAGGCAGAGCAGTATCGGGGCGGTGTGCAGGGGGAGTTGGTGTGTGTTTCCCAGGGGGAGCGTGTGGGGGTGGCGCAGCCACAGGCCGGGGGCCGGGAGGACGAGGGCGGCCAGGTAGGCGAGGGTGACGGTCAGGCCGAGGTGTCGTCGCAGCCGGCTCGCCACGCGGTCGCCCGGGCGGCGGTTGGAGGGGGGCGGGGTGTTCATGGCGGTCTTCTTCCGGTGCACGGGCGGCGCGTTGGCGCGGGGCACCGCTTCGTGGGGCCGGGTACGCGGCGTACACGGCGGTGCGTGCCAGACATGGTGCGTGCGTCGGTCCGGCGAGGCGGGCGGTGCCGCGCGGCGGTCAGGATGTGTTCAGGCGGCAGTCCGCTTGGGGCCGGTTCACGCGCCCGGCAGGCTGACCACGAAGCGCGTGCCGGGACGGTGCTCCCGGTCGGCGCGCGGGCCGCGCGACGGCTCGTACCGCACCTCCCCGCCGACGGAGCGGGCGAGGCGGCGCGCGAGGGGAAGGCCGAGGCCCGCTCCGTCGTGTCCGTCCCCCGGCTCGGCGCGGCGACCGGGCACGAAGAGGTGTGCGATGAAGTCGGGCGGGACCCCCGGGCCGTCGTCGATGACCTCGATGCGTACGCCACCGGGTTCACGGGTCGCGTGAACGGTGACGGTCGAGTTCGCGTACCGCACGGCGTTGGTGAGGAGCGGACTGACAATGCGTTCCAGGAGGGCGGGCTCGACTCCGGCTTCGGGGCCGGGGCACGCCTCGCCGGTCACCGCCACCGCCACGTGAGGGGGCACGTCCAGGGTTCGGGCGAGTCGGCGGAGAGTGGACAGGGTGTCGACGGTGCCGGGGACGGTGGAGGCGTTGTCGCGCGCGTCGTCAAGGATCGTCCGGCAGATCGCGGCCATGGACTGTGCGGCCTCGGCGATCACCCGGTGGGTGGCGCGGGTCTCTTCGGACGAGCGCGGGAGGGCCCGCCACCAGTCGAGTTCGGCGATGATCCGGCTGAGCGGGGTGCGCAGTTCGTGCGACAACTCCCCGGTCAGCTGCCGCTCGTGGCGCAGCACGGCGCGGATACGGTCGAGGAGCGCGTCCAGCGACGTGCCCAGGTCGGCGAGTTCCGCGGGACGTTCCGTCGTACCGAAGCGTTCGTCGGAGGCCATGGCGCTCCACCGAGCGGCCTGGTCCGTCATGGTGCGGACGGGGCGCAGCGCACGGCCGACGGAGAGGCGGGTGAGGACGTACGTGCACGCGAGCATCACGGCGTCCAGGACGAGGGAGCCCAGCAGCAGGGCGTCGGCCGAGCTCCGGTACGGGGCGAGATCCAGGGCCGTGACGACCGTGGCCGTACTCCTGGCAGGGCGTACCGGGAAGGCGCACAGCCGCACCGGTCCCCGTATCCGCACGGTGACGCAGCCGCCGACGCCGCGCTCCCCCAGCCGGTCGGCTCCCTCGGCCAGCGGGCCCCCGGAGGGGGCGGACGGGGGCCGCTCAAGGAGCCGACTTCCCGCGTAGATCCATACGTTCGCGTCGAGGGCGTCGTCGTGCGGGGTCTCCACGACCCGCACCCGCCCATGACCGGCGTCGACGGTGGCGGCGACGGCGGCTGCCCGGTTGCGCAGTTCGTCGTCCGCCTGGTGACGCAGGTGCTGGCGTGCGACGGCGTTGAAGGCGACGGTCAGTACGGTGATGAGCAGCGCGGCGGTGGCGAGCGCCAGCAGGGAGAGGCGGCCGCGCAGGGTGCGGGGGGCCCGCCGGGGCAGAGGGAGGTTCATGCCAGGCGGTGGCCGATCCCGCGCGCGGTGGCGACGGTCAGCGCGCTGCCCGCGGTGCGCAGCTTCCGGCGCAGGCGCGTCAGGTACTGGTCCAGCGTGTTGTCGCTGACGTACGCGCCCTCGTGCCAGGCCGCCTTGATGAGTTCGCGGCGGCCCACGATGCCGCCGTTCGCCGCCATGAGGACGGCGATCAGTCGGAACTCGGTCGGTGTGAGGGCCACTTGGGATCCCCGGGTGGTGAGGGTGTAGCGGACAGGGTCCAGTTCCAGGTCTCCGGTGGTGATCGTGGGCCGCGCCCCGGAGCGTTTGAGCGCTGCTCGCAGCCGGGCGGTGAGTTCAGCGAGGTGGAACGGCTTGGGCAGGTAGTCGTCACCCCCGACGGAGAAGCCCGAGAGGCGGTCGGCGAGTCGGTGACGTGCCGTCAGGAAGACGACGGGGCCGGGGAAGCCGTTGGCCCGGATCGCCTGGCACACGTCGCGGCCGTCCGCGTCGGGCAGCCCGATGTCGAGCACGGCCGCGGCGATGCCGGCGGTGGCCAGGCGTACGGCGGTGGCGCCGTCCGGTGCGGGAACGGTGTCGTAGCCCTCGTCGCGCAGCCCGCGCAGCACGACGTCACGCAGGGCGTCATCGTCCTCGACGACCAGAATCCTGTGCCGCATGGTCCTCCCCCGGCCCGGTGGGCCCGCCGTTCGTCCGTACGGTGAACCCGTCGGGCGGCCACCAGGACACGGCGCACGGGTAACAGGGAACGCCCCGGCCCTTCCGCCCCGGGCGGCACATACGGGACGGGGCGGGGCGGGACGGGACGGGACGGCCGGGTCGCTGAGCGCCTGTCAGCTCTTGGGCATGAGGACGCTGTCGATGATGTAGACGTTGGCGTTGGCGGTCCTGACGTTGCCGCAGACGACGTTCGCGCTGTCGTTGACCTTGTAGGACTCGCCCGAGCCGGACGTGGTCAGCTCCGACTTCTCCAGTGTCTGCTGGGAGCCGTTCTCCAGGTCCTCGGGCGCCAGCTTCTTGCCGACCACGTGGTAGGTGAGGATCTTCGTGAGCTGCGCCTTGTCGTTGAGGACCTTGTCGAGGTCCGCCTTGGGGATCTTGTCGAACGCGTCGTTGGTCGGCGCGAAGACGGTGATGTCCTGGGCGTTGTTCAGGGTGTCGACGAGGCCGGCCTTCTTCACGGCCGTCACGAGGGTGGACAGGGCCGGGTTGTTGGAGGCGGCGGTGGCGACGGGGTCGTCGGCCATGCCGGCGAAGCTGCCCTTGCCGCCCTTGGGCACGGTCGAACAGGCGGGGCCGAACGGCTCGCTCATGCTTGCCGTGTCCTTCGACGGGTCGGCCTTGTCCGATCCCTTGGAGGCGCTGTTCGACCCGCTGTCGGACGCCTTGTCCTTGGAGTCGTTGTCGGAGCAGGCGGTCAGCCCGAGCGGCAGCAGGGCCGCGGTGGCGATGACGACGGCTGCGCGGCGGATACGAGTCTGCATGGCGATCCCTCGGCGATCAGATGTCGTGAAGGCCCTCTGCCCTCATCACCCGGAATCCGGAACCGACCGGCCCGCGGATTGGTCCACCACCGCGCGGAGGTCAGTCGACGGTGACGGCGACCGAGTGGTGGCCGGACGCGCCGTCGGGGATGGTCCGGGTGCGCTCGTCCGTCTGAGTCGTGCCGGTGCGGTCCGTGGCACGGACGGTCAGTGTGTGGCTGCCCTTGGCCGCCTGCCAGGCGTACGACCACTGGCGCCAGGTGTCACGGGTGTCCTCGGCGGCCAGCTCGGCCCGCTGCCAGGCCCCGTCGTCGACGCGCACCTCGACCCTGTCGATGCCCCGGTGCTGGGCCCAGGCGACGCCCGCGACCATGACGGTCCCCGCCTGTGGGCGCCCGAAGGGTTTGGGGGTGTCGATGCGCGACTGGGTCTTGACGGGCGCGCGGGGGGCCCAGGCGCGCTTGACCCAGTAGGAGTCGTAGGCGTCGAACGTGGTGAGTTCGATGTCCCGGATCCATTTGCAGGCCGAGACGTACCCGTAGAGGCCGGGGACGACCATCCGTACGGGGAAGCCGTGCTCGAAGGGGAGCGGATGGCCGTTCATGCCGATGGCGAGCATCGCGTCGCGGCCGTCCATGACGTCCTCCACCGGCGTGCCGATGGTCATGCCGTCCACGGAACGCGCCACCAGCTGATCAGCGGGCCCTCCCTTGGAAGGGGGCTTCACCCCGCACCGCGCCAGGAGGTCGGCAAGCCGTACGCCGATCCAGCGGGCGTTGCCCGCGTACGGTCCGCCGACCTCGTTGGACACGCAGGTCAGAGTGATGTCCCGTTCGATGAGCGGCATGCGGAGCAAGTCGTCGAAGGAGAGCGACAGTTGACGCTCGACACCTTGCCCGTGGATGCGCATCCGCCACCGTGCGGCGTCGACCTTGGGTACGAGCAGGGCGGTGTCGACGCGGTAGAAGTCGCCGTTGGGCGTCATGAACGGGCTGATGCCGTTGATCCGCAGGGCGGCTCCGCGCGGGACGGGGGCGGCCGGTGAGGAGGGGGCCGGCAGTCTGACACCGTTGCGTGAGGCGACCGCCTGCTTGTCCTGCGAGCCGTTCAGGACCCGGCCCGCGAGGCCCGCGCCGGTCGAGGCGGCGGCCGCGGCGGTGGCCGCGATGATGAACCCCCGCCGGTCCCAGTCGGGCGGGGACGCGAGGGTCCGCACCGCCTCGCGCGGCTCTTGTGCCGCGGCCGGTTCCCTCGGGTGCTCTTCCGCCGCAGCCTGTTCCCTCGGGTGCTCCACTGTGGCCGGTTCGACGGAGCGTCCGGTCGGCGCCGCCAGGCCCGTCGTGTCGACGAGTCGCCCGACGAGCCGGTACAGCAGGGCGGCTCCGGCGACGGCACCGACGACGGAGGGCAGCGCGTCCGAGAGGCCGGTGGAGTCGGGGCGGTTGACCGCGGCCAGCGCTCCGACGGCGCCGAAGGCCAGGACGCCGGCCGCACCGGTCGTCCGCCATCGGGTGGCGACCATGCCGAGGACCAGGGCGAGCACGCCGAGTACGACGACGATGCCCAGTTGCAGGACGAGTTTGTCGTTGGTGCCGAAGTGGCGGATGGCCCAGTCCTTGACGGGGGCCGGGGTACGGTCGATCGCCGCTCCGCCGACCGCGATGACGGGGCTCGCTTCGGGCCGCACCGCGGCGGAGACCAGTTCCGCGACCGCGATCGCGGCGTAACCTGCGAGCAGGCCGCTCAAGGCGCCCAGCGACAGGCGTTCGACGCCGCCGAGGGGCCGATGTGTCACGTTGTCCATGCTCAGGATCCGTCCTCGACCCGCGCCCGGATTGGTCGCTCGCACGCCGCGTCCCGGTGCGTCCCGGGCGCGGCCGGGGCCGGACCAATCCGCCACCGCCGTCGGCTCCGAATCATAGGAGCAACCAGCGCAGTGCACCCGTTCCGTGGAGGACCGCTGCATGAAGGAAGTCGTGCACATCGGGATCGGGAGAGCTCCGGGACCCGATCTCCAAGAGCTCGTCGCCCGGGTCGCCCAGGGCGACCAGAAGGCCTTCGCCGACGTCTATGACGCCGTGGCGGGACCCGTCCTCGGCGTGATCCGTGCCGTGCTGCGCGATCACGCCCAGTCCGAGGAGGTGGCCCAGGAGGTCCTCCTGGAGGTGTGGCGTACTGCTCCCCGCTACCGGCCGGAGATCGGAACGGCGCGGAACTGGATCCTCACGCTCGCCCACCGGCGGGCCGTGGACCGGGTGCGTTCCGCCGAGGCGTCCGCGGCCCGCGACCACAAGTCGGCGATGCTGGCGCGCGAGCGGGACTTCGACGAGGTGAGTGAGCAGGTGGAGACCCGCCTGGAGCACGAGCAGGTACGCCGGTGCCTGCGCACCCTGACCGAATTCCAACGACAGTCCGTCACCCTCGCGTACTACCGCGGCCTGACCTACCGGCAGGTGGCCGAGCTGCTCTCGCTCCCGCTGGGAACGGTCAAGACCCGCCTCAGGGACGGACTCATCCGCCTTCGTGACTGCCTGGGGGTCGGCGCATGACCAACATGGACGACCCGCACACGTTCACCGGCGCGTACGCGCTGCACGCGTTGGGCGACGAGGAGCGCGCGGCGGCGGAGGAACATCTCGCGCGGTGCGAGGCCTGCGCGCAGGAGGTGCGCGAGTTCACCGAGACCGCCGCTCGTCTGGGGCAGGCCACCGCGGTCGCGCCCCGCCGGGGCATGAGGGACGACGTGCTGCGCCGCATCACCACCATCCGGCAGGACGTCCCGCGCACAGGGCCGGACACCGGGCCGGACGCAGGACCGGACGCAGGACCGGACGCCGAGCGGGGCCCCGGCCCGGGCAACGTACGACAGCGGGCACACCGGCTGTCCCGCTGGGCGCTGGCCGCCTGCCTGGCGGCGGCCGCGGGCCTGGGCGGCACCGCCGTGTGGCAGCACCAGCAGGCGCAGGACGCCCGCGAGCAGGCGCGGCAGACGCAGCGTCAGGCCGAGGACATCGCGGCGGTGCTCGCCGCCCCCGACGCCAGGACCCGCACCGGGAAGCTGTCGGGCGGGGGCAGCGGGACGGTCGTCGTGTCCGCGAGCCGCGACCGGGCCGCGTTCCTGGTGGCCGGGCTCCCCGCTCCCCCGCGGGGCAAGGTCTACCAACTGTGGTTCGACGACGGCGGCGGCATGCGGCCCGCCGGTCTCCTGGACCCCGGCGCGGACACGGAATCCCTGCTCCTCGACGGGCGGGTCGACCGGGCCCGCGGCATGGGTATCACCGTGGAACCCGCTGGGGGGTCCCCCCGGCCCACCAGCGCACCGGTGGCGTTGATGGACTTCCCTGCCTGACGAGGATCGCGTGCCGGGCGCATTCTGGGCGCCCGGCACTCACGCCAGTACGGGAAGCGACGCGAGACCGCGTACGAGGCGGGTGCGCCGCCAGCTCAGTCGGTCGGCCGGTACGGCGAGCCGGAGGCCCGGGAACCGGGTCAGGACCGCTCGCAGGGCGATCTCCGCCTCGGCCTTCGCGAGGGGGGCGCCGACGCAGCGGTGGATGCCGTGGCCGAAGCCCAGGTGTGCGGCGGCGTCCCGGTCCGGGTCGAGCAGGTCCGGCGAGGGGAACCGCGCCGGGTCGCGGTTGGCGGCCCCGAGAGCGACCAGTACGGGGACACCGGCCGGGATCTCGGTGCCGCCGAGCGTGACGGATTCCGTGGTGAAACGGAACGTGGCCGTGCTTACGGGGGAATCGAACCGGAGCAGTTCGTCCAGCACGTAGGGGATGTCGTCCGGGTTCTCCCTGAGGCGGTCCAGCTCGGCCGGGCGCTGGAGCAGTGCGAGGACGGCGTTGCCGAGGAAGTTGGTGGTGGTCTCGTGCCCGGCCACCAGCAGCAGTACGGCCAGGGAGACGAGTTCCTCCTCGCTCAGGTGGTCGTCCCCGTCGCGGGCCCGGATGAGCCGGTCGAGGAGGCAGTCGCCGGGAGCTCGGCGCTTGGCGGTGATGAGGTCCGTCATGTAGTCGGCCAGTGCGTGCGAGGCCGCGTCGATGACGTCCGGTTCTCCCGCCGCGAACAGCTCGGCGGACCAGCGCCGGACGTCGGGCCGGTCGGCCCGTGGGACGCCGAGCAGTTCGCAGATCACGATGACCGGCAGCGGCACCGCGAGTCCGGCCACGAAGTCGAACCGCTCCCCTACGGGCCACTGGTCCAGCAGTTCGTCGGTGACGCGCGCGATGAACGGGCGCAGCTGCTTGACGGCCCCCGTCGTGAACGCCTTGGTCACCAGTCTGCGCAGCCGGGTGTGCCGGGGCGGGTCACTGGCGAGCATCGTGCGGGCGACCGCGGGGTGCAGGCGACGCCGCGAATCCTTGCCCGCGAAGAAGGCGGCCGTGTCCTTCGAGAGCCGCGGGTCGGCCAGGGCTTCTCTGGCTTCCGCGTAGCCGGTGACCAGGTAGCCGGGACGCCCGGTGGAGCCGCCGGGTGCGGGCTGTACCGGGCAGCTGGACCGCATGGCCGCGTAGGCCGGATACGGGTTCCGCAGGAAGCTGGGGTCCTGGGTCGGGTCGGTCATGCGTCTGGGCTCCCACGGGTTTCGGCTTCTGGTGCACGCTATCCGGGGAGCGCGCCGGGGTCGACGCCGGTCAGGTCGCGGCGCGCGTCCCACAGGCCTGCCGCGACGGGGTGAGGGAGCCCAGCGGCCCGCACGTCAGGGATGAGCGCCGCAGCCGCAGCCCCTGATGGCCGCGCCCTCCTCGGGAGGCGGGGTGCTCGCGGCGGCCCGTTCCACCGCCGCGAGGAGCCGGCGGCGTTCCTCCGGCGGGATCCATCGGCCGTCGACGACCACGCCGTGGATGCGACGGGTGTTGCGGATGTCCCGCAGCGGGTCGGCGTCGAGGACCAGCAGATCGGCGGCGTGTCCGCGGGCCACGGTGCCGACGGCGGGCAGGCCGAGGACGCGGGCGGCGTCCCGTGTGGCCGAGCGCAGGGCATCGGCCGGGGTGAGCCCGGCCGATACGAGCAGCGCCAGTTCGTCGTGGAGGGCGAAACCCGGGACGAGGTATCCGGTGCCGGTGTCGGTGCCCGCCGCGAGGCGCACGCCCGCGCCGTGCAGCTCGCTGACGAGGCGGAGCCGGTGCGCGAAGATCTGGCGTATCCGCCGGGCCTGTTCGGGGGTACGGCCGCCGGTCAGGGCCGTCAGCTGGTCCGGCCAGCTCTCCACCTGCCAGGCGGGCAGGTACTTCCACTCCTCGGCCCGGGACGGGACGTCGTCGGGCAGCTCCAGGTTGCGGTGCACGCTGAGCGTGGGGACGACCGCGGTCCCGTCGGCCGCGAGCCCGCGGAAGAGGGCGTCGGCCCGCTCCCGGTCGTAGCCGCGCACCGCCCGCCATTCGAGAGGATGCACCTGCTGGAACCAGCTGTGATAGCGGGACAGGCTGCTGGGGTCGTGCGGATCGGTCCGTACGGCGGCCAGGCGGCGGCGTATCTCCTTCTCGTGCCGTGAGGTCGCGAGGAGCAGCGCGTGCAGGTGCTCGATGGTGCGGTGACCGGTGGCGCTCGCCTCCGTGATCCGTACGGTGTCG
Organism: Streptomyces sp. NPDC044106; assembly: GCF_056433985.1. Lineage (NCBI taxonomy): Bacteria > Bacillati > Actinomycetota > Actinomycetes > Kitasatosporales > Streptomycetaceae > Streptomyces > Streptomyces sp. NPDC044106. The sequence goes on from NZ_JBWKFZ010000004.1 coordinate 343,342, forward strand.
GGGCAGTGCCCGAGGTGGGGGATGCCCTGGCACCTGGCCTCGTCCGCGAGGGCGAAGTACGCCTCGCGGGACAGGCGGGAGTACACCTTGACGAAGTCCGCGCCCTCCCGCTTGACCCGCCGTACGGCACGCCGGGCCTCTGCCGCGTCGCGCACCTCGACGGTCGGGCCCACGTCCGCCGCCCACAGGGAGGGCGCGCCGTCGACGATGGGGCTGCCGACGACCCAGCGGGGGCCGAGCAGCGCTCCCGAGCGGATCTTCGCGCGCCACTCGTGGTGGACCGCCTGGCCCCGCATCTCCCGGACCGTCGTGACACCGGTGAGGGCGTACAGCGCGGGGATCACCGTCTCCGGGCCGTCGCTGTGGGTGTGGGCCTCGATCAGTCCCGGGATCAGGTACTTGCCGGTCAGATCGACGGTGCGGGTGCCCGGGCGGAGCCGGGTCCGTGCGGTCGGGCCGAGTCCCGTGATGCGGCCACCCTCGACGACGACCGTCATGTCGGGGGCCGGGGGTGCGCCCGATCCGTCGATGACGGTGACGTGGGTGAACGCCAACTGGCCGCGGCCCGCGCCGCCTTCCGACTTCGTACCGGCCGCGCGTGCGGTCCATGTCAGCGCCGTCCCTGTCAGCGCCGTGCCTGTCACGGCGACGGACCCGACCAGGAAGCCCCGTCGGGCCATGCCGCGACGTGGCCCGCGACGTACCCCGAGATGTGCCCCGGCTGTCACTTCGTACATGCTGCTCCCCCTCCGCCTTGTGATGCCGTCGGCCGTGTCCGCCGGCCCCCACGACTCTGGCGGACGCGGGGCGTTCGGACAGTGCGGCCAGGCGGCGTGTGCGGGGTGTTGCCGGGACCACCCGGGGGCATGCTGACACTCTGCCTCCGTCACGCTCCGTGGGCCTACGTTGACTTCGTCGCCTAGTGCGGATTCACTAGACCGAGGCTGAGCTCCTCGCACTATGAGGCAGCGAAGCCGCAGTTGACATCTGGCGGCCTCTTCGCAGGGAGGGGCCTGGGGAGCGCGCTGCGCTGGTACGCGCCGCACGTGAGCACGGAGAGGTGCGGGACACGGTGACCGTTTACCCGTTCACGTCACATGCTGTTGTTCATTCGGACGAGGCCCGGGTGACTCTCGCCGGCGAACTCGACCTGGACACCGCTCCATACGTCCACGACGCGGTCGCGACGTGTCTGGCGAAGCGGCCGACGAGGCTCTGCCTCGACCTGAGCGGTGTCTCGTTCTGCGACTGCGCCGGAGTGAACGCCTTGTTCACGGCCCGGATCCTGATCCTCCGGTCCGGTGCGGACCTGCTCGTGGAAGGGATCGGTACGCAGTTGGGGCGGCTGCTCTCGCTGCTCGGGGCCGACGCCCTCCTCACCACGCACGGCACACCCGCGCACGCGGCGTCGGCCCGCGCCGCTTCGGGTGCGGCGGGAAGGCGCCCCGCCCCGGCGGTGGCCGCCGCCGAGTCGGCCTTCGGGGACCTTCTGGCATGATCGTGCGGTCCGCCACCTGCAAGGATGCGTCGATGCCTTCTCCTTCCCCGCACAGTCGTCCGGGCCAATCGGGCGGTCCGGATCGTCCGGGCCGTCCCGTCAGGGTTCTGTTGGTCGAGGACCACGACATGGTGGCCGAGGCGATCTGCCTCGCCCTGGAGCGGTCGCCCGATCTGCGGATCGTGGGGCGCGCGGCGTCGGTGGAGTCGGCGCTGGCGGACGCGAGGCGGTGCGATCCGGACGTCGTCCTGATGGACCGGCGCCTGCCGGACGGTGACGGAGTCGCCGCCATCGCCGATCTGCTGGCCCTCGTGCCGGACGCGCGCGTACTGGTGCTGGCGGGCGAGGCGAGCGGGTCGGTGGCCGCGCGCGTCGTGGAGACGGGCGGGGCAGGGCTGATCCTGAAGGCCCGCGGACTGAGCGAACTGGAGGACGCCGTACGCCGGGTGGCGGCGGGCGAGGTCGTGTTCGGCCAGGATCTGCTGGGCGACGTGCTGGGGCAGCTGACCGGCAGGACGGCGAGTGTCGGCGGGAACCTGACGCCACGGGAGCGGGAGGTCCTGCATCTGCTCGCGGAAGGCCGCAGCACCGCCGAGATCAGCGACCGGCTGGGCTTCGCCCTCAACACCGGGCGCAATCACGTCCAGCGCGTACTGGAGAAGCTGGGTGCGCGCTCCCAGCTGGAAGCCGTGGTGATCGCGCGCCGGGAAGGGCTCGTCACATGACGCGGGACTCGCGAGTGCCGAAGATGGCACGGAAGCAGGCGGCTCCGCTGTCGGAAGCGGCCTTCACCCTGCTGGTCCAGGGCGTTCTGGACTACGGCATCTTCATGCTCGACCCGCAGGGCTACATCATCAGCTGGAACGCGGGGGCGGAGCGGATCAAGGGGTACCAGGCCACGGACATCGTCGGGCAGCACTTCTCGGTCTTCTACCCGCCCGAGGACCAGGCGTCGGGCAAGCCGCAGTGGGAGCTGGAGACCGCCGTGGCCGACGGCCGCCTCGAGGACGAGGGGTGGCGGGTGCGCAAGGACGGCTCCCGGTTCTGGGCGAACGTGGTCATCACCGCCTTGTGGGACGAGAAGGGCGTGTTGCAGGGATTCGGCAAGGTCACCCGCGACATGTCCGAACAGCGGGCGGCGCAGCACGCCCTCAGCGAGCGGCGGCGGTTGTTCGACCACCTGGTCCAGGCGCAGGAGACGGAACGGCGCCGCATCGCGTGGGACGTCCACGACGACTCCATCCAGGCCATGGTCGCCGTCGGCATGCGGCTGGAACTGCTCGCGGAGCAGGTGCCGGAGGCGCACGCGGCCGAACTGCGGCGTCTGGACACGTCGGTGCGCGAAGCGATCGGCCGCCTGCGCAGCCTGACCTTCCGGCTGCATCCGCCGGGGATCGACCGGCACGGCCTGGTCGAGGGGCTCTCCAGCCACCTGGAGGACGTCGTGGGCTCCTCCTGGGGCATGGCCTTCTCCTTCGAGCACCGGCTGGACCGCCAGCCCACGCCCGAGACCGCCATCACCATCTTCCGCATCGTCCAGGAAGCACTGCTGAACGTGCACAAGCACGCGCGGGCGAGCAAGGTCGACGTCCATGTCGCGTCCGCCGACGGGGGAATCGTGACGCGCGTCGCGGACGACGGGACCGGCATACCGATGTCCCAGGACGGCACCCAGAACCATTTCGGGGTCATCGAGATGCGGGAGAGGGCCGAGACGGCGGGAGGCTGGTGGTCCATGCACAGTCGGCCCGGCACGGGAACGACCGTCGAGTTCTGGGTGCCCAACCCCCTTCCCATGCCGGAGCCCGCGCCGAAGGACGGTGCGCCGTGACCGAGACGCCGCCGCCCGGCTCCCCCGGCGCGCCGTGGACCGTGCTCCTGTGCGATGACAACGCCCTGCTCCTGGAGACCCTCATGGAGGTCGTGCGGGCCCAGCCCGATCTGGAGGTCGTGGGCACCGCGTGCGACAGCGAGCAGGCGCTTCGGCTCGCGAGCCGCCACCGGCCGGACCTCGTCGTCCTGGACGTCCGCTTCCCCGGTGGCGGCCACACCGTGGCCACGGGCATCTCACGGTGTTCACCGGCCAGCAAAATCGTGGCGTTCTCCGCGTACGACGACAAGGGCTCCGTCGAGCAGATGACGAGCGCCGGCGCCGTCGCGTACGTACTGAAGGGTGAGAGCAACCGCAAACTCCTCACCGCGCTGCGCCGGGCGGCGGCCGGACCGGACGGGGCGCGCTAGTCACGGCCGGGTCTCATCGGGGCCGTCGTCGGTTTCGGGCCGACTGGCGGCGGTCGGCCCGTGCCTGGGCCGCGGCTCGGGTGGGAGGCGGCGCGGCCGGGGTGTCGAGGAACGCGGCAAGGCTCGCGACGGTGGAGTGGCGGAAGAGGTCGACCATCGAGAAGGGCCGTTCGAGGGCCGCTTCCAGGAGGTTGTGTACGCGGGCGAGGTGCAGGGAGTGTCCGCCGAGGTCGAAGAAGTTGTCGTGCGGGCCCACCCGGTCGAGGTGGAGGACGTCGCACCAGGTGCGGGCGACGAGTTCCTGGGTGGGTCCGGCCGGCGCGGCGGCTGTGCCGGACGAGGAGTCGCCGCAGGCGTCGGCCGGCGCGCAGGTGGTGGCGAGGCCGTACCGGTCGGGAAGCGTCACCGCCCCCGGCTCCGGGGGCACGGAGGTGTGTGCGCTCAGGCGGTGCACCGGGCGCGTGGGAGCGTCGAGACGGCTGCGGATGAACGGCTTGGAGGCGTCGAGTCCGACCAGCACGTGGGGGCGGTCGTGGCGCAGGCCGTGGAGGAAGGCCCGCAGACCCTCGCCCTTGCCGATGGGATGGTACCCGCGGGCCCGGCTGGGTTCGGTGAGGTGGTGGCCGCGGCTCATGCCGGTCTCCTCCCACAGGCTCCAGGCGAGGCTGCGGAAGCGCGGGCTCCCCGTTTGGTGCGCTCTGGCGTCCAGGTGGGCGTTGGCGGCCGCGTACGCGCTCGCCAGGGCCGCGCCGAGCGTGCCGTTGACGGAGGAGAAGCCGATGAGGACCGTTTCCGGGCTGTCGGCGAGGCAGTCGAGGAGGACCTGGGTGCCGGTGGTCTTGGGCGCGAGGATTCCGGCGAGGTCGTCGACGCTCTGGGTGAGGAAAGGCTGTTGGCGGAAGGTCCCCGCGAGGTGGAGCACCGCGCAGGGCTCCTGTGACCAGCGGGCGCGGGCGAGGTCCAGGGCGGCGCGCGTCTGCTCCGGGTCGCAGACGTCGGCCGTGGCGTACAGGACGTCGTCGCTGCGGGATCGCAGCGAACGCAGGGTCTCCAGGCGGGACCGGGCGGCGGGGTCGTCCGGTGCCGCGGAGTCCGGCGGCAGCTCGGTGCGGCCGAGGATGAGCAGCCGGGCGTCGTAGGCGTCGAGCAGGTGGGCGCAGATCTCGGCGCCGAGGCCGCCGAGACCACCGGTGACGACGTACAGGCCGCCGCGGCGCAGCGGTGAGCCGGTCTTCGCGGGGGTGCTCGGCAGTTGGGCGAGGCGCGGGGTGAGGCGGCGGCCCTCTCGTACGGCGGCTTCCGGTTCGCCGGGGCGGGCGTCCAGTTCGGCGAGCAGATGCGTCAGGTCGGTTGCGGGTGTGCCGTCGCCGGGCAGGTCGAGGTGGGAGGCGTTGAGCCAGGAGAGCTCCTGGCCGAGGCTGACGAGCAGCGCGAGGCGGGCGGCCCGGTCGCAGTCGGGGCGGTCGCCGGGCAGGGCGTGCTGGGTGTGGCGTCCGGCGACCCGCAGGGTGACGTCGGCGGCGTCGGCGGCGCGGTGGGCGGCGAGGGCCTGCACGAGGTGGATCAGGCAGGCGGTGGCGGCGGGCACGGTCCTGTCGGGGTCGGCGGGGGCCGGCGGCGCGTAGGTGGTGAGGTCGACGATCTCGCCGGGGGTGAGTCCGTCGGCGGCGAGGGCGCGGAACAGCCAGTCGTGGTCGTCGCGGTGGTCGGGGCGGATGCGGTAGTGGCCGGGGGCGATCCGGGCGTGGTCCGCGCCGAGGTCGACGCGGGCGGCGGTGCGTCCGTCCGCGGCGAGCCGGGTCAAGAGGGCGTCGGCGAGGCCGAGTCGGTCGGTCAGGACCAGGGCCGTGGCGTGGGAGCGGGGTGCCCGCTGCGGGCGGGCGGGGCGCCAGCGCCGCTCGTAGAACCAGTTGGGCAGGGTCCGCTCGTTGCCCAGGGCGAGGTCGGTGGCGCGGATCAGGTCGGCGAAGTCGCCCGCGTGGAAGCGGTCCCGCAGCTTGGAGCGCTGGATCTTGCCGATCTCGGTCTTGGGGATCTCCTCGCGGTCCACGGGCAGGACGTGGCGCGGGTTGAGGCCGCTGCGCCGCACGAGGTGGGCGCGGATCTCCCGGATGGCGTCCGCGGGATCGGCGGGGCCGCCCCGCAGGTGGACGAAGAGGACGAGGTCGTCGGTGGTGGCTCCGGGGTCGCGGACCGCGCACGCGGCGGTGAAGGAGTTCTCGACGCCGTCGAGTTCCTCCACCACGGACTCGATCTCGTGGCAGTAGTGGTTCACGCCGTTGATGATGAGTACGTCCTTGGCGCGCCCGGTGATGGTGAGGGCGCCGTCGCGGAGAACCCCCAGGTCGCCGGTGTCGAACCAGCCGTCGTCGGTGAACGCGGCCCGGTTGGCCTCCGGGTTGTCGTGGTAGCCGGAGGTGACCGTGGGGCCCTTGACCAGCAGGCGGCCCGGTGTGCCCTCGGGCAGCGTCGTGTCGTGCTCGTCGACGATGCGCAGGGTGGTGCCCGGCAGCGGGCGGCCGACCTCGGTGAAGGAGGCGTCGTCGCTGGTGGTGGCGAGAGTGAAGGCGTCGGAGTACGTGACGGCCGACGAGGTCTCGGACATGCCCCAGGAGGGGCGCATGGCGGTGGCGGGCAGGCCGAACGGCGCCAGGGCGGCCAGGAACCGCCGGGCGACGCGCGGCATGATCGCTTCCCCGGCGTTCTGGATGAAGCGCAGGCACGACAGGTCCCAGTCCGCCCCGGCCGCTTCCGCGACGCGGTCGTTGACCAGGCCGAACGCGAAGTTGGGCGCCCATGTCAGCGTCGCCCGACAGGCGTTGACCGTCTCCAGCCAGCGCAGCGGCTCCTGGAGGATCCACGCGGTGGGTGCGTGCACCTGGCGGCAGCCGAGGTAGACGTCCCGGACGTGGAACATCACGACGCCCCCGACGTGGTCCAGGGGCATCCAGTTGAAGGACACGTCCCCGGGGCCGAAGCCGTTGGCGGCGCTGGTGGCGGCGGACCGGGCGAGTACGTTGCGGTGGCGCAGCGCGACCGCCTTGGGGGCGCCGGTGCTGCCCGAGGTCAGCAGGAGCAGCGCCACGTCGTCGGGGTCGGCGGGGTGCGGTGTGCCGGGGGCCGCGGCGCGCAGCTCGTCCAGGATGCCGAGGCGCGGCGCCGTGGTCCAGGCGCGGCGGGCGGCGGTCTCGGCCAGGGCGGTGGCGGTCGCGCCATCGGTGAGGACGAGTGGCGCCCCCAGCAGTTCGAGGGCCCCGGCCAGCCGGTCGGCGGCGGGTCCGTCCTGGCCCGGCGTGATGGGCGCCAGGGGGACGGGCACGATGCCGCCGAGCACACAGGCCCAGAACGCGACGAGGAAGTCACGGTGGTCGGGGCACTGCAGGAGGGCGCGGTCGCCCGCGGTCAGGCCCGCCGCCCGCAGCCCACCGAGCACGCGCCCGGCTTCGGCGGCGAGCGTGGCGTAGTCCAGTTCGCGCGCCTCCCCCTGGTGGTCGAGGAGCAGGATGCCGCCCCCACCGCGGGCGGCGGCGCGGTGCAGCGCCTCGGGGAGGGTCGCCACGTCCGGCACCGCGTCGCCAAGTCCGGTGGACAGGGCGGGGCGGGCGGTCGCGTCGGTGGTGGCGCGGGAACCGGCCGAGTCCACGAGGGGGCCCGAACTGCCCTCCGCCTTAACGTCGTTGGCGTGCGGGCCGGGAATGTCGGTGTGTACGCGGCCCTCGGAGGTCGCGGTGGTGTCCTCGGTCAGGGTGACCTTCGCGGAGGGCAGGGCCCGCTCCCACTGCCGTATCAACTCCTCGTCGAGGACCGGAAGAGCCCGCAGCGCGGCTTCGTCGAGGTGGCCGTCGCGGGTGCGGGGCAGGGAGGTGACCGCGACGTAGGCGCTCGGCACCAGGGGGGCGGGCAGGAGCGAGCGGGCGTGGTCGCGCAGCCGGGCGGGGTGGAAGCCTCCGGTGGGCACCACGTAGGCGACCAGTTCCTCGACGCCGTCGGTGGTGGTGCGGGCCAGGACCGCGCAGGCGCCGAGCGACTCCTCGCGCAGCAGGGCGTTCTCGATGTCGGCGGGGTCGGCGCCGAGGCCGTCGCGGCGTACGCGGCCTGCGGTGTCGTCGAGTGCGATGCGGCCGTCGGGCAGGCGACGGCAACGCCAGGAGAAGGGCCGCTCGTGGGTGGCGACGTGCAGCAGGCCGGGGATGCCGGGCGCGAGGGGCCGGAAGCGGGAGTCGACGACGGCGGCGGGGCGGTTGCCCGGCTCACCGGTGCTCAGCTCGTGGCCGGCCAGGCCCGGTGCGCAGTGCAGGGCCGCGACGTAGCCGCCTGCTTCGGGGAGCGGCCACAGGCGGTGCAGCGCGGCGCCGGTGGCGGCGTGGAACCGGTCGGCGAGGCGGGCCGTCAGCAGGCCGCCCGAGGTATGGACCAGGCGCAGCCGGGCGACGGCCCCGGTGGCCAGTGCGGTGGGCGGCAGGAACGCGACGGTCGCCGGGGTGTCGTCGGCCGACGGCGCCGGGTGGACGGCCGCGCCGTGCAGCAGGGGCCACAGGATGGCGTGGACGGCGCAGAGCAGCGCGTCCGGCCGGTGGTGCAGGACGATGTCGTCGGCGGTGAGCGGGGTGCGGCGCTGGAGCCAGTCCACGGTGTCGCACAGCTGGGCGTGGGTGACCGGTACGGGCCCGTGGTCGCCGTGGACGACTACGGCGGGGTCGGTGGGACGCACGGGCGGACCGGCCGGGTCGTCGGCGCCGTCGGGCCGGGTGACCGGCAGGCCGGTGAGGTCCAGGACGGGCGGGGTGTGCCCCCAGGAGGGCGGCCCCGCGGTGAGCAGGACACTCGCCCCGCTGTCGGCGATGAAGGCGCGGGCGGCCGGTTCGGGCGTCGCGGGGTCGAGCGGTACGCAGACCACGCCGAGCCGCAGCAGGGCGAGCGCCGTCGTCACGGAGAGAGGTCCCGGCGGCAGGCACAGGGCGGCACGGTCGCCGTGGCGCAGCCCCTGGGCGTGCAGCCAGTGGGCGGCGGCCCGTACGCGCTCGGCGAGATCCGTGTACGTGTGCCGGCCCGTGCCTGTCGTGAGGGCCGTCGCCCGCGGGGTGCGCAGCGTCTGTGCGGCGAGGCGTGCCGGGACGGTGTCGGGTGCGAGGGCGGGCGGGGCCGGGAGGGCCTCGGCGTCGTGCAGGGGCAGGTCCGACACGGGGCGTTCGGGGGTGCGTACGGCCTCGGCGAGGAGGCGGTGCAGATGGTCCGCCAGGCCGCGCACCGTGGCCTCGGCGAAGAGGTCGGTGCTGTACACGATGGTGCCGCGCAGCTGCCCGCCGTCCTGCCAGAGGTGGAACTCCAGGTCGAAGCGGGTGGACGCGCGGGGCAGCGCCTCCGCCCGCAACTGGGCGCCGGGAAGGGCGCGTTCGGTGTCCGGGCCGCTCTGGAGCGCGAAGAGGGTCTGGAACAGCGGGGTGCGGCTCGCGTCGCGATCCGGCTGGAGCTCCTCCACCAGCCTGTCGAGCGGTACGTCCTGGTGGGCGAAGGCATCGGTACACATCTGCCGTACGCGGCCGAGCAGTTGGGCGAACGTCGGTTCGCCGGACAGGTCGCCGCGGAGCACGAGGGTGTTGACGAACAGGCCGAGCAGCGCTTCGGTCTCGACCTGGTCGCGGCCTGCCACCGGAGAGCCCATCAGCACGTCGTCCTGCCCGGTGTACCGGTGCAGCAGTGCGCTGACGCCCGCGAACAGGGTCATGAACAGGGTGGCGCGGTGGGCGCGGCCGAGTGCGGTGAGGGCCTCGGTGAGCTCGGCGGGCAGGGCGATGTCGACGCGGGCGCCGCGGAAGGTCTGCTCCGCGGGGCGCGGCCGGTCCACGGGCAGCTCCAGGGTCGGCAGGTCGCCCCTCAACTGCGCGCGCCAATACCCAAGTTGGCGTTCCAGTTCGTCTCCGGCGAGCCGGTCGCGCTGCCAGTCGGCGAAGTCCGCGTACTGGATCTCCAGCGCCGGGAGGCCGGTGGGCTCGCCGGTGAGGTGCTCGCGGTAGAAGGCGGTCAGCTCCTTCGTGAGGAGGTTGAGCGACCAGCCGTCGGTGATGATGTGGTGCTGGCAGAGGATCAGCAGGTGCCGGTCGGGTCCCGTGGTGATGAGCGCGGCGCGCAGCAGCGGTCCGCGGGTCAGGTCGAAGGGCCGGTCCACCCAGTCCAGGGCCCACTGCCGCTCCTGCTCGGGCGCCAGTTCCACGGTGTCGAGAGCCGCCGTACCGGAGGGGGCCACGACCTGGTGCGGTTCGCCGTTCTGCGTGGTGAAGGTGGTGCGCAGGATCTCGTGGCGCGCCACGACCTGCTCAAGGGCGAGGCGCAGCGCGGCCACGTCGACCCGGCCCGACCAGCGCAGCGCGAGCGGGATGTTGTAGTACGGGTTGTCCCGCTGCAGGTGGTGGAAGAACCACATGCGCTGCTGGGCGTAGGAGGCGGGGAAGCGCAGCGGCCCGGCGTCGGCGGGGGCGTTGGACTCGGGGTGCTCGGCCAGGGTCACGGCTGCTGCGTCCTCTCGGTCTTGTCGTGCTGCTCGGACGTGTCGCCCCGGACGTTTGCGGCCGTTGCGGCCTGCGGCGTGCCGCGGCGGGCGCTGCGGCGGATACGGCCGACGGCGGCCGGTGCGGCCTGTTCGAGGAGGGGGACGAGGTCGGCGACGGTGGGGGCGTCGAAGATGCGGCGCAGTGACAGTTCGGCGCCGCACCGGTCGCGGAGGCGCGCCATCAGCTGCATGGCCAGAAGGGATTCGCCGCCCAGATCGAAGAAGTTGTCGTGGACGCCGATGCCGTCGATACCGAGCACCTCCTCCCAGACCGTGACGACCTCCTTCTCGCGCGGGGTCGCCGGGGCGGTGTAGGCCACGGACAGGTCGGGGCGCCGGTTGAAGGAGCGGCCGACGGCGGCGGACGAGGGGCCGGCGGCGGCGCGGGGCGCCGCGCCGCGCCGGGCGACGACCAGGGTGTGATCGCTCTCGTCGTCGGCGGCGGAACGGGGGAAGGTGGTGACGTCGGCGAGGCCCTCGGCGCGCAGCAGGTCCCGCCAGACCTCTGGCCCGACCAGCGGGGACCCTTCGCGCAGGTCGTCGTCGAAGTACCACCAGCCCTCGTACAGGCCGGTCGTCATCAGTGACCAGCGCTGCTGCCGGGACGCTTCGAGAAGCATCGCCGCTCCGTCGGGGACGAGGAGTCCGGCGGCGTGGCGCACGGCCTGGCGCAGGTCGGGGGTGGCGTGCAGCACGTTGAAAGCGAGGACGAGGTCGAAGGAGGCGGCCGGATAGCCCTGGGGCGCCGGGTCGCGGGTGATGTCGAGAACCCCGAACTGAAGGGCCGTCAGCCCCTGTTCTCGCGCGTGGCGTTGGCCGTCCAGGACGAAGGAGCGGCCCAGGTCGGTGAAGTGGTACTCGACGCCGGGCAGCGAACGCAGCTCTTCGGCCACGCCCCAGGTGAGGTAGCCGCGGCCGGCACCGATCTCCAGGACGCGCACGGGGCGCCCGCCCGCCTCGGCGGCGAGCCTGGCGACCGTCCGGGCGATGAGCCCGCGGTAGAGCGGGATGTCGCTGAAGGCGAGGCGGCGGTCGATCAGGGCCCGCTGGCGCTCGTCGCTGCCTTCGGGGAGCAGCACTTCGGTGCCCGCCAGGGCTCCGGAGAGCACCTGCGGGTAGTGGCGTACGCAGTGGTCGAGGTAGTCGAGATCGTCGGCCTGGTCGGGGTGGTCCCGGACGATGCCCGCGGTGAGCACGGCCGGGTCACCGACGTCGGCGGCGGCCGGGGTGAAGCGCAGTCGGTCGGCGTCGGCGGTGAGAATGCCGTCGTCGGCCAGCAGGCCCAACAGGGCGTCCACGAAGGGGCGGTAGGCCGGGACGGTGCGGAACGCCTCGTGGACGGTGGCGCGTTCGACGACGGCGCCCGGGGCTGTGGGGACGCCTGCCCGGCGCAGCAGCGCGCAGACATGGGCCGTGGCCAGGGCGTCGAGGTTCCGGGTCAGTTCGACGGGGAGCCTGCGGGCTGCGTGCTCGGTGCGCAGGTGCCGCTCGGCGGTGGTCATCCAGTCCAGGTGTGCGGAGAGTTCGACCGGGAACCGTTCCGCCTGCGCGGGAGCCGGGGGTCCGGCCGGTGCGGCGGGCGCGGTGGGCGCGGTGCGCGCCTGGACATCGATCCAGTGCCGCGTGCGGGCGAAGGGGTAGCCGGGCAGTGGGACACGGCGGGGGGCGGGGCCGGTGGTCAGGGCGTTCCAGTCGATGTCCGCGCCATGGCTCCAGGCGTCTCCCACGGCCTGGAGCAGCGTGCGCCGGTCCGGCTCCTGGGCCTGGGGGTGGCGCATCAACGGCAGCACCGGCGTGCCGGGAGCGGCCAGGCCCCGGGTCAGTGTGGAGAGGGCGCGTCCGGGGCCGACTTCGAGGACGAGCGGGTCGCCCTCGGCCAGCAGGGTGCGCAGGCCGTCGGAGAACCGCACCGGTTCGCGGGTGTGGCGCACCCAGGCGGCGGGGTCCGCGGTCTGTTCGGCGGTGGCCCAGGTGCCGGTGAGGTTGGAGACGTACGGGATGCGGGGGGCGCCGAGCCGGACGGTGCTCAGCGCCTGCGCGTAGGTGTCGAGGACCGGGTCGAGCAGGGCGGAGTGGGCCGCCGCGCCGAAGCGGATGCGCCGGTGGTCGACGCCCTGTTCCGTCAGCCGCCGTTCGGCGCGGGCGAGCGCGGCTTCCGGTCCCGCGAGGACGCAGGCGCGGGGGCCGTTGACGGCGGCGAGCGAGAGGTCCGCGTCAAGGCGGGCCGCCCCTCTCTCGTCGAGGGCCACGCCCAGCATGCCGCCGCCTCCGGCAGCGCGTGCGAACAGTTCCTCGCGCCGTACGACCAGCGGCAGGGCCTCCTCCAGGCGCAGCACGTCGGCCACGCAGGCCGCGGTGTACTCGCCGAGGCTGTGGCCGAGCAGCGCCGCGGGGCGCAGGCCCCAGGACATGACGAGCCGGGCGAGCGCGTACTCGGTGGACAGGAGGGCCGGGAAGACCCCGCCGGCCACGGGCTCGTCCTCGTACAGCATCGTGCGCAGGTCGGTGGGCAGGTGCGGGCGCAGGATGTCGGCGCACCGGTCGATCTGCTCGCGGAAGACGGGTTCGCGGTCGTACAGGTCGCGGCCCATGCCGGGGTGCTGCGATCCCGCGCCGGGGAAGAGGAAGACAACCGGGCGGCCGGGGACCGCCTGGTGGGCCGGGCCGCCGGGGGCGAGCGCGCGGGCCGCCTCAGCGGTGTCGCGGGCGACGACGGCGCGCCGGTGGGGGTGGGCGCGGCGGCCCGCGCGGAGCGTGTGGGCCACGTCGGCCAGGGCGAGGCCCGGCTCGTCCTTGAGGCGTCGGCCGAGCCGGTGGCCGAGGTCGTCGAGCGCTTCGGGTGTGCGGGCGGAGAGGACGAGGATGTGTTCGGCGGGAGTTTCGGCGATCGGCGCGGGGGCGGAGGCGGGCGGGGGCGTGGGGGCGGGTGCGGGTGCGGGTGCCTCCTCCAGGATGACGTGCGCGTTGGTGCCGCCGATCCCCAGGGAGCTGACCCCGGCGCGGCGCGGGTGGGGCTGTTCCGCCCAGGGACGGGTCGTGGTGGGTACGTAGAAGGGGGTCGTGTCGAGCGCCAGGTGGGGGTTGGGCGTGCGGAAGTTCAGGGACGCCGGCACGGTGCGGTGCTCCAGGGCGAGGACGGCCTTGATCAGCCCCGCGATGCCCGCCGCGGCGTCCAGGTGCCCGATGTTGCTCTTGACCGAACCGAGCGCGCAGTAGCCGGTACGGTCCGTGTCGAGGGCGAACGCCCTTGCCAGCGCCGCGACTTCGATGGGGTCGCCGACCGGTGTGCCCGTGCCGTGCGCCTCGATGAGGCCGATGGTGTCGGCGTCCACTCCCGCCAGGGTCCGGGCGGTGACGATCACTTCGGCCTGGCCGACGACGCTGGGGGCGGCGAAACCCACCTTGCGGTCGCCGTCGTTGTTGACCGCGGTGCCCTTGATGACGGCGTGGATGTGGTCGCCGTCGGCGAGGGCGTCGGCGAGCCGCTTGAGCAGCACGGCGCCCACGCCCTCGCCCCCGGTCATGCCGGTGGCGTCGGCGTCGAAGGGGCGGCATCGGCCGTCCCGGGAGAACGGGCCGTCCTGCACGTAGCGGTACCCCTGGCGCAGGGCCGGGTTGAGGGACACGCCGCCGGCGAGCGCCACGTCGCAGCGCTCGTCGAGCAGGTCCTGGCAGGCGAGGTGCACCGCGACGAGCGAGGTCGAGCAGGCGGTCTGCACGGACAGGCTGGGGCCGTTCAGGCCGAGTTCGTAGCTGACCCGGGTGGCCAGGGTGCTGTTGACGTTGCCGAGCTGGGCGTGGTGCAGGGCCAGGCCGTCCCCGGCCCGCAGCCGGGGGTAGACGTGGTCGAGGAAGTACCGGCTCTGCTGGGCTCCCGCGTACACGCCCACCAGGCCTTCGGTGGTGCCCGGGCCGTAGCCGGCGTGTTCCAGAGTGTGGTGGGCGCATTCGAGGAAGAGCCGCTGCTGCGGGTCGAGGAGTTCCGCCTCGGCGGGCGGGTAGCCGAAGTACGCGGCGTCGAACTCCTCGATGCCGTCGACGACGGAGGCCATCCTGACCAGGTAGGGATCGTCGAGCAGCTCGGGGTCGCCGCCCGCCGCGAGGTAGTCGGCGTCGTCGATCGGCGCGACCGACTCACGTCCCGCCGTCAGGTTCTCCCAGAAGGCGGTCAGGTCGCGCGCGCCCGGGAAGCGTCCGGCCATGCCGATGACGGCGATGTCGGTGCCGTTCTCGATGTCGGTGCCGTTCTCCCTGCCGGTGCCGTTCTCGATGTCGTTGTCCGGGTGTGCCCCCCGGGGCGCCTCGGCGCCGGATGCCAGTGCGTTGTCCACGGTCCTCATCACGTCCTCTCACCGGGGACCTCGGGGGTCCCGGCCGTGCCCGCCGCTCCTCCGGTCCCGCGCTGCCTGCGGCGCCGGGCGCGGGCCCGTACGCGTTCCAGCTCCGGGTCACCGCCCTTGCCCGGGTCCCGGGAGAGGTGGGCCGCGAGCGCGGCCACGGTGGGGTGGTCGTAGAGCTCCACCAGGGGGATGTCGCGGCCCAGGCGGCGCTTGTACAGGTTCTGCGCGCGGACGAGCAGCAGCGAATGGCCGCCCACGTCGAAGAAGTTGTGCCGGGTGCCGAGGTCGGTCCGGCCGAGCAGTTCGGTCCACACGGCGGCGACCGCGCGTTCGAGGTCGTTCTCAGGGTCCACGACGGCGACGGCGGCGGCAGGGGCCGGCTCCAGGGCGAGCAGCGCGGCGCGGTCCGTCTTTCCTGCGGCGGTCAGCGGCAACGCGGGCAGTAGGCGCAGTTCACCGGGGACCGCGTAGTGCGGAAGGCGGGCCGCGAGCCACGCACGCAACTCGGCCTCCGCCACCGGCTGTTCGGCCACACACCACGCCGCGAGCCGGTCTCCGCCCGGTTCCCCGGAACGCACCAGGGCGACGGCCTGGCGTACGGCCGGGTGGGCGGCGAGGGCCGCCTCCACCTCGCCCAGTTCGATGCGGAAGCCCCTCACCTTGACCTGGTGGTCGGCGCGGCCGATGAACTCGACGCGCCCGTCCTCGCGGTAGCGGGCCAGGTCACCGGTCCGGTAGAGGCGCCCGCCGGGCTCGACGCCGAACGGGTCGGGCACGAACGACTCGGCGGTGCGCGCCGGGTCGTTCAGGTAGCCGCGGGCCAGCGGCATGCCGCCGATGTGGATCTCTCCCACGACGCCCACGGGCACGGGCCTCATGGACGGGTCGAGCACGTACAGGCGGGCGTTGGGGTTGGGCCTGCCGAGGGTGACGACCGCGCCGTCCTCCTCCTCGTCGAAGACCTGGCAGCTGATCCCGATGGTCGTCTCGGCGGGGCCGTAGCCGTGGTACATGGTGGCGTCGAGGCGTTCGCGGAAGCGCCGGTAGAGCGCGGGGGTGAGCGCCTCGCCGCCGCACCACAGGTGCCGGATCGAGCGGGCCGCACGGCTGATGTCGTCGCGTTCGAGGAGGACCTCCAGCATCGAGGCGACGATGTAGAGGAACGTGACGCGTTCCCGCTCGATCAGCTCGGCCAGATATCCGACGTCACCGTGCGCGCCGGGGTCCGCGAGGACGAGGCGGGCACCGTTGACCAGGGGCAGGAAGATCTCGTTCACGGAGATGTCGAAGCCCATGGGCGCCTTGTGCAGGACACGGTCGTCGCTGGTCATGCCGAGGAGCGCGGACTGCCACACCAGGCGGCTCGAAATGGCCTGGTGACGGATCATCACCCCCTTGGGGGTGCCCGTGGAGCCGGAGGTGTGGATGACGTAGGCCACGTTCTCCATCGCAGGGTCGCAGCCGGGGATGTCCGGTCCTTCGACCGGGGCCGGGGGCTGCGCCAGGTCCAGCACGGGCACGTCGAGCGGTGGTGGCGCCGCGGTGTGCCGGCTGTCCGTGAGGACCAGCAGCGGGCGGCTCCGCTCCACCACGGAGCGCAGGCGCAGGGCGGGCCAGTCCGGTTCGAGCGGCATGAAGGCTCCGCCCGCCTTCAGTACGGCGAGCAGCGCGACCACCAGGGCCGGCGTACGGGCCAGGTGCACGCCCACGATGCGTTCGGGCCCCACCCCTTCGGCCCTGAGCCGGGCGGCCAGCTCATCGGCCCGCTGGTCCAGTTCTCGGTACGTGAGGGTGGTGCTGTCCGCCGCGACGGCGACCAGGTCGGGGGTGCGGGCCGCCTGCTCGGCCACCAGCCGGTGCAGCGGCCGTTCCTCGGGAGGCTCCTCGCGGGAGCGGCTCCACTCGGTCAGGGCCCTGCGCTCCTCGGCTTCCGTGAGCAGCCGCAGGTCGTCCAGCGGAGCGTCCGGGCGGGCGACCGCGTCCCGCAGGAACGTCAGGAGGTGGCCCAGCATCCGGTCCAGCGCGGTCGCCGAGAAGAGGTCGCCCCGGCCGGTGAGTCCAAAGGCGAGCCCGTCGGCGGCCTCGCGCACTTCGAGGACGAGCGGGAAGCGCGAGGTGCCGTTGTGGTGCGGGTGCTCAGCGAAGGTCAGGGAGGGGGTCTCCACCCGGCGGGGCCGCGCGGCGACGAAGGAGAACACGGCGTCGAACAGCGGCGCCTGGCCGACCGCGCCTGCGGGCCGCAGGGCCTCGACGACCCGGTCGAAGGGGACGTCCTGGTGGGCGAAGGCGTCGGCGCAGGTGTCGCGGGTACGGGCGAGGAGCGCGCGGAAGGAGGCGGCGCCCGAGAGGTCGGTGCGCAGTACGACGGTGTTGCCGAAGTTGCCGACCACGTCCTCGAACTCGGTCCGGCCCCGGTTGACGACGGGCGAGCCGACCGCGATGTCGCTCTCGCCGCTCCAGCGGTGCAGGACGGCCTGGTACCCGGCGAGCAGCGCGGTGTGCAGCGTCGCCCCGCTCCGGCGGGCCAGTTCCCGCAGGGCGCGGCTGTCGTCGGAGCCGAGAAGCGCGTCGCGCCGGACGCCGTCCGTGTCGGTGCCGCCGGTGCGGGGATGGTCGGCGGGGAGGGCGAGGGGGGCGGCCGGTTGACCCAAGCGCCCCTTCCAGTATGCCAGTTGGCGTTCCCAGACGCCGTCGTCGAGCTGCGCCCTCTCCCACCGGGCGAAGTCGGCGTACTGCACGCGGGGGCGGGCGGGTACGGAACCTCCTGCGCCGCTCGCCACGGCGTATCGGGCGGCGAGCTCGTCGAGGACGCGGCCCCAGGAGGTGTCGTCGAAGGCGATGTGGTGGACCGTCAGGGTGAGCACGTGGTCGGCCGGCGTGAAGCGGAACACGCGCAGGCGCATCGGCGTCTCGTCATCGAGCCGGAAGGCCCTGCGCCCCTCCTGCTCGATGGCGCGTTCCGCCGCGGGCACGCGCTCGTCGTCGGGCAGGTCGCCCAGCTCGGTCACCTCCAGCGGGACCGTGTCCGGCGCGGGCAGCACCTCGCGGACCGGCGCTCCGTCGTCGCCGGACGGGTAGCGGGTGCGCAGGATGTCGTGCGCCGCCACCAGGCCGGTGACGGCGGCGGCCAGCGCGTCCAGGTCGAGTCGGCCGGTGAGCCGGATGCCCCCGCACAGGTTGTAGGCGATGTCGTCCGGCCGCAGCTGCCTCAGGAACCACATGCGTTCCTCGGCGGCGGTCAGCGGGGCGGGCGCCGCATCGGCGGTGCCGTTCCCCGGCTCCTGGACCGCGACGGTGGCGCGGGCCGGATCCGGCCGCCGCACTCCCGCCTCGGCCAGCAGCAGCCGGGTGAGTTCGCGCCTTTGCTCATCGGGGGATATCTCGGTCCGGTCCTCGGTACTCGTCACTGCGCGGGTCCCCTGTTTTCTCTCTTCGGGACAGCGGGCCGGGCGCCCTGAGAGGGATTCCCGCAATTCCCGCATTCAAAGTCGTCCGACGGAGCCGGTAACCGACATCATCGGCCCCGGCCGAACGTAACAGCGGGGTACGCGGGCGTCGTCCAACTCCGGTAGCCATCGGTGTCTCCAACCGTGGTTCCGCCTCGTGCCCCGCGCTATCCCGGCCCTTGTCCAATGCCCGGCCCATATGTACGATCGCGGCTCCTCAAGCGGCCGCGAATTTCCCGGGAAGAGCCGGGCGAAAGACGATGCCCCTTTGCGGCGCCACGGGCAACGGACATGCGGGAGAAGGAGCATGACGGCCGAAATGGCAGGTTCCGAGCGATGGGTGCGCCGCCACGGGGCGAAGCCGGGTGCGCCGCGCCTGGTGTGCTTTCCGCACGCCGGCGGCGGCGCCAGTTCCTACCAGGGGTGGGCCCGGGAACTCGCACCCGAGGTGGAAATTCTTGCGGTGCGCTGCCCCGGACGCGAGGACCGGTTCGACGAGCCGCCCGCGCCGAGCATCGAGGCACTCGCGGACGAGATCGCCGCCGCGCTGCCGGTGACGCGGGAACGGCCGCTGGTGCTGTTCGGGCACAGCATGGGCGCCGCCGTCGCCTTCGAGGTGGCGCGGCGGATCGAGCGGGACTGCCCTGGCGGGCTGCTGCGGCTGTGCGTGTCGGGGCGGCCCGCACCGCACGCGGCCCTCGCCTCCGCGGTGCACCTCTTGTCGGACGACGCCCTGGTCGAGGACTTGCGCGCGCTGGAGGGCACGTCGAGCGACATCCTCGACAGCGCCGACTTCCGGTCCCTGTTCCTGCCCGCCATCCGGGACGACTACCGCCTCATCGAGACGTACCGGCCGGACCCGCGGGCGCGGATCTCCGCCCCGGTCTCGGCGTACTGCGGCACGGACGACCCGCATGTCAGCCCTGCGGAGATGCTCCGCTGGAGCGAGATCACCGATGGGGAATTCACCTCACATGTCTTCCCCGGCGGCCACTTCTACCTGCACGAACGGCTTGCTGAAGTGGCCGCGGAGGTGGCCCGGACGCTGGCCGCTGCGCACGGCTGCCAAGTCCCGACGGCATAGCCAGGGGCCGCGGGGCGCCGGGCCGGCCGGCGCCCCGCTCCCTCAAGCGGTGGAACGGGGTTCCGTGACGGCTCCCGCGACGCCCATCTCGTAGGCGAGGATCACCGCGTCGACCCGGTTGCGCAGGGCCAGTTTGCGGCAGATGCGGTTGAAGTGGGACTTGACCGTCGCCTCGGAGAGGACGAGGACGTCCGCGATCTGCTGATTGGTGAGTCCCTGGGCGACGAGCTGGAAGATCTGCATCTCGCGCGGGGTGAGCAGGGCGAGTTCACCGGACGGGCGCAGCGCCTGTGGCCGGTGGGTGCGGCGCAGCGCCTTGAGCACCTGGCCCACGATGCCGGGACTCATGGCGGCGCCGCCCCGGGCGACGTCCAGTACGCCGGAGACGATCTCCGAGGACTCCCGCTTGAAGAGGAAGCCGCGCACCCCCGCGCGGGCGGCACCGAGCACGCATCCGTCGGCCAGGCCGCCTTCGGAGGCAAGCAGGACCACGCCGGTACTGCCGTCGTGACGGTCTCCGACGAGCCGGCGGACGACGTCGAGGACATCGGGTCCTGGGAGGTCCGCGTCCATCAGCACCATGTCCGGCCGGTGGGTGTTCGCCAGTTCGAGCAAGGAGGCGCCGTTGGCCGCCTCGCCCTGGACCCGGAACGCCGGATCGCTTTCGAAGAGTGCGCGCAGTCCGCGGCGCACCAATGGCTGTTCGTCGCCGAGCAACAGTTTTATCCGGCTGTTACGCGCCCCTGGTCTGGGCCGCGCCGACAGCATTTCCTCCCGACCGTCCACGGCTCGTATCGCACTTACGCACCGCATTGCCAGCTCCCCCATCAGACGAGTCATCACATCCGCCGGTGCGCCTGCAACGCACAGAACAGCGTGGGCCGTTATGAGCCATAGCCTATGTGAACGTTACATAAATTTGACGGAATCTAGTCTTCCGCTTTTAGGTTGGCGCGATTCCCCCTCCCTTCGGGGCGGCGGGACGCAGCGCTGGAGCCGCCGCTTCCGCCCCAGCGCCGCACTTGCGCACCTTTTGCAATATGAAAACTGTTATCACTGCGCTTTACGGCTACTCTTATTCAGCCACGGGGTCTCACCCTCTTATGGTCACCATATGCCGGACCAATCCATGCATATGGCAAGGAAATTGCCCGAGCGGCCCTTACCCCGCTACTCCACCCGAACGGGCCCATAGCCTGTTTCACACGTGACAACAGTCACTGTGCCGTGGCCGGATCACGCCCACTGGATCGAGCGCAACGCCTCCTTGTCGAACGCGGCGCCATGCTCGCCGGGCTCGCCGGGCAGCGACTCCAGGAGCACGAACCGGCCCGGCATCACGGACTCGGCTCCCCGCTCCCGTACATGGGCACGCAGTTTGACCGGGCTCAGGTTCTCCACCCGCCCGTACCACGGCCGGTTGACGGGCCTGCGCGGCGGGGCAGGCTCCTCGGGGAAGCGGACCTCCGGTGCCGGGGCCGCCGCGTCCTCGACCCGGACCAGGCTCACGTCGAAGGCCCCGTCGGGCAGGGAACGGGCCCAGCTGAGGCGGACCGCGTAGGGCAGGTCGTCGCCGAGCGCCCAGATCTCCTCGGGGTCGACCCCGTCGGTGGCCGCGGCGCGGGCCTTGGCGAGCACCTCGCCCGCCACGGCGGGGCGGTCGGGCCGCGCAAGGAGCTCGGCGGCCACATGGTCGGCCAGGACGCGCGCGTTGGGCACGCCGAGCAGCCCGAGCGCCGCAGGGCGCTCGTCCCGAAGATGGCGGCGCAGTTCGGCCGCGCCCCAGCGGTCCCGCTCCCAGGGCCGCCACTCGGGCACGGCGGTGACGCCCGCGGGCAACCGGTCGAGGCGGATCACCACGTCGTAGCGGAAGCGGTTCATCTCGGTGCGACGCGTCCCCCGCCGCAGCAGCACGGCCACATGGACGACGCGCGGCAGCCGGTCGGCGAGCGAGGTGAAGTAGCTCGGATCGATGATGAGTTCGGTGCCCGTGCAGCAGCGGCGCTCGACGAGTGCCTGCACCTTCTCGCTCGGGGCCCGCTCCGGGGCGCGGGCCAGTTCGAGGCCCGCGCCGAACGCCCGGTTCAGCGCCGCGGACCGTACGTCCCCGATGAAGAGGAAGCCGCCCTCGTCCACCGCGTCGACGGCCTGGCGCATGACGCGGTCCAGATACTCCTCGTCCGGGAAGTACTGCGACACCGAGTTCACGACGAAGCCGTCGACGGAGCGGGGGGCCACCGCCGACATGTCGTCCGCGGGCGCCTGGAAGATGTCCACGCCGCCCGGCAGCCGGCCTCCGAACGCACCGCGGATGCGGTCCACCGCGCCCGCCGAGATGTCGCTGGCCAGATAGCGTTCGGTGCCGGGCGCCAGGCGGTGCAGCAACAGGCCCGTGCCGCAGCCGACTTCGAGGATGCGCCGGGCGCCCAGGCTCTTGATCCGGGTCACCGTGCCGTCCAGCCAGGCCCGCATGTCGTCCTCGCTCAGCTCGCCGCCGGTGTAGCTGCTCAGCCAGCCCCGGATGTCGAACGTGGGGTCGTCGGAGGCGGGCTGGGCGTACACGTGGTCGTACACGCCCTGCCATTCGGCCACGTACTGCCGGCCGAGCGTGGCCCCGTCGTCCATGACGGCGTCGTTGCGGCGGGGGACCACATAGGCCGTGCGCACCGGTATGCCGTCAGGACTGGTCCCGGTCAGCACGGCGCACTGCTCGACACCGGGGTGTGCCTCAAGGACACGCTCCAGTTCCGCGGCGGCCGCCGTGCCTTCGGAAGTCCGCGCATCGAGAGCGGGCATGTGATTCTCCTTCTCTGGGGGCAAAGTTCGGATTCGGGTGGCCGGCCACGGGAATGCGGAAAGGCGGTTCGGATTCGCCCGTATCACCACCGCAAGGTGGCCCACATGCTATCGATCTGCGATGCCGACCGGAAGACGGTTTGCTGCCGGGCAACGCAGTACATCCCACGGTTTACATCACACCCGTTTCTTGCACTCTCGGTTGCAGGGCGGAATGCCTACTCGAGTTGGAAGACCCGCGCCGGTGAACGCTGGTAGCGTCCTCGCCGATCGGTGCCCGGCCGCCAGGGCAGCGCGAATGAAGAGCTACCGTCGGGGTGATATTCACATGGCAGAGAACGTCATCGGCGAAATACCCGAGTGGGGGCCTGAATGCGTTCGGGAATTGCAGGAGACGCTCCTGTCGAATAATTCGCCCTTTCCCTGCACTTTCGCGGTGTCGGGGACCAAGCGGGACAGTCTGCGCTTCGGCTTCGTGGAGTCCCTCGACGACCGGAGCACCTGGGACTCGCTCGGCGCCACGCTCACCGAGTACCTGGCCGGATATCAGGAGCTCGGCCGTGAGACGTCGTTGATCGTCTTCTTCCGGCCGGACGGCCGCACCCGAACGATGGACGAGTACCGGGGGACGTTCTGGTCGGTGCTCCAGCATCTGCACGACACGGACGAGAGCCCGTGGCCCGCACAGGTGCCGCGGGACACGGACGACCCGTGGTGGGAGTTCAGCTTCGGCGGCACTCCGATCTTCGTGGTCTGCAACACCCCCGCGCACGTGCTGCGCCGCAGCCGGCACAGCCCCGTCTTCTTCATCACCTTCCAGCCGCGCTGGGTGTTCGAGGAGCTGGGCGCCGACACGCCGCCCGGGGCCGCGGCACGGCGCATCATCCGCAAGCGGCTCAGCCGCTACGACGCCGTCGAGGCCTCCCCGGAACTGGGCTCGTACGGCGACCCGGACAACCGGGAGTGGCGGCAGTACTTCCTGGCCGACACACCGGAGGGACCGGCGACCGGCGAGGACCGCTGCCCCTTCCGGTCCCAGGACGTCGAACGCGTACCCGCGGGTCAGGCCACAGGGCTCGACAGCACCATGCGCTTGCAGCCGAGGACGGTCGGCGACGTGTAGGGCACCGGTGGCTCGGCGAAGCGCAGTTCACCGCAGCGTTCGAGGAGCATGCCGAGCGCGATCCGGGCCTCCATCCGCCCCAGCGGTGCGCCGATGCAGAAGTGGATGCCGTGGCCGAAGGACAGGTGCGGGTTGGGGCTGCGGGTGATGTCGAAGGTCTCGGGGTCGGTGAACTGCCGCTCGTCGTGGTTGGCCGAGAGCACCCAGGACGCCACCATCACGTCGGCGGGGATCTCCACACCGCCGAGTGTGGTGTCGCGCGTGGTCAGCCGGTACGCAAGCGGGGCGGGCGGGCTGTGGCGCAGCACCTCCTCCAGGGCGCCGGGGACTGCCGCGGGGTTCGCGCGCAGTGCGGCGAGGGCCGCCGGGTTGTCGTCGAGGCAGAGCAGGCTGTTGCCCAGGAGCAGGGTGGTGCTGATGTGTCCGGCGAGCAGCAGCATGAGGGTGGTGGTGAAGACCTCGGTGTCGCTGAGCCGTTCGCCGTCCACCTCGGCGGCCACCAGCCGGCTGAGCACGTCGTCGGACGGCTCGCGGCGCCGGTGCGCGGCGTGATCGAGGAGGTAGTCCTGCATCTCCAGGAGCAACGCGTCCATGTTCCCCGGCAGTTGCAGCCGCTCCGCGTCGACCGCGCCCGCGTCGTGGTTGGCGGTGACCAGGGCGTCGGCCCAGCCGCGGAACATCGCGTGATCGGCCGCCGGCACGCCGAGCAGCTCCGCGATGACCGTCACGGGCAGCGGGTTGAAGAACGCGGTCACCATGTCGACCTCGTCCCGGCCCGCCATGGCGTCGAGGAGTCCCGCGGTGATCTCGGTGATCTTTCCTTCGAGTTGCTGGACGGCGCGGGGTGTCAGGGCCTGAGCGACCAGCTTGCGCAGCTTGCTGTGGCGCGGCGGGTCGGTGACGCTCAGGTGCCCCTCCAGCAGGTTCGGGACCGGACGGCCCTCGGGCGTGGTCTTGGCCGCTCCCTTGGCCGGAACCAGTCTGGCGAAGTCGGAGGAGAAGGTCTCCGGGTCCTTCAGCATGTGCTGGGTCTCGGCGAAGCCGAATACCTGGCACGAGCGAGTGGCCTCGTCCCAGAGCACCCGGTTCTCCCGACGGTTTCGGGCCAGCCACTCACGCAATAGCCGCCCGCCGTCCTCACTTGAGGGCGGTGGGCTGGTCACGGTCTCGGTCATCGGTCCACTCCCCATTCGCGGCCGTGTCGGGTTCACAGGTCGGTCCGCCCGGCCACCATAACCACGAGGTGGGCGGCTTGCCCAGGAACCTCAACTGCGGGTCGTAGAGGGGATTTCCACCCCTGGTTGGACGACTCCGTTCGCGTCCCGTTGTTAGCTTCTTATCCGCTCCAGGCCGCGTGCGAACAGTGCGCCTCCAGCGGCGCCAAAGAAAGGGAAAGAAACTCATGTCCCCTGTTTCGCGTATCAAGAGCGCGCCGGACGATCCCAATGGAATTGTCCGGCGATACGCAGCGAATACGCCTTTCCGCAGTGCGACGGCAGATGAGCTGGTCAACGAGGACAATCCCTTCCGGCGGCCGGTCCGCCCGCACGACCTGGGGTTCCTGGACTACGGCACGCCGCTGACCGCCGACCGGGCGCTGCGCCTGAGCGCGCTCCTCGGCCACCGGATGCTGCGCACCGTCCACGACGCCGATCTGCTGTTCGTGCCGGCCGCCGGCGAGGGCCACCCGAGCGCCGCCGACGCCGAGGCGTTCCGCTCGCTGGACAACCGCGTCCTGGCGCTGCGGGCGGGTCAGGTCCTGGAGAACCACCTGTTCCACTGGCTGGACGAGGAGCGCACGCCGCTGGAAGGCGGACCCGACGCTGTCACCCGCCACGTGCAGGGCGTCCTCGAGGAGCGGCGGGCCCGCCCCGGCCGCGCGCTCGAGGTGGCGCGGTCCTGCCGCCACCGCACGGACGCGGCGACGTTCGCCCTGGTGCAGCTGACGGCCGCGCGCCCCGCGGTGCAGAGCGCCGTGAGCCGCGGCCTGCTCGGCGACCACGACCCCGCCCACCCCGCGCTGCGTGGCCTTCTCCTTGACGACCTCCGCGACCGCGCGGACCGCGCGCCGCACTACCGGGCGCTGCTGGCAGGTGCGGAGCTTTCCGCCGAACCGTACGCCTACTGGCAGTTCCTCCTCGGCTCCTCGCTCGCGGGCGCCAACCACCTGCACTCGGTGGCCCGCGACCACGCGCGCCTCGGTGAGTTCCTGGGCGCCTGGGTCCACCACCGCCTGGACGAGGCCGTCACGGCGGCCGCGTACGGCGAGGTGTTCCAGGAGGCGTTCGGGGACGAGGGCGCCGCGTACTTCACCGACGCGCCGCAGCTGACCGGCGAGGGCCTCGCGGCACTGACCGGGGCGCTCCTCGACCCGCTCGTCGACCGGTTCGGGGCCGGCGCAGCGCACTCCTTCCACCGCGGTTTCGAGGACGCGCGACGGCTCGCCTCGGTGTCCGACGAGGACCTCGCCGTGCAGCTGGACTGGGCGGACCGGCTCGACGAGTACAAGGTCAAGGCGGAGAAGCTCTCCGCGCTGATCGCGGAGAACGGCATCGAGGTCGACCTGGAGACGTTCGTGGAGTCCCACGAGGAGACCTCCACCACCCATGTGCACGACGACCACCGCCTCGTCGTGGTGGAGATCGGGCAGATGCACTTCTGGAACAACGTCGGCCAGATGATCCCCATGGAGGAGGGCGACAAGCTGCTCATCCCCGCCGAGCGGCTGCACGGCTCGATGGTGCGGTCGGGGACCTGCACCTACCACCAGCCCGTGATCTCCGAGGAGTTGCTCGGCCAGGTCTGAGCCGGGCCGTTCCCGCTCCACCCCGCAACACCGCTCCCAGGGCTGCCGCCCGGTACTTCGCGAAGGACTTCCGGTGACACTTCCGGCAACAGACGAGCAGGACGGCAGCGCGTACCGCGTCGTCGTCAATGACGAGGGGCAGTACGCGCTGTGGCCGGCCGGCCGGGCCGACCCGCCCGGCTGGCGGCACGAGGGCACCACGGGGTCCCGCGTGCGGTGCCTGCACCGCATCGAGGAGGTCTGGGCGGACATGCGCCCGGCGTCGCTGCGGCGCCTGATGGACGGGCAGGCGGGGGGGCGGTGAACGAGGCGACGTACGACCACGGGCTCCCGGAGCGGGGAGAGCAGGGGCCGCGGGGAGACGACGACCGGATCGCGGTCGTGGGCTTCTCCGGCCGCTATCCGGGGGCGGCCTCGCCCGAGGAGTTCTGGCGGCTGCTCCACGACGGCGCGGAGGCGCACACCGAGTTCACCGAGGAGCAGCTGCGCGCGTCCGGGGTGCCGGACGCGCTCCTGGACGACCCCCGCCTGGTGCGCCGCCGTCCGGTCCTTGACGGGGTGGAGTTCTTCGACGCCGCGTTCTTCGGCTGCACCCCGCGCGAGGCCGAGCTGATGGATCCGCAGCAGCGGCTGTTCCTGGAGTGCTCCTTCGAGGCGCTCCAGTCGGCCGGGTACGATCCGGCGGCCTTCGCCGGGTCCGTCGGGGTGTTCGGCGGCGGCGGGCCGACCTCGTACTGGCAGCGCCATCTGTCGGCGGACCCTGCCTACCTGCATGAAGTCGGCGATTTCCAGGCGCTGTTGGGCAACGAGAAGGACTTCCTCGCCCCGCGGGTCTCCTACCGCCTCGACCTGCGCGGGCCGAGCATGAGCGTGCTCACGGGCTGTTCGTCGTCCCTGGTGGCGGTGCACCTGGCGGTGCAGAGCCTGCTCGGC
Source organism: Streptomyces sp. NPDC044106 (assembly GCF_056433985.1). Lineage (NCBI taxonomy): Bacteria > Bacillati > Actinomycetota > Actinomycetes > Kitasatosporales > Streptomycetaceae > Streptomyces > Streptomyces sp. NPDC044106. Next base: position 370,156 of record NZ_JBWKFZ010000004.1, read on the forward strand.
GGCGAGAGCGACCTGGCCCTGGCGGGCGGTGTGACCGTGTACTTCCCGCAGCGTGCGGGCTACGTGCACAACGAGGGAGGGGTCAATTCGCCCGACGGCCGCTGCCGGGCCTTCGCCGCCGACGCGAACGGCACCGTGCCGGGGGACGGAGCGGGCGTGGTGGCCCTCAAGCGCCTCGCGGACGCGCTGGCCGACGGCGACCAGGTGCTCGGCGTGCTCCTCGGCACGGCCGTGAACAACGACGGCGCGCACAAGGTGGGCTTCACCGCGCCGAGCGTCAGCGGCCAGGCCGAGGTCATCGCGGAGGCGCTGGCGGTCGCCGGTGCCGAGGCCGAGTCGATCTCGTACGTCGAGACACACGGCACCGGGACCCCGCTGGGCGACCGGGTCGAGGTCGCCGCGCTGACCGAGGCGTTCGGCACGGAGAAGCTCGGCTACTGCACGCTCGGCTCCCTCAAGCCGAACATCGGCCACACGGACACGGCGGCCGGCGTACTCGGTCTCATCAAGGTGCTGCTCGCGCTGCGCCACGAGGAGATCCCCCCGGTCGCCAACTGCGCGGTGCCGCACCCCGACATCGACTTCCCCAGCACCCCGTTCCGCGTGAGCTCCCTGCCCACGCCGTGGCCCCGGGGCACCGAGACGCGCCGCGCGGGTATCAGCTCCTTCAGCGTGGGCGGCACCAACGCCCACATCGTCGTGGAGGAACCGCCGCTCCCGCTCCCCTCCCCCGCCGGCGAAGGCCCCCAGCTCCTGGTGCTCTCGGCCCTCGGTGACGCCGCGCTGCAGCGCTCAGGGGCCGCGCTCGCGGACGCCCTGCGCGCCGACACGGCCCCGGATCTGGCCGATGCCGCACACACCCTGCGGGTCGGTCGGCGGGCCTTCACCCACCGCATGGCGCTGGTGTGCCGGGACCGCGCGGAGGCGGTGGCCGCCCTGGACGGCACGGGCATCACACCCGTCACCGTGGGCCGCAGCGACCCGACCGGGCCCGCCCCCGACGTGGCGTTCCTCTTCCCCGGTCAGGGCAGCCAGCGCCTCCACATGGGGCGCGGGCTCTACGAGACGCAGCCGGCGTACCGCGCCGTGGTCGACGAGTGCGCCGAGCTGCTCGCCCCCGAGCTCGGCGAGGACCTGCGCGCGGCGCTGTTCCCCGACCCCGGCGACGCCGACGCCGTCGACCGGGCGACACGGCGCCTCACCGAGACACGGCTCGCCCAGCCCGCCCTCTTCACCACGCAGTACGCCCTGGCCCGGCTGCTCGGCACCTGGGGCGTGTCCCCAACGGCCCTGCTCGGGCACAGCATCGGCGAGTTCACCGCCGCGTGCCTGTCGGGGGTCGTCGCGCTGCCGGACGCGTTGCGCGTGGTCGCCCTGCGGGGCCGGCTGCTCCAGGAGTGCCCGCCCGGCGCGATGGCCTCCGTGCCGCTGGCCGCCGACCGGGTGCGTGAACTGGCCGACTCCGTGGGCGATGTGTCGGTGGCGGCGGTCAACGGCCCGGAGCAGACGGTGGTCTCGGGGCCCGTCGCGGCCGTCGACGAGCTGACCCGGCGGCTCACGGCCGAAGGGCACCGCGTCACCGGGCTGCGGACCTCGCACGCCTTCCACTCGGCGCTGACGGCGTCCGCCGTGGAACCGTTCACCGCCGCACTGGCCGGGGTGCCGCTCCACGCGCCGGAGGTGCCGTACGTGTCGAACGTGACCGGCACGTGGATCACGGCGGAGCAGGCCACCGACCCGGCCTACTGGGGACGGCAGTTGCGTGAGCCCGTGCTCTTCGCGGACGGCCTGCGGACCCTGCGCGAGGCACCCGGGCGCACGCTCCTCGAGGTCGGCGCGGGCAACACGCTGCGGGCCCTCGCCGGGCGCGGCACCGGCCCAGGCGGTGCTCCGGTCGTCGCCACGCTGGGCACCGACCAGGACGCGGCCGACGCGGGGCCGCTGCTGGACGCCGTCGCCCAACTGTGGGTGCGCGGTGTGCCGGTGGACCTCGGTGCGCTCGGCGGGGAGGGGCCGCGGCGCCGCGTCGCGCTGCCGACCTACCCCTTCGAGCGGCAGCGCTACTTCGTCGACGTCCCCACCGGCCCGTCGGCCGCGCCTGCCCTGTCACCCTCCCCCTCCGCCCGCACGACCTCCCCCGCCCCCGCCGAGGCACCGCACGAGCCGCGCCTCACCCGGTACGAGCGGCCCGAGCTGCCCACCGCGTACACCGCGCCCCGTACGGCGCTCGAGGAGACGGTGGCGGAGGTCTGGCAGGACGTCATGGGCGTCGCACCGGTCGGGGCGCACGACAACTTCTTCGACCTGGGCGGCCATTCGCTGCTCGCGGCCCAAGTAGTCACCCGGCTCCAGGACCTGCTGCCGGTGACCCTCACCGTCACCGACCTGCTCTCGCAGGCGCAGACCGTCGCCCAGACGGCCGAGGCCGTGGAGCGGCGGCTGCACGAGAAGCTGCTCGCCATGTCGGACGACGACGCCGCGCGGCTGCTCGGCGACTGACCCGCGCACCGTCCAGCGGCACCCGAGAACATCCCAGCGCCCGCCACCGGGCACGAGCGAAGGTTGACGCCCCATGGTTCCACCTGGTCCCCTCGCGGGCGGCACAGAGCTGTCCGCGACGAAACAGCGGCTGATGGAGAAGTGGCTGACCGGCGGCGCGGGACCGCAAGCGCCCCGCATCCCCCGCCGGGGCCTCGACACGGCCGACCTCTCCTTCGCGCAGGAGCGCCTGTGGTTCCTCTCCCAGCTGCACCCGGAGAGCTCGTACCACCACATGGTGGAGGCGATCCGCGTCCGCGGCCCCCTCGACAGGGACGCCCTGACGTACGCCCTGGAACAGGTCGTACGGCGCCATGAGGCGCTCCGCACCGTCTTCCACGTGATCGCGGGCGAACCGCGTCAGGTCGTCCTCGCGGAGCAGCCGCTCGCCTTCGACGTCGACCCGCGGGTGCGGGGCGAGGACGAGGCGGTCGAGCGGCTGCGGCGGGACTCCGACCGGCCGTTCGACCTCGAACGGGGTCCGCTCGTCCGGTTCCTCCTGACGCCGCTGGGCGCCGACGACCACGTCCTGATGGTGACCATGCACCACCTGGTCGGCGACGGCATGTCCATGGGCATCCTCTTCCGGGAGCTGTTCGCCTGGTACGCGGCCCGCACCGGCGGGCAGGAGGCGCCCGCGCTCCCCGCCCTCCCGCTCAGCTACCCGGACTTCGCCCAGTGGCAGCGCGACCTGCTGCGCGGCCCGGAGCTGGAGCGGCGCCTCGCCCACTGGGGCCGCATCCTGCGCGAACCCCTGCCCACCCTGGACCGGCTGACCGACCGCCCCCGCCGCGGCCGTACCAGTCTGCGCGCCGTCAGCCGGGCCTTCACGCTCACCGAGCCGGTGGCCACGCGGCTGCGGGCGCTGGCCCGCGAGCATCAGGCGACCCTGTTCATGGCGCTGCTCGCCGGCTTCAACACGCTGGTGCACCTGCGCTCGGGCGACGAGGACATCGTCACCGGATCGGTGGTGCACGGCCGCGACCAGCCCGAGGTGGAGCACCTCATCGGCTTCTTCGCCAACACCCTGGCCCTGCGCTTCGACCTGTCGGGCGGGCTCACCTTCACCGAGATCCTGGAACGTACGAGGGGGACCTGTCTGGAGGCGTACGCCCATCGGGACACCCCGATCGAGGTGGTGGCCGCCGAGCTGCGCCCGGGACGCAACGGCGGCGACAACCCGCTGTTCCAGGCGGCCGTGGTGGGAGAGAACCCGGCGGGGGCCGCGCGCATGGGCGACCTGGAGGTGGCGGCCTTCGACTTCGGCCTCGACACCTCCGAGTTCGACCTGGTGCTGCACTACTGGGAGACCGAGGGGCGGATCGAGGGCGGGGTGCGCGGCAGCGTCGACCTGTTCGACCCGGAGTCCGTCGACCGGTTCACCGCGGATCTGGAGCGGCTGTTCACCGCCGTGCTCGACGCGCCCGGCGTTCCCGTGACCGAACTAGGCCTCCTGGGCGACTCGTTGGGGCAGCCGTCCACGCCGGTTCCGCTCACCGCGGCGGTGCCGGTTCCACACGAGTCCGCCGCCGCGGCCCCGGACGGCGATGCGTCGCTCACCGCCACCGAGCGGGAGGTCGCGGCCGTCTGGCGCGAGGTGCTCGGACTGCGCGAAGTCGACCCCGACGAGGACTTCTTCGACGCGGGCGGGCATTCGCTGCGGGCCGTGCGGGTGCTGCTGCGGCTGCGCGAGCGGCTCGGCGTGGACCTGCCCGTCCAGGTGTTCTTCGAGGCGCCCACGGTGACCGCGCTGGCCGCCGTGTTCGACCGGGCGCGCGCCGAGGGGAGCGGGGCCGGACAGGAGGCCACAGCCGACGCGGCCGACGCGGAGGCGGCGGTGCTGCGGGCCGATGCCGTGCTCGACGAGGACATCGTCTGTGCCGGGGCTCCGGTCGACCCGGCACGCGTCGCCGCGCCGGAGCACCTGTTCCTCACCGGCGGCACGAGCTTCCTCGGTGCCCATCTGCTGGCCCGGCTGCTCGACGTGACGGGGGCGCGGCTGCACGTCCTGGTGGACGCCGAGGGGCCCGGTGAGGCCGAGCGGGCCCTTGCCCGCGCGCTCGCCCGCTTCCGCCTCGACGTGCCGATGGACCGGGTGACCGTCCTCGCGGGCAGCCTGCGCGAGCCGCTGCTCGGCCTGTCGCCGATGACGTTCGCGCGCCTCGCGGGCACCCTCGACGCCATCCACCACGTCGGCTGCGAGGCCAACCTGGCCCAGCCCTACGCCCGGTTGCGGGCCGCCAACGCGGGCGGCACCGCGGAGGTGCTCAGGCTCGCGGCCCGGAGCCGTACCAAGCCGGTGCACTACGTCTCGTCGCCGGGTGTGCTCTTCGCCCGCGACACCGAGCCGGGCGTCCTGCGCACGGACGGCAGGGTGGGCGCCGACGCGGTACTGCCCTCCGGCTATGTGCGCAGCCGTTGGGTGGCCGAGGAACTGGTCGACGAGGGCAGGCGGCGCGGCGTGCCGGTCTCCGTGTACCGGCCGGGGCGGCTCGGCGGTGACTCGGTGACCGGCGGCGGGGACCCCGATTCGGCGTTCTGGCGGTTCATCGGCGCCTGCGCCGGTCTCGGCGCGGTGCCCGACTTCGGCCCTGACGCCGACTTCGATCTGGTGCCCGTCGACTTCGCGGTCGCCGCCCTCGCCGAACTGTCCCTGAGCGGTACGGCGTCGGGCGGCACGTACCACCTCGCCAACCCGGTGCGGACCCGGCTCGACGCGGTCGTGGCCCGGTTGCGCGCGGCCGGCTACCGGCTGGTGGAGACCGACCCTGAGCGCTGGGCGCGGCTCGTGTCCAAGGACGTCCTGGACGCGGGCGGTGACGAGGGTTCGGTGCCGGTGGCCGCGCTCGCCGGTGCCTCGCACGGCATGCCCGGCTTCGGCAGTCTGCGTCTGGACGTCACCGGCACGCTCGACGCGCTCGCCGGGACCGGGGTGAGCTGCCCGGTCGTCGACGGTCCGCTCCTCGACCGTTACGTGGACCACCTCATCGGCGCGGGGCTGCTGCCACCACCGCGGCCGGACCGGGCCGATGACGGCCCCACCCGCATCCCCCACGCCCCGAGAGACGTCCGAGACTCCCGATCGGAGAACCCCGTATGAGCACCGGCCTCGCCCGTGACCCCGGCGGTGCGGTGCCGCGCGGCCCCCGCCTGCCCCTGCTGCCGCCGTCGTCCGGCGGCCCCCGCGCCGTCCACCGGGCTGCCCTCGGAGCCGGCCTGTGGCGCGGCCTCACCGAAGGCGCGCGGGCCGCGGGCCTGGACCCGACCGCCGTGCTGCGCACCGCCTTCACCGAGGTCATCGGCCTGTGGTCGCGCGATCCCCGGTTCGCGCTGCGGGAGCGTACGGCGTCCGGCTGCCGCGTCCTGGTGGCGGACGCACTCGGCGACGGCGGGTTCGCCGGCCGTGCCGCCGCGCAGTCCCCCGCGGCGCCCGGCACGACGGCCGTGGACCCGGTGGCCGGGGTCACCGACGCGGATCTCGATCCACTGGTCGAGTTCACGGACGCCGTGACGGGCGAACCGGTGACGGCACCTCCGGGCCCGGCCCCGGTCCTCGCGCTTGGTGTGGCGGCGGCGGGCGGCCGGATCGAAGCCGTCTGGGAGCACGCCCCCGGCGTACTGCCCGACGGCATGCTGGCCGACATGGCCGAGTCCTGGCTCGCGCTGCTGACCTCGCTGGGCGGGGGCCCTTCGGCGTGGGCCGCGCCGGCCTCACCGGTGCGGTTGCCCGCCGCGCAGGAGAAGCAGCGCGCCGAGGTCAACGCGACGGCGGCGCCGGTGCCCGAGGGGCTGTTGCAGGAGGCCGTGGCCCGGGCCGCCGAGCCCCGCCCCGGGCACACCGCGATCGTCTCGGGCGAACGCCGGATCTCCTACGGGGAGTTGATGAGCCGGGCCCGCCGTATCGGGCGGCGGCTCCGGGAGCTGGGTGCGCGGCCCGGTGATCCGGTGGCCGTGTGCATGGAGCGGGGCTGGGAGCAACCGGTGGGCCTGCTCGGCGCGTTGGAGTCCGGCGCCGCCTGGCTGCCGCTCGATCCCGGGCTGCCCGCGGACCGCCGGGAGCGGCTGCTCGACATGACCGGCGTACGCCTCGTCCTCACGCAGCGGAAGGTGGCCGGGCGGTGGGAGTGGCCGCGCGGCGTCACCGAACTCGTGGTGGACGACGACGCGCAGTGGGCGGACGTCGACGACGGCCCGCTGACGCCCGCCCAGAACCCCGAGGACCCCGCCTACCTGCTGTTCACCTCGGGCTCCACGGGCACCCCCAAGGGTGTGGTGGTGCCGCACCGGGGCGCGCTCAACACGCTGGTCCATGTGATCGAGCGGTATGGAGTCACGGACCGCGACCGGGCCATCGGCCTGTCGGCGATGAGCTTCGACCTGTCGATCTGGGACATGCTCGGCACGCTGTGCGCCGGGGCCACGCTGGTCCTGCCGGACGCGGGCACCGACCGGGACCCCGGGCACTGGCTCGACCTCGTCCGCCGGGAGGGCGTCACCACCTGGCTGGGTGCCCCGGCGCTGTTCGAGCTGTTCTGCGAGCAGGTGGAGCGCGATCCCGAGCCGTGGGTCGCCTCGCTGCGGCTGCTCATCCTGGGCGGTGACTGGATTCCGCTGTCCCTGCCCGAGCGCGCCAGGGACATCGCGCCGGACGTCCGGTTCGTCGGACTCGGCGGCAACACCGAGGCGTCGATCCTCTCCAGTACGTACGACGTGGACGAGGTCGATCCGGCGTGGCCGAGCATCCCGTACGGCAAACCGCTGCCCAACCAGACGCTGCACGTGCTCGACGCGGCGCTGCGGCCCAGGCCCGTGGGCGTGCCCGGTGACCTGTACATCGGCGGGGCGGGGCTCGCGCTCGGCTACTGGCGCGACCCCAAGCGCACGGCCCAGGCGTTCATCAGCCACCCGGTGACCGGCGAGCGGCTGTACCGCACCGGCGACGTGGCGCGGTTCCTGCCGGACGGCAACGTGGAGTTCGTCGGCCGCGAGGACTTCCAGGTGAAACTGGACGGCCACCGCATCGAGCTGGGCGAGATCGAGGCGGCGCTGCGGTCCCACCCCTCGGTCGGCACGGCGGCGGTCGTCGCCCTGCCGCGCCAGGACGGCGAACTGGGCAACCAGGCGCTCGCCGGATACGTGTCCCCGGCCACCGGGACCCGGCCTCGCGTGGCGGAGCTGCGCGAGCACATCGCCGCACGTCTTCCGCACTACATGGTGCCCGCGCACCTCCTCGTCATGGAGGCGCTGCCGCTGACCGCGCACGGGAAGGTCGACCGCGGCGCGCTGCCCCGGCCGGGCACCGTGTCCGGCGAGGACACCGCGGGCGGGCCGCGCACCGGTCTTGAGGAGCTGGTGGCCGGCCTGTGGTCGGAACTCCTCGGCGTGGACCGGGTGAGCGTGCACGACACGTTCTTCGAACTGGGCGGCAATTCGCTGCTCGGGATCCGCGTGATGAACCGGCTGCGCGAGCGGCTCGGCATGGAACTCGACCCGCACAGCGTGTTCCGGCACCGCACGGTGGCCGAGCTGTGCCGGGCGATCGAGAGCGAGCGTGACCGGTCGGGCGACGGGCCGGACGCCGCCGCGCTGCCCGCCGTGCGGCCCGACCCGGCGTCGGCGTACGAACCGTTCCGGCTCACCGACCAGCAGCAGGCGTACTGCGTGGGCCGCACGGGATCACTCTCCTCCGGGAACGTCTCCGCCCACATGTACCTGGAGTTCGAGGGCGAGCACCTGGATGTGCCGCGGTTCAGGGCCGCCTGGCAGCGCGTGGTGGACCGGCATCCGATGCTGCGCGCGGTGGCGATGCCGGAGACGATGACCCAGCGGGTCCTCGAAACGGTGCCGCCGTACGAGATGCCGGTCGTCGACCTGCGGGCGGCGGACGAGGACAAGGTGCGCCGCGGCCTCACGGAGATCCGCGAGCGCTACTCGCACGAGGTGCGCCCCGTCGACGTCTGGCCGCTCTTCGACGTGGTGGTGGCCGAGCTGCCCGAGGACCGGTTCCGGGTGCACTTCAGCATCGATGCGCTCTGCGCCGACTTCGCCAGCATCCGCATTCTCTGGGACGACCTGACGCTGTTCTACACGGACCCGGACGCGGCTGCGGCGCCGCCCGCCATGGCCTACCGGGACTACGTCCTCGCGACGGCGGACCTCTCCGGCACGGAGGCGCACCGGCGCTCGGCCCAGTACTGGGAACGGCGGCTGGCAGACCTCGCGCCCGCGCCGGGGCTGCCCATGGTGCGCACCCCGGAATCGGTGGAGCATCCGCGGTTCGTCCGGCGCTCGGTGCGGCTCGCGGCCGACCGCTGGCGGCGGGTGACGGACCGGGCCGCGGAGGCGGGTCTGACGCCTGCGGGGCTGCTGCTCGCGGTGTACGCGGAGGCGCTGGCGCCGTGGGCCCAGGCGTCCCGGTTCACGCTCAACGTCACCAACCTCAACCGGCTCGGCGCGCACCCCGACGTCAACGACACCGTCGGCGAGTTCGCCTCGTTCGCCCTGGTCGAGGTGGACGCCGCCGCGCCCGGCGACTTCACCGGCCGGGCGCGCCGGGTGCAGGAGCAGCTGTGGAGCGACCTGAGCCATTCCTATGTCAGCGGAGTCCATCTGCTGCGTGAACTGATGCGTATGCGCGGCGGGTTCGACGGTGCGCTGATGCCGGTGGTGTTCACCAGCGCGGTGCCGCTGAGCGGCGGCAGGAGCACGCTCCTGGACGGCTCGCTGCGCCAGACGGGCGGCATCACCCAGACCCCGCAGGTCTGGATGGACCTCCTGACCGAGGTGCAGGACGGCGCTCTGGTCGTCAACTGGGACGTGAACGCGGCCCTGTTCGACCCGGGAATGGTGGACGACGTGTTCGCCGGGCTGAGCTCGCTCCTGGAGCGGCTGGCCGACGACCCCGCCGCGTGGTCGGCGCAGGAGCCCCTCGACGCGCCGCCGCGCCGGGGCCCCGACGGCAGGGAGCCGGGCGACGGCGGCCGTCGTCCGCTGCCGGAGCGGCTCGTGCAGGACGCCTTCCTCGATCAGGTGGCCGCGCGCCCCGACGAGGTGGCGGTCGTCGCCGACGGCCGGACGCTGACGTACGGGGAGCTGCACCACGAGGCCTGCCGGGTCGCCGCGTGGCTCCGGGCGAACGGCGCCGCGCAGGACCGGCCCGTCGGTGTCGTACTCGACAAGGGCTGGGAGCAAGTCGCGGCCGTGTACGGGGTGTTGTACGCGGGAGCGCCCTACCTCCCCCTGGACGCGGAGGCCTCCCCCGGGCGTGTGACGGGGCTGCTCGACCAGTGCGGGGTGGACCTCGTCGTCACCCGGCGGGATCTCGCTCCCCTGGCGGCCGGGCGGCGAGCGCTGTGCCTGGACGCGCTGCCGGATGAGGTGCGGTCGGTGGCCCCGGCGCCGCCGGATGCCGGGGCCCAACCGTCCGACCTGGCATACGTGTTGTTCACCTCGGGCTCGTCCGGGCGGCCCAAGGGCGTGATGGTCGAGCACCGGGGCGTCGTCAACGCCCTGCGCGAGACCGCGGAGACCTTCGCGATAGGTCCGGACGACCGGGTCCTGGCGCTGACCGCGCTGCACCACGACATGTCGGTGTTCGACCTGTTCGGGGTGCTCGGCGCGGGCGGCACGCTGGTGCTGCCGCGCGCCTCGGAGCGGCGCGAGGCGGCGCACTGGGCGCGGCTCATGAGCGAGCACGGTGTGACCGTCTGGAACTCGGTGCCCGCGATGATGGAGATGCTGGTGGAGCATCTGGGCGCGCACAGCGGCCCGTTGGAGGGGCTGCGGCTCGCCTTCCTGGGCGGTGACTGGCTCAACGTCGCCACGGTGCGCCGGCTCTCCGAGGAGGCAGGTGTGCGGGTGGTGAGTGTGGGCGGACCCACCGAGACCACGCTGTGGAACATCTGGCACCCCGTGGACGACGCGCACAGGCTGGCTCCGGAGCAGCGGAGCGTCCCGTACGGCACCCCCATCGCCAACACCCGCTACCGCATCCTCGACGAGCGCATGCGGGACCGTCCGGTGTGGGCGACCGGTGAGATGTACTGCTCCGGAGTGGGCGTGGCGCGCGGCTACTGGGACGACCCGGAGCGGACGGCGGCCTCGTTCCTGACGCATCCGCGGACCGGCGAGCGCCTGTACCGGACCGGTGACCTGGGCCGCTTCCTGCCGGACGGGAGCATCGAGTTCGTCGGACGTGCCGACTTCCAGGTCAAGGTGAACGGGCACCGGATCGAGCCGGGCGAGGTGGAGGCGGCGCTCCTCGCGCACCCGGGCGTCACCGCGGCCGTGGTGACCGGGCAGCGGCGCACCGACCGGGCGGGCCACCGGGGCCTGACCGGGTACGTCGTGCCGGCCGCCGGGAGCACGGACGTCACCGACGCCGCGCTGCGGGCGCACCTGCGGACGACACTGCCTGAGCACATGATCCCTTCGGTGTTCGTGACACTGGACGCGTTGCCGCTCAACGCCAACGGCAAGGTGGACCGCTCGGCGCTGCCCGAGCCGCGCCCGGAACTCTCCGGCACTGCGGGGGATGCGCCGCGGTCGGCCGTCGCCGAGGTGTGCGCGCGGGTGTGGGCCGAGGTGCTCCAGGTGGAGGCGGTCGGCGAACAGGACAACTTCTTCGCGCTCGGCGGGGATTCCGTCCTGGCCACCCGGATCGTGACGCGGTTGCGCCAGGTGTTCGCCTCGGACGCGGTGACGCTGCGCACCGTGTTCCTGTCGCCGACGGTGGCCGGGCTCGCGGCGGGCGTGGTCGCCGCCGAGGAGGCGCCGGGGCAGGCCGAGGCCATGGCCGGCGTACACCTGCGGGTCGCGCGGATGTCGCCCGAGGAGGTCGAGCGCGAGCTGTCGGCCCGGCGCGCCGCGGCCGGGAGCGGGGCGGGAGCGTGAGCGCGGACCCGGCGCGTGAGCGGCGCCCGCTCCTACACGAACTGGTGGCCCGCCAGGCTGGGTTGACGCCGGACGCGGAGGCCGTCGTGAGCGGCCGGGAGCGGCTGAGCTACGGAGAGCTCGAAGAGGCGGCGCAGCTCCTCGCCGGGCATCTGCGCGGCCTGGGCGCGGGCCCGGAGACCCTGGTCGGCATCTGCCTGGGGCGTTCGCCGTGGATGGTGGTGGCGATGCTCGCGGTCCTGAAGGCGGAAGCGGCGTACGTACCGATCGATCCCGCGTTCCCGTTGGAGCGCAGGCAGTTCATCCTGCGCGACAGCGGCGCCGAGCTGATCGTGACCGAGGAGTCGCTGCGGGAGAAGTGGCCGGACCGGCCGTGCACGGTGGTCTCGCTGGACCGCGACTGGGACCGCATCGCCCAGGCGCGGCCGTGGACCGGCGAAGGCACGGGCCAGGAGACCCAACTGGCGTACGCCCTCTACACATCGGGCTCCACCGGGCGGCCCAAGGGCGTAGCGGTGGAGCACCGCAGCGCGGCGGCGTTCCTGGCCTGGGCACTTGAGCGTTTCACGCCGGACGAGCTGCGGTACACCCTGGCCTCGACGTCCATGTGCTTCGATCTGTCGGTCTTCGAGCTGTTCGCGCCGCTGGCGGCGGGCGGCACGGTGGTCCTGGCGGAGACGGTGTTCCATCTGCCGGTGGCCGCCGCGGACCGGCCGGTGACGCTGGTGAACACCGTGCCCAGCCTCCTGCTCGACCTGCTGCCCTGCGGGCCGCTGCCCCCGTCGGTGGTGACGGTCAACCTCGCGGGTGAGGCACTGCCCGCCGCACTGGCCCGCCAGTTGTACGCGACCGGCACGGTGGAGCGGGTCCACAACCTGTACGGGCCGTCCGAGGACACCACGTACTCGACCTGGAGCCTGGTCGGGCGGGACGTCGACAAGCCGTTGATCGGCCGCCCCATCACGGGCACCACCGCCCACGTCCTCGACGCCAAGGGGCATCCGGTGGCCGACGGTGAGGCCGGGGAGCTGTACCTGGGCGGCGACGGCCTCGCGCGCGGCTACCTGGGGCGTCCCGCCCTGACGGCGGAGCGATTCATCCCCGACCCGTTCTCGGAGCGCCCGGGTGCGCGCCTCTACCGCACCGGCGACCTCGCGCGGCGGCTGCCGGACGGCGATCTCGACTACCTGGGGCGGGCCGATCAGCAGGTGAAGGTGCGGGGTCTGCGCATCGAACCGGGCGAGATCGAGGGCGTGCTGATGGAGCATCCCGGCATCCGGCGCGCCGCGGTGCTCGCCCGGGGCGGGAGCGCGGACGAGGTCGGGCTCGTGGCGTACGTGGTGAGCGAGGGGGACGCCGACTTCACCGCGGTGCGGCGGTTCCTGCGGGAGCGGCTGCCGTCCTACATGGTGCCGGGGGTGTTCGTACCGGTGGAGTCCATCCCGCTGACGGTGACGGGGAAGGTCGACGTCGGGGCGCTGCCCGCGACCGCTCCGTGACCGGGCAGCACCGGCACCGGCACCGACACCGACACAATTCCGTCGCAAGAGGGCGGCCATTTCCTTTCGGAGGCGCCCTTCAAAGCCGCGGAAATCGAGTGCTACACTCACGCAACCATGCGCGGTAAGGTAAGCCTTACTCTGAATGGCGGCGCCGCTCCGGAATTGAATCGGAAACGATTTTCAATGCACCGCGCACGGCCGGACGAGGCCGCCGTACCACGTCAGCGGAAGAGGAATTCGTGAGCGCCACGGATACCACGACGAGTCGCGAGGCTCGAATCGTCCTGATTATCACCGTCGTAGCGTCGGCGCTATTGGTTATCGATATCACCATCGTTTCCGTAGCGTTACCCGAGATCCAGTCGGACCTCGGGGGCTCGCTCGCCGCCCTGCAGTGGATCATCATCGGCTACACGGTCACCTTCGGCGCCTTCCAGCAGGCGGCGGGCTCCCTGTCGGACCGGCTCGGCCGGCGGTCCATGTTCATGGGCGGCATCGCCCTGTTCACCCTCTCCTCGCTGGCCTGCGGCATCGCGCCGAACGCCGTCGCGCTCGACGTCGCCCGCTGTGTGCAGGGCATCGGCGCCGCCTTCGTGCTCGCCAACGCGATGCCGCTGATCGCGCAGGTCTACGAGGGGCAGAGCCGCAACATGGCCATCGCCGTCTGGGGCACCACGCTGGGCGCCTGCGGCGCCATCGCCCCGGTCATCGGCGGTCTCCTCGTCGACCTCACCGAGTGGCGCTACCTCTTCCTCATCAACGTGCCGATCGGCGTGGTCGCGCTCTTCCTGTGCCGCACCAAACTCCCCCTCGACGCGCCGCGCAGCTCGCTCGCCGGCATCGACTGGACCGGCGCGGGACTGCTCGTCCTCACTCTCGGCCTGGTCAACTTCGCGCTCACCCGCGGCGAGGACCAGGGCTGGGGCTCCGCCGCCACCCTCGTCCAGCTCGGCGTCTCCGCCGTGCTGTTGACCGGCTTCCTGCTCCTGGAGCGCCGGGTCGCGACGCCGACCCTGGACCTGACGCTGTTCAAGGTGCCGACCTTCGTGGCGGCCACCCTCATCGCCTTCTTCTCCCGCTTCGCCACCATCGGCGGTTCGGTCTACTACATCCTGTACTTCCAGAGCGCCCGCGGGCTCAATCCGCTGGAGACCGGCCTGATGATGATGGCCATCTTCGCGCCGCAGCTGGGCATGGGCCTGGTCGCGGGCAAGCTGCAGGCCAAGTACTCCCCCTCGCACATCATCGGCGCCGGTTTCGGCATCCTGGCCCTCGGCGGACTCACCATGTCCTGGGCCTTCGACCAGGGCCACACCATCTGGGCGGCGCTGCCCGGCCTCCTGCTGTGGGGCGTGGGCGGCGGCCTCGCGGGCAGCCCGTCCATGTCGCTCGCGGTCAACGTGGTGCCCAAGGAGCGCGCGGGCATGGCGTCCGGCGCGATCAACAGCCTGTTCATGTTCGGCGCCGGCATCGGCGCCGCGATCTTCGGCGTGCTCTTCCGCAGCCGGATCGAGGACCAGGTGGGCGGTGACCTGCGCACGGGTACGGCCGACCACGACGACGTGGTCTCCGCCGCCGCCCAGGGCGACATCTCCCGGGCCGTGCAGGACGTGCCCGACGACCTGGCGGGCCAGGTGCGGCGTGCCCTGGAGTCCGCCATCGCCGACGGCGCCTCGTTCGTGATGCTGTGGGCCGCGGTGGTCTGCGTCGGCACGGCCGCCGTCGCGCTCACCCTCGTACGCAAGAAGGACCTGCTCACCGGCGCTCCCGAGCCCGCCAAGGAGGAGGACAACGCGGCACCGGAACCGGCCTGATCATCCGGGGCGGCTCCCTGCCCGGAGCCGCCCCGGACCTTTCCCCGCGGTTCCCGACCTTTCCCCGCACGCCGCACGACCACCCGACGTACGACCCACCCGACGTACGACCCATCCGACGTTCGACCGCCCGCCAGGAGCCGTGATGTCCCCGCATTCCCCCGCCGGTCCGCTGCGGCTGCTGGTCCTCGGCGGCACCGGCTTCGTCTCCGGCGCCGTGGCGGCGGAGGCCGTCGCCCGCGGCCACGACGTCACCTGCGTCGCCCGCGGCACCGGCGGCGCGGCGCCCCCCGAAGGAGCGCGGCTCCTACGCGCCGACCGGAACACCCCGGACGGCCTCGCCCCGCTGCGCGGCACCCGCTTCGACGCGGTCGTCGAGACCGCGACACTCTCGCTGCCCTGGGTCCAGCGGGCCCTGCGCGACGTGAGCGCCGGCCACTGGACGTTCATCTCCTCGATCAGCGTGTACGCCGACACCTACACCCGCGGCCAGACGGCCCGCACCGCACGGCTGCGCCCCGTCCTGGCCCACGCCGGGACGTACGACCCGGCCCGCGACCCGGAGCCCACCCAGGCCACGTACGGAGGGGTGAAGCTCGCCTGCGAGCAGGCCGTCCGCGAGGCCACCGACGACGCGGCCTTCGTGGTACGCCCCGGCCTGGTCGTGGGCCCCGGGGACGACGTCGGGCCGTTCGGCTACTGGCCGCTGCGGATGGCGCGCGGCCGTGCCACCGCCGTGCCCCCGGCGACCGGCGCCGACGGCCTCGCCCTGCCCGCGCAATGCGTCGACGTGCGGGACCTCGCCGCCTGGATCGTCGACCGGGCGGCGGCGCGGGCGGCCGGGGTGTACGACGCGGCAGGGCCGCCGGTGGCCCTGGACTCCCTGCTCCACGAGGTCGCCGACGCCGTGGGGCACAGCAGCCTGGAACTGGTTCCGGTGCCCGAGGACGTGCTGCGGGACGCCGGGGTGCGGGCGTGGACCGGACGTCCCTCGATGCCCATGTGGCCGCCTCGCGAACTGCACGGCGCGCTCACCCGTGACGTCACGTCGTCCTTCGACGCGGGGCTACGCGTCAGGCCGGTCGCCGAGACGGCGCAGGCGGTCCTGCGCGACCGTCTCGGACGCGGCGCGGGCACACCGCCGGTGGCGGGCCTGACCCCCGTCGAGGAGGCGGCGCTGCTGCGCCTCGCGGGCGTCTGAGGACCCCGGCCCGTACCTCCGAGAACTTTCGAGAACCCTCCGAGACCCTCCGAGACCCTCCGAGAACCCTTCGTGCAACCGGAGTTGGACGCCACGATGCCATCCCGGGGTGGCATACATCCGGCCATGTCCGTTGATACGTTCGGCGCGTTTTTGACGCTTCGAACATGTCAGGAGACGCCGTGGCAACGGCCGTGCCGCCCCTTCCCTCCGCCGCGAGACTGCCCTCGCTCACCGGCCTTCGCTTCGTCGCCGCGTTCGCCGTGTTCGCCTCGCACGCCTATCTGGCGATCTGGTTCGACGGGGTGTGGGAGGGCAACACCCCGGCCATGGTCGCGCTGATCACCGCGCGTTCCGGGGTCGGATTCTTCTTCCTGCTCAGCGGATTCGTCCTGGCCTGGTCGGCGCGGCCCGGCGACGGGGCGGTGTCCTTCTGGCGCAGGCGCGCGGCGAAGATCTACCCGGTGCACGCCGTGACCTGGTTCGCCGCGCTCGTGCTGATCAACTGGACCGGCGGCCAGGTCGCCGCCCGTCAGGCCGTGCCCAATCTGCTCCTCGTGCAGTCCTGGTCCCCCGCGTTCGACGTCTACGACAGCGTCAACGGCGTCTCCTGGTCACTCTCCTGCGAGGCCTTCTTCTACCTGGCCTTCCCGCTGCTCATCCACATCATCCGCCGCATACCCGCCCGCAGGCTCTGGGCCTGCGCCGCCGCCGCGGCCCTCGCCGTGATCGCCATGCCGCTGGTCGCCTCGGCCGCGTTCTCCTCCGAGCCGAAGTTCTTCGCGTTCCCGGTGACGCTGCACCAGTACTGGTTCATCTACACCTTCCCCCTCACCCGCCTCCTGGAGTTCGTGCTCGGCATCCTTCTGGCCCGCGCGGTCCTGGAGGGCACACGGGTGACGGTGCGCTTCCGGCACGCACTGCCCGCGCTCGCGATCGGCTACCCCCTCGCGCTCCAAGTGCCCTTCCTGTACGCGATATCCGCGGTCCTCGTCGTCCCGATGGCCCTGCTCGTGCTCGCGGGCGCGGGGGCCGACATCCGCGGTTCGCGCTCGCCGGTGCGGCAGCGGCCGATGACGTGGCTCGGGGACGTCTCGTTCGCCTTCTACATGGTCCACATGCTCGTGCTGACGTACGTCTACCGGCTGATCGACGAGGAGCACACAGCCTCCGACGGGGTCCGGGCCGGCTCTGCCGTACTGATCTTCGGGCTCTCCCTGCTGGCGGCGTGGGCGGTGAACGCCTTGGTGGAGCGGCCCTTGACGCGGCGCTGGGGGTCGGGGCGGCCCGCACGTCCCCAGGCCGGGGCGCCGCTCGACGAGAAGCCTGTGGCCCCCTGAACCGTGCGGACACGGCCCGGGGGGCCAACAGGCGGACCGCCCCGTCGGGGGATGCCGGGGCGGGCCGGTCCATGAGGGGTCAGCGCCTGTCTTTCAGCGGACCCCGGTCTCCTTGCGCAGGACCGTGCCGTGCGGGTCCTCGCAGTGCTGTCCGTCTTCGGTGGCTCCGGCGCCGGTCGGCCTCTCGGGAGCGTGGTCGACCTCCAGCGTCGCGTGCTTGATGCCGTGGTCCTCGCGCAGCCGGGCCTGGATGCCCTTGCGCACCGCGTGACAGTCGCCACCGGGCTCCACAAGTACGTGGGCGGAGAGCACCGGCTGACCGGAGGTGATCTCCCAGATGTGCAGGTCGTGGACCTCGACCACGCCGTCGTGGCCGACCATGCCGCTGCCCACGTCGTCCGGGTCCAGGTCGGCGGGGGCGGCCTCCAGGAAGATCCTGCCCGAGGCCCGGACGAGCGAGGTGCCCGACCTGACCATGAGTACGACCACGACCATCGAGGCGATGGTGTCGGCCCTGGCGAAGCCGGTCGTCATCACGACGGCGCCGGAGACGGCCGTCGCGATGAAGCCGTAGAGGTCGGTGAGGATGTGCTGGAAGGCGCCCTCGACGTTGAGCGAGGAACGGTTGGCTTTCGACATGCACCACGCGGCGGCGATGTTCACCACCACACCCGCCAGCGCGGTCACCAGTACCAGGGTCCCGCCGACCTTCGGCGGGTCGAGGAGCCTCTCGATGTTCTCGTACGTCAGCCAGGCCGAGAGCAGTAGCAGGGTGAGCCCGTTGGCCTGGGCCGAGAGGATCTCCGCGCGCTTGAAGCCGTAGGTGAAGCGCCCGCGCACCGGCCTGCTCGCCAGCTTCATGGCCCACAGGGCGAGTGCGATCGCTCCCGCGTCCGAGAGCATGTGCGCCGCGTCCGCGAGGAGGGCCATCGACTCGGCGACGAACGCGACGACGACTTCCACCGCCATATAGCCGACGATCAGCGCGAGCGAGAGGGCTAACCAACGGCGGTCGGCATCCTCGGCCACCGCGTGGCTGTGCCCCGCGTGACCGTGACCATGTCCATGGCTGTGTCCATGTCCGTGATCGTGCCCATGGCTGTGTTCGTGTTCGTGGTCATGATCGTGGTCGTGCGTCACCACTGCACCGTCGGCATGCTGGCGCCGATGATTCATCGAATTCCCCATCGCTCTGCGTGGCCTGGGCAAGGAAAGTGAAGCGCATCATTCACGCGATTTCAAAGGCTGCAATGAAGACGGTTATCAATTACCTGCGTCCAGGACGGAGAATTCCGATATTCCGCCAGGTGCCACCTCGGTGTGTCGACCACGCATGGCCGGAAATGAGTCCGAGAAGGGCCGGAAGAAACACGCGGAGTCCCGGTCTGCCGGTCTGCCGACTCTTCAGGTTCCGTACTTGTCCGTGTATCCGCGGGCGATCTCCAACTGCTCCCGTTCCATCCACTCGGCGGCCACCAGCACACCGGGAAGCGCCGCGCGCTCCGTCGTCAGGGCGCGGAACAACCGGGAGACGGTGACGTCGTGACGGGGACGGTGCACCACCTCGATCGCGTCGCCCCCGCGGAACTCGCCGGGCTCGATGACCCGCAGCATGGCCCCCGGGGACGCGGCTTCGGTGAAACGCCGCACCCAGCGCGGCTCCCCGAGCCAGGCACCGAAGGTGCGGCACGGCAGGCGGCCTCCGGTCACTTCGAGGACGACCTCAGGGCCGAGCCGCCACCGCTCACCGACCAGGGCGTCCCGCAGCTCGATGCCGGTCGTGGTGAGATTCTCCCCGAACGAACCGTTGGCGAGCGGACGGCCGAGGTCCCGCTCCCAGCCGTCCAGGTCCTCCCGCGCGAAAGCGTAGACAGCCCGGTCGTCACCGCCGTGGAAGCGCAGGTCGCAGACCGTGTCGCCGACCAGCCCGCTCGCTCCGACGCCCGCCGCCCCGGGACGGACGACCCGGACCGGCCCTTCGACCGGCCGCTTGTCGATCCCGGTGGTTCCGGAGGGGGCATCGGTGTAATCAACCGACCTGGCCGAACCGGCATTTACGCTCAAGATCTTCATGCGGCTGCATGGTACGTCCGGCGGTGCGTCCGTCTCCCGCCTCCGGGCGCGGTCCGCCCCGGCTGTTTCAGGCCGCTCGGTCGCGGCGACTCTCGCGGCGATTCTCGTGGCGGTTCGCGCGACGTTCCCCGTGCCGGCCCTTCGATCCGTGGACGAGCCGGAGGTGACGTCGGTGACGGCCGGCCGGTGGTGAAGCGTTTCCGTTCAACCGGTCCTCGACCCGGTCCATACCGATCAGCAGAAGACCCATGACCGGCAACAACAAGAGAGCGACAACTAGCATCTGCGGCGACCTCCCCGCGGCATCCCTTCTCGCCTGCCCCGCCCGAAGGCCTTCACGGACCGGAAGATGTGAAGGTCCCGCAACGTCGCCCAGCGGCCCGGCCGTCCGCCGAATCGGCGGCCCGAGGCCAACTCGGTCCGCCCGGCGCCCCCTTGACGCCCACGGGCCGATGTTTTGTCGACGCCGACGCGGACATGCGGTTCCCACACCGCCGACGCGGAGCCCCGGTCGGCGCGCACAGCACGGATGCCGCCCGCGGCGGAGAGGACTTGAGCGAATGAACGACAGCGTCCAGGACTCCGGAATCCCGAACGGCCCCATCTCCGCCGCCGGTCTTCTCGGTTACGCGGTGGAGGCGAGCGACGGCTCGTCCGGTGAGGTCGACGCCACCACGGAGGAAGTGGCGCCCGACCACCTCGTCATCGACACCGGCGGACCGCTGCTGAGCAAGAAGGTGCTGCTGCCCGTCTGGGTCATCGCGCACGTCGACGAGGCGAACCGCACCGTCCACGTGCCCCGCACGAAGGACCACATCAAGGCCGCACCGCGCTTCGACAGGGACCTCCGCGTCACCGACCCCACCTATCGGGCGCACATCGACGAGCACTACCTCGACGAGCCGGGCGCCTGACCCGGCCCGCGCACCGCGCGCCGCCCCGCGATCAGCGCGTGTCGGTCAGCCCGCCGGTGACGGCGATCATCTCGCCGACCGTGAAGCTGGAGTCCGCGTCCGACGCCAGGTAGACGTACGCGGGAGCGACCTCCTCGGGCTGGGCGACGCGCCCCATGGGGGCCGAACTGCCCAGGTCCCGCAGGTAGTCGTCGGGGAAGCGCTGGCCCGCCAGATTGAGCACGGTCCACGTGCGTCCTGGCGAGACGATGTTGACGCGGACTCCGCGCTGCGCCAGATGGGAGGCGATGGACTTGGTGAACGCCACCACCGCGGCCTTCGAGGCCGCGTAGTCCATCATCATGTCGCTTCCCTTGAGCGCCTCTTCGGAGGCGGTGGCGATCACGGCGTCGCCGTGGGACAGCTGCGGCAGAGACGCCATCACCAGGTGGAAGTAGGCGTAGACGTTCGTCTTGAAGACCCGGTCGAAATCGTCGGCGGTCAGCTCCGACAGGTCGTTCTGGCTGTTGAGGTACGCGGCGTTGCTCACCAGGACGTTGAGGCCGCCGAGTTCCGCCACCGTCCGCTCGACGACTTCAGCGCAGAAGGACGGATCACGCAGGTCGCCCGGCAGCAGCAGGCACCTGCGTCCCTCCTTCTCCACCGCCTCCCGCGTCTCGACCGCGTCCCGCTCTTCCTCGGGCAGGTAGACGATGGCTACGTCGGCGCCCTCGCGGGCGTAGAGGACGGCCACCGAGCGATGCCGGAGTCGCCTCCGGTGATCAGCCCCACCTTGCCGACGAGCTTTCCGGAGCCGCGGTAGTTCTGCGCGAGGTACCTCGGGCGTACCTCCATGTCCGCTTCGAGGCCGGGACGTTCCTGGCGGTGGAAGCGGTAGGGCGGAGAGATCTCCGCCTCCTCCTGCGGCATCGCCGGACGCTCGTTCGGCGCGCGGTCTGTGGCGTTTCCTTCCGGCATGGCTGCACCTTCACTCTCGGGCTTGCCTGCAGAACCGTGGACACGCCATTGCGCCGGCAACGGACCGAGAATCCCTCGTCACCGGCACGCACACGCGTCGCACAACGGCTCGGGTGCCCCGGCCCAGGCCGGTCATTCCCGCGTGTTCACACCCGCGACCGGTCGGGCCCGAGGCACCCGGGCAGTGCACGTCAGTCCGTGGAGAGGGCCTGGAGCAGGTCGCCGACCTGCGGGTCGTCGAGCGAGCGGGCGACGTCCGCCTGGGCGACCATGCCGACCAGGTCGTGTCCGTCGATCACCGGCAGGCGGCGCACCTTGTGCGTGCTCATCGTGCGCAGGACCTCGCTCACGTCGTCGTCCGCGCCGATGGTCACGGCCTCGCCCTGGGCCAGGTCGCCAACCGGACAGCCGGCGGGGTCCTTGCCCGCGCCGAGGACCTTCACCACGATGTCCCGGTCGGTGATGACGCCCTTGAGCTTGTTGTCCGTGCCGCAGATCGGCAGGGCACCGACGCCGAGGTCCTTCATCTTGCGGGCCGCGTCAAGCACCGTCTCCTGGGCGCCCACGCACTCGGCCCCGCCCGTCATGATGTCCCGCGCCTTGGTCATGGCATTTCTCCCTGTGTTCGTACGTATCCCCACGCTGCTCGGGGGAGCGTGGTCTCGGATGTGGCATGAGTACCCGTACGTACGCAGAGGTAACGTTCTGTCCCGTTCTTGAACGGACATCTCGGGCCGGGATCCGCGCCGCCATGTGCCCGAGGGGGCCACGGCCAGCGGTGGCGGCGGCCCGCGGCGGAGGTCCGCCGCGGGCGGCGGCTCTGGCCGTTCAGCGCCCCAGCGCCTTCTTCAGCTGCTGCTTGTTCATCGAGGAGCGGCCCTCGACGTTCTTCTTCTTGGCCTCTTCGTAGAGCTGGTCCTTCGTGGGGCCCTGGGAGCCGCTGTGCGAACGCTCCCCGCCGCGCTGCGAGGCCGACTTGGGGTCCTTGGTCGACGTCTTGCTCGCGGTCTTCGACTCGCCGGAGCGGGCCCGCTCCTTGTTGACCGTGCGGGCCGCGATCTCCTTGGCGCGGCCCTGGGAGGCTCCGCGGTCCTCGGCGCTGTCCTTGATGTGTTCGTACTGGCGCTCGCGCTTGTTGCTGGATCCAGCCGGCATGGTGACCTCGCTTCCTCATCGCCACCGCACTGCTTGGGCGAGTGTGCGCGGTGGTCTTCTTTGCGGGCATTGCGCCCAGTTTCACACCGGTACCCCTGCCTCGCGCGGTCAATCGGCCCGGTCGGCGGGGACGGTGAGGATCTGCGGTGCCAGGATCTTGATCATCGTGTTGGTCCAGCGCATCTGCCGCAGGCTCCGGGGGTGGCCCGCGGACGCCACGTCGAGCAGGTGGCTGTCGCGAACGGCCTGCGCGGCCTGCGCGAGCGTCTCCCAGAGGAGCGAGTTCTCGGACGCCCGCAGGTGCAGATGGCGAAGGTCGTGCAGGAGAAGCGCGCCCTCGTCCCCGTCGGCGGGCCCGCAGGCCCCGGTCAGCGCCATCAGGCAACCGGTCTCGCCGGATCCGGCCTCCGGCCCGCTGCCACCGTCCTGTCGCTCGATCTCGGCGGCGAGCCTCTCCTCGTCCTCCCCCGACCAGCGGGCCAGGTCCCGGGCCACGTGGAAGATCTCCTGCTCGTCGCGGTGGCGCTCCGCGACCAGGCGCAGTTCTTCGGCCAGGGTCCGGTCCCCCCCCTGCGCGGCGCCCACATGGTCGTCACGATGCCGCTCATGCGGTGCCTCCGGCAGGGTCGGCGGGTCCCGGATCCGACGTGGCGTGTGCTCGCGGGCCGCCCTCCGTGGCGGGTACGGCGTCCGCGCCGGGGCCCGCGGGGGCGGACGCGCCGGTGGCCGGGGCGGGCGCTGGACGGCCCCCGCCGCGTTCGACGAGGCGCAGCACGGCGGCGGCCGTCTTGAACAGGGACTGCTTGGAGACCGGGTCCCAGTCGGTGACCGTCGTCTCGTTGGCCGCCCGCCCCGGTGCTCCCTCGTCGGGGGCGCACCCGTTCGGGGTGTCCCAGTAGCCGTAGTGGAAGGGGATGAAGAGCAGCCCACCGCGGATGCCGGTGATCCGCAGTCGGCCGCGCGGCGTCGAGACGTCCACCAGATCGCCCTCGCCGAGCCCGAGCGCGGCGGCGTCCTCGGCGGCGGCCTCGACCCACACATCGGGCGCGGCCTCGTTCAACTGGGGGACGCGTCCCGTCTTCGTGCGGGTGTGGAAGTGGTAGATCGTCCGGCCCGTGGTCAGCCGGAAGGGGTACTCCGGGCCCGGTTCCTCGTGCGGCGGGAGGTACTCGGCCGCACGGATCATCGCCTTGCCGTCGGGGTTGGTCGCGCGGTAGTCCGTTTCGGCGTAGGCGGTGCCGGTCGCCAGGTCCTTCCCGCACCTCTTTCGCGGGACCCCACCTGATCCCTCTGCCGCCAGTGCTGCATCAGCCACACGTACCCGGGCCGCCGGGTCTCACCCGATTCGCTGTCGCAGCCGTCCGGGGGATGCGCCGCCTGTGAAAAGCCGTTCCGGGTATACGGCTCTGCGTGAAGGCTCCTCATACGACACTCGAGACACCACAAGCTCCCGCGCCGCTCAAGAAGGCCCTGACCACTCCTCTGCTCTACTTCTTCATCCTCGGAGACGTCCTCGGCGCCGGCGTGTACGTCCTGGTGGGCCAGGTCGCCGCCGACGCGGGAGGCGCGGTGTGGGTGCCGCTCGTCGTGGCGTTGTGCCTGGCCCTGCTGACCGCGACGTCGTACGCGGAGCTGGTCACCAAGTACCCGCGCGCGGGCGGCGCCTCGCACTACGCGACGTTGGCGTTCGGCCCCTTCGCCGGGTTCCTCGCGGGTTTCTGCATGCTCGCCGCCGGCATCGTGTCGGTCGCCGCGCTGGCCCGCGGGTTCGGCGGTGACTACCTATCCGAGTTCGTCACGCTCCCCGTGGCGCTCGTCACCGTCGTCTTCCTGGCCGTCCTCGCACTGCTCAACGCGCGGGGCATCCGCGAGTCGACGCGCGCCAACGCCGTCGCCACGGTCGTCGAGGTGAGCGGGCTGCTGCTCGTGGTCGGGCTCGGGGTCTGGATCGTCGTACGCGGCGACGGAGATCTGGGAAGGCTGACCCAGCTGGGCACCGCGAGCAAGGGGCCTGCCGCGGCCGTGCTGAGCGGCGCCGTGCTCGCGTACTACTCGTTCGTCGGGTTCGAGACGTCCGTCAACGTCGCCGAGGAGACCCGCGATCCCCGGCGCTCGTACCCCAGGGCGCTCTTCGGCGCCCTGGTCACGGCCGGCGCGGTGTACGCCCTGGTCGGCGCCGCCGCCGCGGCAGCCGTACCGACCAGGACGCTGACAGAGTCCAGCGGGCCGCTGCTCGAAGTCGTGCACAAGGCAGGCGGCGTCCCCGCGGAGCTCTTCAGCGCCGTCGCCCTGGTGGCCGTCGCCAACGGCGCGCTGCTCACGGGCATCATGTCGTCGCGGCTGGCCTACGGCATGGCGCGGGACGGCCTGCTGCCGCGGTTCCTGACGAAGGTGCTGCCGGGGCGGCGCACGCCGTGGGCCTCGATCGCCGTCACCACGGCGCTCTCGCTGCTCCTCGCGCTCACCGGCGACGTGGCCACGCTCGCCTCCACCCTGGTCCTGCTCCTCCTCGTGGTCTTCTTCCTCGTCAACACCGCGGCTCTCGTGCTGCGCCGTGGCGCGCCGCCCGGGGACCACTTCGCGGCGCCGGCCGTCGTGCCGCTCCTGGGCGCCGCGTCCTGTGTGCTCCTGGCGACCCAGATCGAACGCGACGTCTGGCTGAGGGGCCTGGCCGTCCTCGCGGTGGGCGCGGCGCTGGGCATCGTCGCCGCCCTGCGGGTACGTCGCGCCCCCGAGGCGGGCCGTTAGCCCGAAGGAATGCGCAAGGGAACAGCTGGTAGCCGAAGCCCGTCACCGCGCCCGGTTGCCCGTGCTCTCCTCGGTGGGTTCGTCGGCCAGGACGACGGCGGCCTTGATGCGTTTGCCGACGGGCTCGCGGTGCACCTCGAAGCTGCGGCACACCGCCATCACGATCTCCAGACCGTGCTGGCCGATACGCCCGGCGTCCGGGGGCTGCACCACCGGCATCGCCGCGCTGCTGTCCCACACCGTCACCTCGACCGCCCCCTCGCCGAGCCCCAGGGTCAGCAGGCACGGTCCCGGAGCGTATTTGCGGGCGTTGGTCACCAGCTCGCTCACCACGAGCTGGATCATGCCAACCACCCGTGCCGACACCGGCACGCCGTGCAGAGTCTGCAACGATGCCAGGAAGTCACGGGCCAGTCCGCGGGCGACAGCGATCTCTTCGCTGCCGTCGAAAGCCGCGGACGTCTCGATCGGGCGGCCCGCGAGAAGCCGCTGCTTCTCGCTCTGTTCAGCCAGGTTCATACAGTTCGCCTCACTGCCGAAGCGTCGTCATTCAACCACCCGCTTACCCCGGAAACATCACCGCATTCCCCGGACATTTCTCCCCGGGATGTTTGAGCGACAGCGGCTCGCCGGGATCCGTAGGGGTCGTTACGACACCCATCAGCCCTCCGGGGATCCCGGGGGTTCCGGAGGCTCCGGCGGGTCCGCCGGATCCGGCAGGTGCAGGCCTTCGTGGACGATGGCGTGGGCCACGTCGGAGAGGTCAGTATGACGCGTGTGGGCGTGGGCGCGCAGGAGGGCCAGTGCCTGGGCGGCGGTGAGGTCGTGGCGGTAACTGATCATGCCGGTGGCCTGGTGGACGATGGCGTCGGTCGGCAGGAGCCAGGCCTCCGCGACCTCGTCCCCCTCGGGGGCGGGGACGGACAGGAGCAGAAGTTCGGCGGCGTCCGCGTGCGTGCGGGCGGTGTCCAGGTCCTGTTCGGGGAGTGTGCCGGTGCGGTCGCGGTAGAGCGAGAGGACGAGGCCGGGCTGCGGGGTGCTGGGCCGGGGGCCGACGACGGGAAGCGCGAAGACGGCCCGGATGCCGTGGGCGCGGGCCTCCGTCGCGTACATGGGCCAGTCGGCGACGACCTTCTCGTCGTCGAGGTCCGCGGCGAGGACCGGGCGGTAGCGGCGGAGGGCCTCCACGCAGGGGCCCTCGCCCAGATTGATCTGCAGGGCTTCGCCTCGTGCCGCCAGCGGGCCCTCGGCGGCGAGGGAGACGCGCTGGGCCAGCGCGGCGTCCGCCGCGAGCGTGAGACCCACCGAGCAGGACACGCTCAGCGAGGAACGGCACGCTCGGGTGAGGCTCTTTGCGGGGTCGGAGCGGTCCAGATGCAGGGCGGCGAGCTCGACGGCGGGCGCCCGGGGGCCGGTCACGGGATACAGACGTAGGGCACGGACGAGAAGAACGCGCCGGGGTGTGTGCGCATGGCCGTGCTTTCCGATCTTTGGCACTCACCGCCGATGCTGCCCAGGATCGGAAGGAAATGTCAGGGTTGCCGTACGGGGCAAAACCATCTGATGGATGCGGGCAGCCTGCATTTCCACCCTACGCCCCCGCGGACCTCCCGCGAGGTCAGTACTGCCGATGAGTCTTGGCGCCATAGACTTGGGGAAGCCGCTTCCCGTAGGGGTTCGGCCAGGCAGGAGGTGAGTGGCCGTGGCCACGAAGGGCGACCTTGCCGCCGTGCTGGGGAGCCTGCGCCCGGAGCCCGGTAGCGGGGGCCTGGTCGGGGCGGATGCGGCGCGGTGCGCCGATGCGCTGGGCTTCGACGGTGTGGCCGTGTCCGTGACGGTCGGCAGCGACTTCAACGAGTTGCTGTGGGCCACCGCGGGGACCAGCACGCACCTGGAGGACCTGCAGTACACGCTGGGGCAGGGGCCGGGCCCCGAGGTCGCCGCGTCGGGTGCGGCCGTCGCGGCTCCGGACCTGGCGCGGGAGCGGGAGAGCCGGTGGCCCGCCCTGCTGCCCGAAGCCCTGGCGCTCGGGATCGGCGCGATCTTCTGCCTGCCGTTGCGGGCGGGCAGCGCCTGCCTCGGCACCATGACGTTGCAGCGTGCCAGACCCGGCCCCCCGGCGGAGCCGCCGCCCGCCGACGCGTGGCTCGTCACGCACGCCCTGACCGCCGCGCTGGTCCAGGACAGCGGCCAGTGGGAGGCCTTCGCCGCCGGAGAGGACGGCTCGCACTTCTACCGCGCCGCCGTGCACCAGGCGGCCGGGATGATCAGTGTGCAGGCGGATGTGTCACTCGCGGAAGCACTGATCCGGCTGCGTGCCCATGCCTTCCGCCACGGCCGGCCGGTGGTCGAGGTCGCCGATGACGTGGTGGCCCGACGGGTGCATTTTCGCCAAGATGATGGAGACGAGCCGGGCGCCTATGGCCGGCGGAGGGACTGAATGGCCATGACTCGAGAAGAACGCCTGCTGGCGGCCGTCATCGACGCGGTCGACACGCTCGTCGACGACTTCGACCTGATCGACTTCCTGCACACGCTGTGCGATCGCTGCACCGAGCTGCTCGACGTGTCGGCGGTCGGTGTCATGCTCGAAGATCCCGGCGGCACGCTCCAGTTGATCGCCGCCTCGGACGAGCACACCCGGCTCCTTGAGCTCTTCGCCCTCCAGCACGAGCAGGGCCCGTGCGTCGACTGTCACCGCACCGGCGCCATGCGACTGAACATCGACCTCACGTCGCCCGTGCAGACCGCGCCGTTCGCCGTGTTCGCGGCCAAGGCCCGCCAGGCCGGGTTCACCGTGACCCACGCGCTGCCGATGCGGCTGCGCGAAGAGGTCCTCGGCGCGCTGAACCTCTTCGACGTCCGCAGGCAGGACCTGTCCGCCGCCGACGTACGGGTGGCGCAGGCGCTGGCGGACGTGGCGACCATCGCCATCCTGCAGCACCGCACGATCACCCACGCCAACCAGCAACGCGCCCAGATGCACGCGGCCCTGACCAGCCGCGTCGTCATCGAGCAGGCCAAGGGCATCCTCGCCGAGCGCTGGAACACCAACGTGGACGCCGCGTTCGACGCCCTGCGCCGCTACGCCCGTTCCCGCCAGCTCGGGCTGACCCAGCTCTGCCGCCAACTCGTCGACGGCGAGGTCGACACCGCTGCCATCGGCCGCCCCTGACCCCCTCCCCCACCCGGCCTTCCACAACTCCCCGTTGGGACACCCGATGCATGAGGACGACCACGCCGCCACTTGGCGCAGGATCGGCGACGCAGGCGGCGGCATCACCCTCGCCACGGCCTCCCGGGCCTGCGCGGCGGATCTGGAGGCCGACTGCCTCGGCGTCTCCCTGGTCGTCGCGGGAGAGCTGCGGCTCCTCGGCTACGCGAGTGACGAGCGTGCCCGAGGCCTGGAGGACGCCCAGCTCACCACGGGAGAGGGGCCCTGCACCGATGCCTTCGTGCAGCGAACCCTGGTCGAGGAGGAGGATCTGCACCGGGCGCACCACCGGTGGCCCGCCTTCGCCCAGGCCGCCGCGGGGCTGAAGGTGCGCTCCGTGACAGCGCTGCCCCTGACCACCGGCCACTTGCGCATCGGTGCCCTGGACATCTACCGCACCACGCCCGGCTCCCTCTCCGACCGGGACAAGTCCGTGGCGTACGCCTACTCCCGCATCCTGGCCATGCTCGCCCTGGACGAGCACCCCTACCTGCTCACCAGCGACCATCGCCCCATCCGGCCCGGACCGCAGGGCTACCCGCCCAGCGTCCACCTGGCCGCGGGCATCCTCGCCGAGAAGTACCAGCTGCCTCCGGACGACGCCCTGGCCCGTATGCGCGCCCACGCCTTCCGCCACGACCGGCCGCTCCACCAGATCGCCGACCACGTGCTGACCCACCGCTCCCTCGACTGAGAGCCTGCCTGTTTCAGCGCGTCGCGGGGGCGGGTTCCAGGGTCGCGAGGAGGTCGGCGAGGCCGCCGGGGGCCCGCCCGCGCAGGCGGGCCGCGGTGTGGACGGGGTGGCGGTCGGTACGGGCCAGCCGATGGCCGCTCGCGGCCAGCCGCCGCACCAGATCGCGGTCCTCGCCGGTGGGCAGCGCGGCGAAGCCGCCCGCGCGCCGGTAGGCCGGGGCGGACAGGCCCATGTTGGCGCCGTGGACGTGCGGGTGCTCCCACGTCGCGGCCATGCCGGCCCGGGGCCTGGAGCGGAAGTAGTCGGCGTCGTGCCGCGCCACGACAAGGGTGCCGGACGGGTTCGGGGCCAGCCGGATGGTGCCGAGGACGGCGTCGTAGCCGCGCCGGGCCCACGCGACCTGGTCGGTGAGCCAGCACTCGGGCACGGTGGTGTCGGCGTCCGTCATCGCCAGCCACACGTCGGGACCGGCGTCCGCGAGCAGTTCAAGGGCGACATCGGTGCCGATCGCCCGTGCGGCTCCGACGTTGTGCCGGTCGATCTCCACGACCTCGGCCTCCTCTGCGGCCAGGGCGGCGGTGGCGTCCTTGCAGGCGTCCGCCACCACCACGATCAGCACGGGCAGCGGCGCCGCCCGTGCCGCCGCTCTGTGCAGGCTGCGCAGGCAGGCCGTTATGCGGTGCTCCTCGTTGTGCGCGGGGACCACCACGGCCAGGGCCCGGGGGGTCACGCAAGCCCTTCCGCGCGGGCCGGCGAGAGCGCCGGGGCCGTGTCCGGGCGGTGTTCGTGGACGGTGAGGGTGAAGTCGGGGTCGTCGTAGCGGGCCAGCGGGCTCAGGCCCGTCAGGGTGTCGAGGCGGGAGGCGATGTCCCGGCCCGTACAGGTGTGTTCGGCGACGGGATGGTTCCAGTGGACCGTGACCAGGTGGCCGCCCGCGTGCAGGCTCCGCACGCTCCGGTCGAGCAGCCGGGCACGGGTGCCTTCGTCGAAGTAGTAGAGGAGTTCCGAAAGGACCACGAGGTCGAAGGACTCCTGCGGCCACTGCTCGGGCACGGTCATCCGGCGCACGTCGACGTGGTCGAGGCCCGCGGTACGCCCGGCGGTCGTCCCGACGGCCGAGGCGGCGCGGTCGGTGGAGAGCAGGCGGTCGCACCGGGCGGCGAGGAGTTCGGTCAGGACGCCCACCGAACAGCCCGGTTCGAACGCCCGCGCGTAGCGGGGGCGGGGCAGGGCCGCGACGGTCAGGTCGTACTTGCGGCGGTCGTACCAGCGCTCGCCCAGGTGCCAGGGGTCGGCGGCGCGGGCGTACTGGGCGTCGAAGTAGGCGGCGGGCGTGTTCATCGCAGCACCGTCTCGAAGGCGCGGGTGTGGTGGGCGATCTCCTGCGCGGGCAGCACCGGGGCGCCGCCGGGCCCGCGCGGCTCCAGCTGGCTGACGAAACGCGCCACGGCCGCCTGCTTCCGTTCGAGCACCTCGTCGCTGAGCGGCAGGACGCCGGAGCGGTGCCACGGGACGCGCAGGTCGTGGGGGCGGGCCCAGTGCCACATCCACACCGGGTACGACCACAGCGGCAGCGAGCTGCGGCGGCAGGCGCGCCCCGCGGCCCGTCCCGCGGCCTCGTGGTCGCTGTGCAGATCGCCCTCCCAGGGCGCCACGCACACCGCCGCCCCGACCCGGCCGAGGAGTTCCCCGATCACATCGGTGGCGTCGTCCTCGTACGCGTCGAGTGCTGTATCGGGCAGGGCGGCGAAGACAGGGTCGGGCAGCGGCCCGAGCTCGCCCAGGGCGGCGGCCAGCTCCGCGCGGCGCCGGGCCGCCAGCTCCGACTGCGCGGACGCGGACGCGGGGCCGTGGGACGCCTCCCCGTCGGTGAGGCACACCGTGTGCACCTCGGTGCCCGCGTCGAGCAGCGCCGCGATGGTGCCGCCGAAGCCCAGGACCTCGTCGTCGGGGTGGGCCGCCACCACCACGACAGGACCGGCCGGAACGGCCAGGTGCGGAAGGCGTTCGGACAGCGCCGCCTCCTGCCACTCGGCCTCGTCGGTCCCCTGGCCGTCGATGGCCGCGGCGGCGGCCCGCCTCGTGAGGGAACGGCCTGCGGTCCGCGCCGCGCTCATCGGTCCGCTCCCGCGGCCTCCACGGTGGCCAGGCGGCCCAGCGCCGCGAGATCCGCCTCGGCGTGGTGCTGGCGTACGTAGACCGTCAGGTCCGCCACCGCGCGGGCGTGCGGTTCGTCGTGGCACAACGGCCCCGCTCCGGTGGCGCGCCCCACGCGGTCGAGGATCTCCGTGCAGGCCTGCGCGACGAATGCCCGCACCCGCAGGCCCCGTATCCGTGCTTGCGCCCGCTCGTCCAGAGGGTCGGCGTCGATGTTTTCGCCCGCCTGCCGTACCAGGGTGTCCGCGGTGTGCAGCAGCAGGTCGACGGCGCCCAGGTGCGTCGCCGCGTGGTCGTTCAGCCGTCCGGCGGCGGCCCGCTCGTACAGCGGCGCGGCCACCGCGTGGGCGCCGCCGAGCCAGCAGGCGGCGACGCCGGCCCCGCCGTGCTCGAAGCCGGGCCGGTCCAGGTAGGCGTCCGCCTCGCCGACGGCGCGCGCGGGGACGTCGGTGAAGGACACGTCGAGGCTGTCGCTGCCGGCCATGCCGATCGCGGGCCACGTGCCCGGCACCGGCGCCACGCCGGGCTCCGCGAGCGACACGGCGAAGAGCCGGTAGCCGTCGTCCGCGTCCGCGCTCACCAGGGCGTGCGTGCAGGCGCGGGCGCCCGAGCAGTACGGCTTGAGGCCGCTGAGCGTCCAGCCCTGCCGCGTCCGGGTCGCGCGCACGCCGGGACCCGGCGGACGCGCCGCCCATACGCCCCACCGCTCCCCCGCTCCCGGTGAGGACCCGGCCAACTCGTCGAGGATGGCGACCGCGTCCAGATGCCCCTCGGCGAGCCGTGCCAGGGACAGGTCGCGCCGTCCCAGGGCGGTGAGGGCGGCGAACCGGCGGGCCGTCCCCCGGCCGGGCAGCGGCACACCGGCCGCCTCCTGCTCGACGAAGCGGGCGAACAGGTCCGCGGTGCACCGCTCCGGGTTGTCGAGCGGCTGAACGGGGGCGGACAGCTCGGGGGGCGTGGTGATCACGCGGGCCTCCTGTACATCCTCGGCGACGTCGTCCCGCCTCTCGTAACCGGAGGATGGGGCTCAAAACCGACGTATACGGAGGTGACGGGCCGGGAGAACAGCATCCACCGGCGTAGGGGCCGCCGCCACTTCGGACACCGGCCCGCCGTGCGGCCGGGGCCGGCACGCCGCACCCTTGAGACATGGCACCGGCCCCGATAGTCGTCCACCGGCCGTCCCCTTCGGGCGGCCGACGGGTGACGGTGCGCGGGCAGATCCTCGGCCTCGCGCACTGCGACCGCGACGTCGTGGAGTTCCTGCGCCGTGCCGGGCTGCCGGACGCGGAGGAACTGCTCGACGACCGTACGTGGGTGACGTGGCGGGGCGGACGCGCCCACCACTACGAGGCGGCGTAGGAGCCTGTCTTCGAGCGCGTGCGGTGCGCGAGGCGGGCCGTGCGCGTGGCGATGTCGACGGTGTACGCCTCGATCGTCATCGCCCGCTCGGACACCTTGAGCACCATGAAGCCGTGCTCCGAGAAGTTCTGCCAGGCCGAGGGGTGGTCGAAGTGGGCCTTGCCGTCGCCGGACTTGGCGGCGGCGCCGCAGACGACCTGCCGGGTGCCGCCGGTGCGCGGGGTGGGCTCCAGGATCTGCAGCGTGTGGTCGTGGCCGGACAGGATCAGGTCGGCGCGCCCGCACACCACCTCCTCGTACAGCTCCTTGAGGTGGATGCCGCTGGTGTAGTGGCCGATGACGAAACCGTCGTACGAACCCGCGCTGCCGTGCTGCCCGTTGTTCAGGTAGGGGTGGTGGCCGAGCACGACCTTCCAGCGGGCCCGTGAGGCCGTGAGCGCGCCCTCCAGCCAGCCGCGCTGCTCGCGCATGTAGGGGCCGTTCCACCAGTAGTGCGGGTCGGGTTGGGCGACGTACGACGAGACGGGATTGGTGTCGAGGGCGAAGAACTCCACCAGCGGGTCGCCGTCGGTGCCCGGCGCGGCGGGCAGGGCGACGTTGTAGTAGCGGCTCGGCATGTACCAGCGGGGGGAATGCGCGGCGTAGGCGACCTCGCGGTCGCCGCGTGCGGGGGACCCGCCGCTGCCCGGGATCAGTCCGGAGCAGTCGTGATTGCCGAGGACCATCAACCACGGGATGTCCAGACCGGAGTTGGGGTCCTCGAACTTGGTGCGGAACTCCGAGTCGTCGGCCGACTCGGGGCCGTTCTCGTAGATGTTGTCGCCGAGGCCGACCGCGAGAGCGACACCTTCGGCGCGGCACACCTCGCGGGCCGC
Source organism: Streptomyces sp. NPDC044106 (assembly GCF_056433985.1). Taxonomy (NCBI): domain Bacteria; kingdom Bacillati; phylum Actinomycetota; class Actinomycetes; order Kitasatosporales; family Streptomycetaceae; genus Streptomyces; species Streptomyces sp. NPDC044106. Next base: position 403,592 of record NZ_JBWKFZ010000004.1, read on the forward strand.
CGCGGCCACCGCGTGCTGGGCCTCCTCGCCGGTACCGGCGTCGCCGGTGAGGAGCACGGCGTACTCCCCTGACCGGTTCGGGGCGGTCGGCAGGGGGAACTTGCCGGTGCGGGCGGCGGGCGCGGCGGTGGCCGGTGTCCCGCCCGGCAGGACCGCCAGGGCCGCCGCTCCCGCGACCACGCCGCCGAGCACGGTCCGCCGCCGCGGTGCCCGCATCTGACGGATCCGCTCCCCCACCGGGCCTTCGGCCAGCGCCGGATCGGCCCGCAGCCACTGGTCCTCCGTCAGATCCGCGCGCGGCGGTATCAGCTCGTCATCGCACATGGAGGGTTTTCTCTCACGGGCGCGCGTGCCGATGGTGGGGAACCGATGAACTCCTGGTGGACGAATGGACACGGCTCGCCCTGCGGCAGGGCCGACGGGCCTTCAGGCCGCCTCCACGACCTCCGGCGCGTCCGACGGCTCCGTCGGTTCCGTCGGTTCCGTCCCCTTGGCGAACTGTGTCCGGTACAGCTCCGCGTACCGTCCGTCCAGGGCGAGGAGTTCCTCGTGCGTGCCGCGTTCCACGATCCGGCCAGCCTCGACGACGAGGATCTGGTCGGCGGAGCGGACCGTGGAGAGCCGGTGGGCGATGACCACGGCGGTACGGCCCTCCAGCGCCTCGCCCAGGGCCTCCTGGACCGCGGCTTCGGAGGTGTTGTCGAGGTGGGCCGTCGCCTCGTCGAGGATGACGACCCGCTGCCCGGCGAGGAGCAGCCGCGCGATGGTCATCCGCTGCCGTTCGCCGCCGGAGAGGCGGTAGCCGCGCTCGCCGACCACGGTGTCGAGGCCGTCGGGCAGGGAGCGTACGAGGTCTTCAAGGCGGGCTCGGCGCAGTACGTCCCACAGGTCGTCCTCGCTCGCGTCCGGCCGGGCGAGGAGCAGGTTGGCGCGGACGGACTCGTGGAAGAGGTGGCCGTCCTGGGTGACCATTCCGAGGGTGGCCCGCATGGACTCGGCGGACAGGTCGCGTACGTCGACGCCCCCGATGCGGACGGCTCCCTCGTCGGTGTCGTACAGCCGGGGCAGCAGTTGCGCGATGGTCGACTTGCCCGCTCCGGAGGACCCGACGAGCGCGACGGTCTGGCCGGGGTCGGCGCGGAAGGAGATGCCGTGCAGGACCTCGTCGCCGCCCCGGGTGTCGAGCGTGGCGACCTCTTCGAGGGAGGCGAGGGAGACCTTGTCGGCGGACGGGTAGCCGAAGCGGACGTTGTCGAACTCGACGGCGACGGGCCCATCGGGCACCGGCACCGGCTCCTCCTTCTCCTCGATGAGCGGCTTCAGGTCGAGCACCTCGAAGACCCGCTCGAAACTGACGAGCGCGCTCATGACCTCGACCCGCGCGCCGGCCAGCGAGGTCAGCGGCGCGTACAGCCGGGTGAGCAGCAGCGCCAGCGAGACGACGGCTCCCGCCTTCAGCGAGCCTTCGAGGGCGAAGTACCCGCCGAGGCCGTACACGAGGGCGAGCGCGAGGGCGGAGACCAGGGTGAGCGCGGTGATGAACGCCGACTGCGCCATGGCGGTGCGTACGCCGATGTCCCGCACCCGCTGGGCGCGCTCGGCGAACTCCGCGGATTCGGCACCGGGCCTGCCGAAGAGCTTGATGAGGGTGGCGCCGGGCGCCGAGAATCGCTCGGTCATCCGCGTTCCCATGGCGGCGTTGTGGTGGGCGGCCTCGCGCTGGAGGCGGGCCATGCGGGTGCCCATCCGGCGTGCGGGCACGACGAAGACCGGCAGCAGCACCAGCGCGAGCAGTGTGATCTGCCAGGAGAGCGTCATCATGACGACGAGGGTCAGCAGCAGCGTCACGATGTTCCCGACGACGCCGGACAGCGTGTTGCTGAACGCGCGCTGCGCGCCGACGACGTCGTTGTTGAGCCGGCTGACCAGCGCGCCGGTGCGGGTGCGGGTGAAGAAGGCGACGGGCATGCGCTGTACGTGGTCGAAGACGGCGGTCCGCAGATCGAGGATGAGGCTTTCGCCGAGGTTCGCCGACAGCCAGCGGCTCAGCATCCCCAGGCCGGCCTCGGCCACGGCGATGCCCGCGATGAGCAGGGCGTAGCGGACGACGACGGAGGAGTCGTCGCCCGACACGATGGCGGTGACGACGTATCCGGCGAGGACCGGCGTCGCCACGGCGAGCAGTGCGGTGACGATGCTGAGCAGGACGAACTGCCAGATGCGTCGGCGGTGGGGCCGTGCGAAGACGCCGATGCGGCGAAGCGTGGCACGGGCGAAGGGGCGGCGGTCCTGCTGGGCATGCATGACGCTGTACATCTGCGTCCATGCCGTTGTTTCCATGCTCATGCGGAGAACGTTATGACCTCAACTAAACTTGAGGTCAAGCCTTGTTCGCCTTTTTCACCCTGCGCCTGCCCCGCCGCGGGGCGCCGTGGTGCACGGCTCTCAGCGGCAGAGGGCCGTTTCCACGACGTCGTCGACGCGCTGCCTGGCCGCCGCGTCGTCGAGCTGGACGCTCACGGCGATGTTGGCGGCGCGGCCGTCCTCGGTGGCCCCGCCCCGGGTCTCGTAGCCGGGGAAGCTGCCGCCGTGGCCCCAGTAGAGGCCCTCGTGGCGGCCGTCGCACACGAGCGGTTTGCTCACGAGGCCCAGCCCGTAGCGGGCGCCGGGGCCGAAGGTGACGTCGGCGGGGACGGTGTGGGCGCGCATCTGGGCGAGCTGGGCCGGCCGCAGGAGGCGGCCGTCCAGGAGCGCGGAGTAGAACCGGTTGAGGTCGGAGTTGGTGGAGATCAGCTGGCCTGCCGCCCAGCCCCAGGAGGGGTCCATCTCCGTGACGTCGAGCAGGGGCGCGCCGGCCGCGTCCCGGTAGTAGCCGTGCGGGTGGGGCTCCCGGATGGTCGCGTCACCGGGGGCGGGGAAGTAGGTGTGGCGCAGCCCGGCGCGCTTGATGACGCGCTCGTCGATCTCCTGGGCGAGGGGGTGGCCGGTGACCTTCTCGACGATCAGTCCCGCCAGTACGTAGTTCGTGTTGCTGTACTTCCAGCCCTTCCCGGGGGCGAAGTCGGCCTTGTGCCGCAGCGCCATGTCCAGGAGTTCGCGGGGTTCGTAGTGCCGGACGTCGTCGTCGAGGTCGCTGGTGTAGTTGGGGAGTCCGCTCGTGTGCTGCAGGAGCTGGCGGACGGTGATGTGCCGGCCGTCGATACCGTCGCCCCGGACGACGCCCGGCAGGTAGGTGTCGACGTTGACTGGCGCGTCGAGGCCGATCTTCCCTTCGCCGACCAGTTGCAGCACCACCACCGCGGTGAACACTTTGGTGTTGCTGCCGATCCGCACCTGGCCGTCCCTGGGCACCTTCGCGCCGGTGGCGATGTCGCCGACCCCGGCGGTGTACGTACGGGTGCGGCCGTGGCGGTCCTCGACGCTGCCGAGGGCGGCCGGCGGCCCGTCGGGGCCGACCAGCGCGTTCAGGCCCTGCCGCACGGGGTCCGGCCTGCCGGTGGCGGATGCCTCGGGCGGCGGCGCCAGGGCACTCAGCGCCACGACGCCGACGGCCACCGCCGCCGCGGCCGACGCGGCCGCGCGCCGGCCGCCCTGCGGTCGCTCGGAAGAACGGAACTTCTGCCATGCCTGCGCACGCACGTGCCAACTCCTGGGGATCGTCGGGAGGTATCGACGGAGATCGGGGATCAACGCCGGGACCAGCATGTGCGCAGACGATCTCCCGGACGATCCCGCTACCCGCCCTCCCTCAGGTAGGGCTATCCCCCCTGCGTCCGGCGCGCGGCTAGCCCAGTTCAAGTGAGGTGACGCCGAAGACCCGTTCCTGCGCGTAGGCCCTGACGGGGCCGGTGTACATCCGGGCCGTGTCGAACGTGGGCTTCATGCCGCGTGCCTCGGCGAGCGCCACCGCGTCCCTGTTGGTCTCTGGCACGTCCATCGCGACGAGGTCGCCGTCCGCCTCGGCGGCCAGCGCGCCCAGGAGCGCCTCGGCGTCGGCCCGGGTGTCGGCGAAGAGCGGCCCGACGCGTCGGGCGTCGCGGCCGGGCCGGAGCACGCCGTACCCGGTCAGCCTGCCGTCGACGATGCGGGCGAGCGACCGGTGCCCCGGGGCGGTGAGCCAGGATTCGAGGAAGCGCCGCCGGTCCGCGGGCAGACACGCGTTGTCGTACGCCATGAGCGCCCGCAGGCCCGCCGCCTCGACCGGGCGCACATGTCGGTCGGGCACGTCGGCCGCGGGCAGCGGGCCGACGTAGCGCACCGTCCCGTGGCTGTGCTCGAAGCCGGAGCGGCGGTAGTTGTCCTGCTGGGCGGGGACGCCGTCCAGGCCCACGGTCCGGCCCCCGGCGTGGGCGAGGCCCGCCCGCCAGATGGCGAGGCCGAGGCCCCGGCCCCGCTGGTCGGGGCGGACGAGGTAGAAGCCGAGAAAGGCGTAGGTCTCCCCGTAGTTGACGACGGAGACCGCGGAGACCGGTTCGCCGTCGAGGCGTCCGAGGAAGAACCCGTCGGGGTCCTGGGCGAAGAACGAGGGGGCGTCGCCGAGGCCGGGGTTCCAGCCCTCGTCCGCCGCCCACTCCGTCACCACTCGCCAGTCGTCGAGCGTCGCCCGTGAGACCGCGAGCCGCCCTGGAGCCGAATCCGTCATCGCCGCACCCTTCTCGATCCGTCACGGTGCGCCGTGGGAACCGCACCGGGTGCATCCTGCCCGACCCGGTGTCAGCCGATGCCCGCCACATGCCGTTCCCGTGCGGCGCCGAACCCGGCCACGACCTGCGGCACGAGCAGGACGAGCAGGAGGACGAGCGGCACGGTCCAGCTGTGCGAGACGTCGTGGACGGCGCCGAGCAGGGTCGGCCCGGTGGCGGCGAGGATGTAGCCGAAGCACTGGGCCATGCTGGACAGCTGGGCCGCGTGCCGGGCGTCGGGGGCCCGCTGCACGATGAACAGCAGCGCCAGGCTGATCGCCGCGCCCTGGCCGAGGCCGAGCAGCGTCATCCACAGGTAGGCGCCGCCGACCGGCGCGATGAGCAGGCCGCCGAAGCCGAGCGCGCAGAGCACCGCCCCGAGCGCGGCCAGGGCCCCCGGCCGCAGCCGCCGCCCGACGATCACCGGGGCGAGGAAGGAGCCCGCGATGCCGAGCAGCGAGGAGAAGGAGAGCATCCAGCCGGCGTCCCCCGCGGCCATCCCCGCGTCCTGGAACACCGTCGGCAGCCACGCCGCCGCCGCGTAGTAGTTGAGGGACTGCAGGCCCATGTACGCGGTGACCTGCCAGGCCAGCGGGGAGCGCCACAGGCCGCGTACGGGATGCGCGGCCTGTCGGGCCGCCGCCGCGTCCACCCGCGTACGCGACCGGATCTGCGGCAGCCACACGAGCAGGGCGACCACCGCGAGCGCGCCCCAACACGCCAGTGTGGTCCGCCAGTTCATGCCGCTGGACTGCTGTACGGGCAGGGTGACACCGGCCGCGAGCGCGGCGCCGCCGAACAGCGACATCGAGTACAGGCCCGTCATCAGGCCCGCCTTCGCGGGGAAGTCGCGCTTGATCAGGCCGGGCAGCAGGACGTTGGCGACGGCTATGCCCGCGCCGATGACGATCGTGCCCGCGAAGAGGGCGACGACCGAGTCGAGCAGGCGCAGGGCCGTGCCCGCGCAGATCAGCGCCATGGTGCCGAGCAGCGACCGCTCCATGCCGAAGCGGCGGCCGAGCCGCGGCGCGACGGGCGCGAGCAGGCCGAAGCAGAGCAGCGGGAGGGCGGTGAGGAGGCTGGTCGCGGCGGCCGACATGCCGCTGTCGTCGCGGATGGTGTCGGCGAGCGGGGAGACGGCGACGAGGGCGGGCCGCAGGTTGAGGGCGAGGAGCACGACGCCGAGGGCGAGGTAGAGCGCGCGGCGTCCGGGGGGCGGGGTGGAGGAGGCCGGGGGCGCCGGAGCGGCGGTGGTGCCGCTGCGCACGGCAGCCTCGCCACCGGACGCCGTTACCGCTGTCTCACTCATGCGCTGCCGCTCCCGGTCCTCGTCCCGTTTCCGGTTCATGTGCGGCCCCCGCTTCGTGCCTGTCGTCGTCGGATCCGTCCAGCGGCTGCGCGCGCAGTGCGGCCATGCCCTCCGCGAGATGGGCGAGCACCGCCGCCTCCGCGGCCTCGGCGTCGCGTGCCTCGATGGCGTCGACGATCGCCGTGTGCGCTTCGAACTGGTGGCGTACCGAGTCGGGGACGGGCGCGCCGATGACGGACTGCACCGTGGAGCGCAGCGCGTCGCTGAGGTGTGCGTACAGCTCGGCGAGTACGCCGTTGTGCGCGGCCTCCGCGACGGTGCGGTGGAAGGCCATGTCCGCGTCGACGAACGCGGCCGTGTTCCCGCTCCTCCACGCCAGGTCGCGCTCGGCGAGAGCGGCCCGCAGGGTCGCGAGGTCCTCGTCCGTGCGGCGCTCCGCCGCGTACCGGGCGGCGTCCCGCTCCAGAGAGGCACGGACCTCGTACGCCTCGAGGACGCCCGCCCTGCGCAGCCGGCGCTGCACGGCGGCCCCGAAGTCGCTGCTTGCCCTGACGTAGGTGCCGTCGCCCTGGCGGGGTTCGAGCATGCCGGTGTGCACGAGCGCGCGGACCGCCTCCCGCACGGTGTTGCGGCCGACGGAGAGCTGCTCCACGAGCAGCGGCTCGGCCGGGATCTTCTCGCCGACCTTCCACTCGCCGTCGGCGATGAGGCTCTCCATCTGGGCGATGACGAGTTCCACGAGGTTGGTCCTTGCGGCACTGCGCAACGGCATGGATCGGCACCTTCTCTCTTGAGGACGCCACACATGGGAACATCCCATGTATGTAAGCCATGGGAACATCCCATGTTTCTGCTGTCAAAACGATCAGTCACGTGCGGGCAGCATCAGATTTTACCTTCGCCATCTGGTCTAGACCTTGACAGGTTCAGACCATTTCGCTTGAGTCGCGGCACCCCCATGGCGGCGCGGGCCCCGCGAACCGCCCCGCCCGTAAGGAGAGTTGGCATGATCAGACGCATCACCGGCTTCGCGTCCGCGCTCGCCGCACTCGGCGCCATGCTCGTCCTCGGCCCGGCCGCCGCCCCGGCGTCCGCAGCCGAGTGCGCCGCGCCGTGGAGCTCCTCGTCCGTCTACACCGGCGGCAAGCCGGCCTCGTACGGCGGGCACAACTGGACCGCCAAGTGGTGGACGCAGAACGAGACGCCGGGCCGCTCCGACGTCTGGGCGGACCAGGGCACGTGCGGCGGCGGAACGGGCCCGGGCACCCCCGACCCCTCCGGCTTCGTCGTCAGCGAGGCCCAGTTCAACCAGATGTTCCCGAACCGGAATTCGTTCTACACGTACAAGGGCCTGACGGACGCGCTCAAGTCCTACCCGGGCTTCGCCACCACCGGCAGCGACACGGTCAAGCGCCAGGAGGCGGCGGCGTTCCTCGCCAACGTCAGCCATGAGACGGGCGGCCTGGTGTACGTGGTCGAGCAGAACCAGAGCAACTACCCGCATTATTGCGACAAGACGCAGCCGTACGGGTGCCCGGCCGGGCAGGCCGCCTACTACGGCCGCGGCCCGATCCAGCTCAGCTGGAACTTCAACTACAAGGCCGCGGGCGACGCGCTCGGCATCGACCTGCTCAACCATCCCTACCTGGTGGAGCAGAATCCGGCCGTCGCCTGGCAGACCGGCCTCTGGTACTGGAACACCCAGAAGGGCCCCGGCACCATGACACCGCACAACGCCATGGTCAACGGCGCGGGCTTCGGCGAGACCATCCGCGCCATTAACGGCACCCTGGAGTGCAACGGCGGCAACCCCGCCCAGGTCCAGAGCCGCATCGACCGCTACAAGGCCTTCACCCAGATCCTGGGCACCACACCGGGCTCGAATCTGAGCTGCTGACATCGCCCCGCCGGGGCGGGCCCGGCATCCGGGCCCGCCCGCACCTCACGCCGGTGGCACCAGCCGGAACACCGGATGCCGCACCGCCTCCGCGGCGAACTCCTCGTCCGTCGAGTCGGCCGTCACGTCGAAGTACGCGCGAGTGACGGGGACTTCGTCCCAGTACTGCCGCAGCACCGGCACGCTCTCCGCCGGACCGAGCTCGACCACTCCCACACTCTCCGACCTGCCGCCCCTGCTGAGGCCCACCTGCCCCGCCGCACGCGCGTTGCGCACCCACTGGGCCACTCCGTAGGCGCCGACCACCCAGCGCTCGCCACCGGCGGACATGACGTCGACCGGAGTGGAGTAGAGCCGCCCGGACTTCCTTCCCGGCACGCTCAGGTTGTGCCGGTACCCCTTGCCGAGCCCGAGTGCGGTCATCGTGTGGAACACCCGGTTGATCACACGCGTGCCGAACGACACGCGGTACGTCTTCGCCATCACCCCTCCTTGATCCGAACTGTCGGAGCTTAGAGCCTGGCGAAGACAGGCCCTTACGGCGCGTGCCACGGCAGCCGGGTGTTTCCCCCGCGTACACGGGGCACCCGGATCGCACACCGACAGGCAAGGAGGTTCACATGACCACCGCACGCGAGATCATGACTCCGGGCGCGGAGTGCGCCGGGGCCGATGAGACGGTGCTCCGGGCGGCCGAGAAGCTCACCGAACTGGGTGTCGGGGCGCTGCCCATCTGCGGCACCGACAACCGTCTCAAGGGCGTCATCACCGACCGGGACATCGTGGTCAAGGTCCTCGGCAAGGGCAAGGACCCCGCCAAGGTCCTCGTGGGTGACCTCGCGCAGAGCGAGGCGGTGACCATCGGCGCGGACGACAGCGTCGACGAGGTGTTCGCGACCATGACCAGCCACAAGGTGCGCCGGCTGCCCGTGATCGACGGCCGCGACCTGGTGGGCATGGTCGCGCTCGCCGACGCCGCCCGCGCCCTGCACGACCCGAAGGCCGGGCAGCTTCTTGAGGCGCTCTCCACGGACTGATCCGCGCGCCCCGGGACCATGACGAACAGCCGCCGTGGGACGGGCCACCCGTCCCACGGCGGCGGGCTGCGCACCGGGCCGTCGGCGCCCCGCATGCCCGCTCGCGCGGGTCGGCCTAGGCTGAGAGCCTGTCTTTGAACCCCCGGGGCCGCACCGCTTGCCACCCCCAGGACCTGGGCACCGAGGACCCCGAGGAGGAACCGCATGCCCATCGCCACGGTCAACCCGGCCACCGGTGAGACCGTCGAGACCTTCGACCCGCTTGCGCCCGACGAGATCGAGCGCCGCCTCGCGACGGCGGAAGCCGCGTACGCCCACCACCGCACCACCGAATTCGCCGAGCGCGCCCGGCTGCTCCACCGCGCCGCCGATCTCCTGGAGGAGGACACCCCGGAGATCGCCCGCACCATGACCACCGAGATGGGCAAGCCGGTGAAGGCGGCCAGGGCCGAGGCGGCCAAGTGCGTCAAGGCCATGCGCTGGTACGCGGAGCGCGCCGAAGGGCTGCTCGCCGACGAGCATCCCGCCCAGGACGATGTGACCGACTCGGGCGCGTCCCGGGCGGTCGTCCGTTACCGTCCGCTCGGCGTCGTGCTGGCCGTGATGCCGTGGAACTTCCCGCTGTGGCAGGTCGTACGCTTCGCCGCCCCCGCCCTGATGGCGGGCAACGTCGCCCTGCTCAAGCACGCGTCGAACGTTCCGCGCACCGCCCTCTACCTCCAGGACCTCTTCACCCGCGCCGGCTACCCGGAAGGCTGCTTCCAGACGCTTCTGATCGGCTCCGGCGCCGTCGAGGACGTCCTGCGCGACCGACGGGTGGCCGCGGCCACGCTCACCGGCAGCGAGCCCGCGGGCCGCTCGGTGGCGTCCGTCGCGGGCGACGAGATCAAGAAGACCGTCCTCGAACTGGGCGGCAGCGACCCCTACCTCGTTTTGCCCAGCGCCGACGTCGAGCGCGCCGCGACGACCGCGGTGACCGCCCGCGTGCAGAACAACGGCCAGTCCTGCATCGCCGCCAAGCGCTTCATCGTGCACACCGACGTCTACGACGCCTTCCGGGACCGATTCGTCTCCGGCATGCGGGAGTTGACCGTCGGCGACCCGATGGACGAGGGCACCGACGTGGGCCCGCTCTCCTCGGAGCAGGGCCGCGACGACCTGGAGGAACTCGTCCAGGACGCGCTGGGCCGGGGCGCCACCGCGCTGTGCGGCGGGCAGCGGCCCAAGGAGCAGGAGCGGGGCTGGTACTACTCCCCGACCGTGCTGGCGGACATCACCCCGCAGATGCGGATCCACCGGGAGGAGACGTTCGGCCCGGTGGCCACGCTCTACCGCGTGGCGAGCCTGGACGAAGCCGTGGAACTGGCCAACGACACGCCGTTCGGGCTGAGTTCCAATGTGTGGACCCGCGACGATGCGGACGTCGAGCGGTGCGTACGGGACCTCCGGGCGGGCGGCGTCTTCTTCAACGGCATGACCGCCTCCCACCCCGGCCTCCCCTTCGGCGGCGTCAAGCGCTCCGGCTACGGCAGGGAACTCTCGGGCCACGGCATCCGCGAGTTCTGCAACGCGACGACGGTGTGGCACGGCAGCGACTGACCGAGCGCGGGCACGAGAAATCCCGGGGCGCCCTCTTGGCACCCCGGGATACGCGTGCGAGACCGTCCGCCCACCGTTCGACGACAGGCCCTCAAGCCGTCAGCAGCTCAAGCCGTCAGCAGGGAGTCGTCCAAGGTCCGTGCGCCCGGCAGCCGGTGGCCCGCCGCGACGACGGCGGCGTCGATATCGCTGGTGCCGGTCGCCAGGCACAGGCTGTACACGATGTCCTCGTACGCCTGTCGGCTCTCGGCACTGCCCTGGTCGGCGCGGAGCACGGCCAGGGCCTTGTAGCGCTCCAGCAGGTCTTCCAGTACGACGGGGTGCGCCAGCAGCACTAGGGGCCTCCCTCTGGGTCGGGGGTGATGATCGTCGGGGATGAAGATCACTCTGCCTCCCGTCTGCCCGCCCGCGCCGACTCGAATCACTACAGCCGTGTGCGTTTGTTCAGCCGGTTTTTCGTGGGCAGACTCGTGATGTGAACGCGTCGAACAGCGAGGCAGAGGCAGGGAACGGACCCGGTACGCGCGCCCCGGGCGACGACCGTCGCGAGACGGAGAGCGAGCGCGCCGATCGCCGCTGGGGAGAACTGATCCAGGAAGTGCGGGTGGCGCAGACCGGTGTGCAGATCCTGTTCGGCTTCCTCCTGACGGTCGCCTTCACTCCACGCTTCGCGCAGCTGAGCGACACCGACCGCACGATCTACGTCGTGACGGTGATCCTCGGCTCGACGGCGACGGGCGCCCTCATCGGCCCGGTCTCCTTCCACCGCATCGTCTCGGGTCGCAAAATCAAGCCCGAGGCGGTGGTGTGGGCGTCCCGCCTCACGTTCATCGGTCTCGTCCTCCTGCTCGGCACGCTGACGGCCGCCCTCCTGCTCATCCTGCGCGTAGCCACCGACAACGCCGTCGTGCCCTGGCTGGTGGCCGGTGTCGTCACCTGGTACCTGCTGTGCTGGTTCGTGCTGCCCGCGTGGGCGCGGCACCGGCACACGTCCGCGGACTGAACCGAGCCGGGCTCCGGGGGGCTCAGGTATCGGTGTTCTTGCCGACGTACAGCTCGGCGAAGGCCGCCGCGCCGGTCGGCGAGCCGAGGAGTCTGCGCAGGCGGGCACCGGCGTGGCGGTGGTCTCCGGGGAAGCGGCGCCTCCCCCTCCACTGCGCGCAGGTGTGGATCACCGCGCCGGGGGCACCCAGAGTCAGGACCGAAGCAGGCAGCAAATCCGCACTGTTCACGAAAAGTCACCACCTGTCACCGTTCGAGTGGTGGGCGACCGCGAACTGGCGGAGCGTGGAAGGAGGAGCGCCCTCGTGGAGTTCCCGCAGACGGGAGATGCCGCATGACCACGCACACACGCACACCGATGCCGACGACGGCCCGCCCGGCGCCCCTGCTCACCCTGCCGGGCGTCTACGCGCCGCAACACGACACCGCACTGCTGGTCCGCGCGCTCGACCGGGAGGGCATCGACGACGGCACCTCCGTACTGGACCTGGGAACCGGCTCGGGCGCACTCGCCGTGGCGGCCGCCCGGCGGGGGGCCCGGGTCACGGCCATCGACATCTCCTGGCGAGCGGTGCTCACCGCCCGGCTCAACGCACGGCTCAGCGGCCAGTCGGTCGCCGTGCGCCGCGGCGACCTCACTGCCGAAGTGCCGTCCGGACCGTACGACCTGGTGGTCAGCAACCCGCCCTACGTGCCCTCTCCTTCGCCTCGGCTGCCCCGGCGCGGGCCCGCCCGCGCGTGGGACGGCGGGCCCGCGGGCCGGTTGGTCGTGGACCGCGTCTGCGACGCCGCTCCCCGGGCCCTGCGGCCCCGAGGCGTCCTGCTGATGGTGCACTCCGCGCTCTGCGACGTGGACGCCACGCTCGACCGGCTCGCGTCGCGGGGCATGGACGCGGAGGTCGCCGACCGGCGGTCCGTCCCCTTCGGCCCGGTGCTGCGATCGCGCCAGGCGTGGCTGCGGCGCCGCAACCTCATCGGCGCCGACGAGACGAGCGAGGAGTTGGTGGTCGTCCGTGCCGAACGCCGCTGAACGCCCCCGCCGCGTCACGGTCGACCCCGAGGGGCCGCTTCTGGTGGAGGGGCCCGTCGAGGTGGTCGCCGACGACGGGACCGTCTCCGTCTCGCGGCGTTTCGCCGTCGCGATCTGCACCTGCCGACGCAGCCGCACCTACCCGTGGTGCGACACGAGCCACCGCCGGCGGGTGAAGCGCCGGCAGGAGGACAATCCGTCCACGACCGACACCGAGGAGCCGGAGGCCTCGTCATGACCGCCCCCGCCGCAACCACCACCACGGCCGCCACGACCGCCGCCGAATCCCCCCACCACAGCCCCGAACTCCCCGCGCCCCGCGGCGAATTGTCCCGCGACGTCCTCACCGCTCTGCGGGGCGGCGGCCCGGTCCCCGAGCCGCGCGAGGCCGAGCGGGCCGCCGCGTACGGAGAAGATCTCCAGCTCACCCTCTACCTCCTCTACGAGCTCCACTACCAGGGGTTCTCCGGGGTGGCCGAGGAGTGGGAGTGGGACCCGGACCTGCTGGCCCTGCGGCGCACGCTGGAGCGGCGCTTCCTGAGCGCCCTGCACGCCGACGTGCCCCGCTGCGAGGACGCCGAAGAGGCCCTGGCCGCGCTCCTCGTGGAACCCGTCGGGCACGACGCGGCGAGCGTCAGCCACCACCTCCAGCGCGACGGCGAGGCGTGGCAGGTCCGGGAGTACGCGGCGCTGCGCTCCCTGTACCACCTCAAGGAGGCCGACCCGCACGCCTGGGTCATTCCCCGGCTGCACGGCCGGGCGAAGGCGGCGATGGTGGCCATCGAGTACGACGAGTTCGGTGCGGGGCGCCCCGAGGAGATCCACGCACGGCTCTTCGCCGACCTCATGACCGACCTCGGCCTGGAGACGGCCTACGGCCACTATCTCGACGCCGCCCCCGCCGAGGTCCTCGCCACCGTGAACCTCATGTCCCTGTTCGGTCTGCACCGTGCCCACCGCGGGGCGTTGGTCGGTCACTTCGCCTCGGTCGAGGTGACGTCCTCGCCCGGCTCGCGGCGGTTGGCCGCGGCGCTGCGCCGGATCGGCGCGGGGCCTGCCGCGCAGCGCTTCTACGACGAGCACGTGGAGGCGGACGCCGTGCACGAGCAGGTGGTGCGCCGGGACGTCGTCGGCGGTCTGCTGGCCGCCGAACCCGCTCTCGAAGCCGACGTCGCCTTCGGCGTGCGCGCGACCGGCTTCCTGGAGGACCGCCTCGCCGCCCGGCTCCTCGACGCGTGGCGGGAAGGGCGGAGCGCCCTGCGCACCCCGCTGCTGCCCGACGGGCCGCAGGCGTCCGGCTGAGCCGTCAGCCGCCCTCGACGCCGGTCGCGTCGTGCGCCGCCCCGACCGGCTTTGACTCCGGTGATCCGCGCTGGCGCAGGTAGACGGAGAAGACGGCCATCGATCCGACGGCGAGGAGTTCGGACTGCCAGTTCTGCAGGGTGCGGCCCCAGAAGTCGGCGGCCCCGAGGTACTGGAACCAGCTGATCGGCGCCTGCAGTTCACGCAGGTGCTCCTCGTTGTACGCGGCGACGCCCGCCACGGACTGGGCCAGCCAGGAGAGCAGGAAAAGGGTGCACATGACGATGCCGAGCGACCTGGCGTACCAGGCCTGGCGCAGGCCGCCCACCGAGGCCCAGCGGGGCGATTCGGGCCTCGCGTGCGCGCCGACTCTCTGCCGCTCGTCGGACTCCGGGCCCGCCTTGTCGACCTCCTTGGACTCTGGCGAGCCCCGCTGGAGCAGCCAGACCGTGCCGAAGATGTAGAGGAAGAACTGCAGGTACTCGGACTGCCAGTTCTCCGTCACGTCCACGGCGAAGTCGGAGGTCATGACGTAGCCGCCGAAGCTCACCGGGGCCAGCTCGGCCGCGGTGAGCTGATTGTTGAAGTCGGCGTGCCCGGCGATCGCCTGTCCGGCCAGGCTGAGGAGGAACCCGGCGCCGAACGCCAGGGCGAGGCCGTTGTCCCGCAGGAAGCGCCGTGCCCGCCTCACCGCCGCATCAGCCCAAGCGCCAGGCAATAGGCAAGACCGGCCGTCACCATCAGCAGATACAGCAGGAACATCGTCCGCATCCGTCACCCGCCCTTGATCAGACACTGGTACGGCTTCTCGGGGCACGCGGTGCAGCCGGCGGCCGTGACCTTCCAGCCGCGCGGGAAGGACGACAGGAAGAGCGTGTCGCGGTCGGTCACGACGCGTGCCTGGCGCCCGTACACGTCGACGTGCCGCACCTTGGTCGCCGTGGGCAGTCCCGCGTCGGGCAGGGCCCGTGCGCAGGGCAGTCCGGCGGACTGCTCCAGTTCGTCGAGCGTGCCGGGTGCGAGCTCCCGGCAGCCGCGCGCGGCGTCCGGGGTCCGCAGGCTCGCCTCGAAGCGGGTCACCGCCCGGGCGGCGGCGTCCTCGCGTGCCGTGACGCCACCGCATCCGGCGAGCGCACAGCACAGCAGCGCCACGGCCACGCACTGTCTTGTTCCGCGCACCGGCTCCGCGCTCCTTCACTGCACCGTCGGTCGGTGGCTGCCGCACCGCGACGGGAACGCGTGCGGATACGGGTCCTTCCGACGATGCCGCACCACTGTCCGGTGGGTGGAAGAACCTCGTGGTCCGACACGCGGGCATACGCCCGATCGGAGCGCACCCGGTGCACCCGGTCAGGCGTCCTCGGCGGGCGCGCCGTGTTCGACACCGGTCAGGCGCAGCTGTACCTCGACCTCCTGGTCGCCGGAGACGGTGCCGACGGTCGAGACGACGAAGGCGGATTCGAGCGCCTCGCGCAGGCGGGCCACCGGGACGGGGCCGCCCTGGAGGTCGGCGGTGACGGAGCCCGCGAGCAGGACTCCCCGGGCGGGGCGCGGACTCCCGGCGACCCGGAACTCGCCGGTCCAGACGGCGGGCGTCTCCTGCTCGGTCTGGCGGGGCGCGTCGGCCCCGCGGTCGGTGGGGAAGTGGGAGCGCAGGACGGTGAAGACGGTGTCGGCGTCGGCCACCGAGCACTCGCCGAGGACCACTTGGACGAGGTCCGCGGAGGACGGGGGCAGGGGGTCCGGGGCAGGTGTGGCGGGGCTCGCTGTGTTCTGCACGGTGTCTCCTTGGGTGGTGGGCTCCCGGCGCGTCACAGTTCCCGCAGCGCGGGCAGCAGCTTGCGCTCGGCCCAGTCGATGAAGGGGCGCTGCTGGTCGCCGCCCACCTGGACGAGGGCGATCTCCGTGAAGCCCGCCTCGGCGAAGGGGCGTACGGCTTCGACGAAGTCGTCGACGTCGTCTCCGCAGGGGATCTGCTCCGCGATGTCCTCCTTGGTGACGTACTGCGTGGCACCGGCGAAGGCCGCGGGCCCCGGCAGCTCGGCGTTGACCGGCCAGCCGCCGACGGACCAGCGGAACTGGTCGTGGGCGCGGGCGATCGCCGCGTCCTTGTCGGTGTCGTAGCAGACGGGGAGCTGACCGACCCGGGGCTTGCCGCGGCCCCCGTGCCGGTCGAAGGACTCGACGAGGTCGGCCTTGGGCTCGGTCGCGATGACGAGGTCCGCGTACTTCCCGGCCAGTGCGCAGGAGCGTTCGCCGGAGACGGCGATGCCGATGGGTGGCAGCTCGTCGGGGAGGTCCCACAGGCGGGCGTTCGCCACGTCGAAGTGGGTGCCCTCGTGGTTGACGTTGTCGCCGGTGAAGAGCGCGCGGATGATGCCGACGGCCTCCTCGAACATGTCGAGGCGGACCCGGGCGGAGGGCCAGCCGCCGCCGACGACGTGTTCGTTGAGGTTCTCGCCCGAGCCGAGCCCCAGCCGGAAGCGGCCCTCGGAGAGCAGCTGCATCGTCGCGGCCTTCTGCGCCACCACGGCGGGGTGGTAGCGGGTCGTCGGGCAGGTCACGTACGTCATGAGCGGAATGCGCGCGGTGGCCTGCGCCGCCGCGCCGAGCACGCTCCACGCGTACGGGGAGTGCCCCTGCGAGGTGAGCCACGGAAAGTAGTGGTCGGAGGTGACGGAGAAGTCGAATCCCGCCTGCTCCGCCGCGACCAGATCATCGACGAGCGCGCGCGGTCCGGCCTGCTCGGTCATCATTGTGTAGCCGATTTGCACCATAAATGAACGGTTTGCCGAACCGCCTCCGCTGAAACCTCCGCCGGACTGTTGTACTACCGGACGGCTGCATACGCGGTGCGGGGGTACGGGAGGGATCCACAGCACGACGGAACAGAGAGGCAGCCACCATTGCGCACCGTAGGAGTGGAGGAAGAACTCCTCCTGGTCGACCGTAACAGCGGCGAGCCGCGAGCCCTTTCCTCGGCGGTCCTGGCGCGAGCCGCCAGGAACACCGCGGAGAACCCGGACAGCGAGAAGCAGGAGACCGACTACCGCGAGCCCGAGGACGAGGCCTTCGAGAGGGAACTCCACGGCCAGCAGCTCGAATTCGCCACGCAGCCGCGGACCAGCATGGACAGCCTCACGGAGGAGGTCGTCCGGTGGCGCGCGGACGCGGCGCGGCACGCAGGTGACGTGGGCGCCTCGGTCGCAGCCCTCGCCACCTCGCCCCTGCCGGTGAGCCCCGCGGTCAACACGGGCAGCCGGTTCCAGTGGATGGAGGAGCAGTTCGGGCTGACCACGCAGGAGCAGCTGACCTGCGGCTGCCACGTGCACGTGTCGGTCGACTCGGACGAGGAGGGCGTGGCCGTCATCGACCGCATCCGGCCCTGGCTCCCGGTCCTGGTCGCCCTGAGCGCCAACTCACCCTTCTGGCAGGGGCACGACAGCCTGTACAGCAGCTACCGCAACCGGGTGTGGGGCCGCTGGCCGATGGCAGGCCCGACCGAGCTCTTCGGCTCAGCCGAGCGGTACGAGGAGCAGGTCCGCGACCTGGTCGCCACCGGCGTGCTGCGCGACCGGGGCATGGTCTACTTCGACGCACGCCTCTCCCACCGCTACCCCACCGTGGAGATCCGGGTCGCGGACGTCTGCCTGGAGGCGACCTCCACCGTCCTGGTCGCGGCTCTCGCACGGGGACTGGTCGAAACGGCGGCGCGCGAATGGCGGGCCGGCCGGCCACCGGCGGCGCACGCCGTCGGCCTGCTGCGCCTCGCCGCCTGGCGGGCAGCGCGGTCCGGTCTCGACGACACCCTGCTCCACCCGCTGACCATGCGGCCCGCGCCCGGCCACGAGGTGCTGCGGGCGCTCATCGACCACGTGCGCGACGCGCTCGAGGACAGCGGCGACCTCGACATGGTCACCACGGTGGGCGGGAACCTGCTGGAGCACGGCAACGGCGCCCGCGTCCAGCGGGAACTGCTGGCCCGGACGGGGAGCCTGAGCTCGGTGGTCGCGGAGTGCGTGCGCCGCACCCAGGCGGGGTGAGCGCGAAGAGGTGACACGGTGCGGCCTGCGGTATAAGGGAAGTCCGGGCAGGGAAGTCCTCGCAGGGCAACTCCGACCCGTACAGCAACTGACCCGTGTCGAACCCGGCGGCCCGGGTACCGGTGCTACCTGAAGCAGGGATCGTCGGAGACCGGCGGCCTGCACGGTGAGTGCAGCGCGGCCGGGGTCCGGAAACGGAGCAGCAGGTGACGCCGAACGCAGAAGACACCACTCGCGACGCACAGAAGCCGGTGACGGAACTGCGTCCGACAGGAGGAACCGCCGCAGGACCGGTCGGGGGCTCCCCGCACCACGAGATGTGTGCCGAGGAGCTTCCGCCCGATCTCAACCAGGCCATCCTGGAGGCGACCAAACAGGTCGCCGCCATCCTCAAGAGGCGCGAGCACGACTTCGCCCTCGCCGGCAGTGTCGCGGTCTACGCCCACGGCGGCACCGGCAACCTCCAGCACGACGCCGACTTCTGCATCAAACCGGAGGACGCCGCAGCGGTGGCGGCCTCGCTTGAGGAGGCGGGGCTCCCGGTGTACGCGCCACCGGAGGACTGGCTGCTCAAGGCCAAGTGCCTCGGCCAGGACATCGACCTCATCTTCCGGCTGGCGGGCGAGCCGGTCACCACGGAACTCCTCGGCCGCGCCGCGCAACTGCCGGTCGACTCGGTGCACATGCCGGTCCTGGCGCCCACCGATCTCGTACGGGCGCTGCTCGCCGCGTTCTCCGAGCACCACTGCGACTTCGGCGCCGTGCTGCCGATCGCGCGGCAGCTGCGCGAGATGGTCGACTGGGAGGCGCTGCGCGACGAGTACGGCGACATGCCGATGCCCGCCGCCTTCCTCTTCCTGCTGGAACGGCTGGAAGTCATCGCGCCGCGAGAAGGAGACCGATGAACGACCAATCCAACGTCGAGTACCGCATCGCCCACCTCAAGGACCGGCTCGCCGCGGAGGAACCGGGTGAGCTGGGCATGCGCGTCGAGGCCCGCGGATCGTCCGTGATGGTCGTCGGCACCGTGTCCACGGCGCAGTGCCGCGAGGAATTGCTGCGCACCGTGAACGAGGAACTGGCCGGCCTGACGGTCCACTTCGATGTCGCGGTGACCGACGCGACGGCCCCGGACCACTCGGAGGAAGTGACATGATCCGCATCGCGGCCGTGGGGGACATCCATATGGGGCTGGAGAGCCAGGGAGTGCTCCGGCCCGCCTTCGAGACGCTCGACGACTGCGCGGACCTGCTGCTTCTCGCCGGGGACCTGACCCGCCACGGCACCCCCGAGGAGGCGCGGGTGGTCGCCAGGGAGGTGACCGGCCTGCCGGTGCCCGTGGTGGCCGTGCTCGGCAACCACGACCACCACGACGAGCGGCCCGACGAGGTCACCGCGATCCTGCGCGACGCGGGCGTACGCGTCCTCGAAGGGCAGGGCACGGTCGTCGAGGTCGACGGGGCCCGGGTGGGCGTCGCCGGCACCAAGGGCTTCGGCGGCGGCTTCGTCGGCCGCAGCGGCAGCGAGTTCGGCGAACCGCTGATGAAGGAGTTCATCCGGTACACCCGCCACTGCGCCGAGGGCCTGCGGACCTCGCTCGACGAACTGGCCGAGCAGGGCTGTGACACACGGGTGGCGCTGACGCACTTCGCGCCCGTGCCCGACACCCTCGCGGGCGAACCCCTGGAGATCTACCCGTTTCTCGGCAGCTACCTCCTGGCGGAGGCGGTCGACGCGGCGGGCGCGAACCTGGCCGTCCACGGCCACGCCCACGCGGGCACCGAACACGGGATCACGAGCGGCGGCGTACCGGTGCGCAACGTCGCCCAGCCCGTCATCCGCAAGGCGTTCAACGTCTACCACCTGCGCGGCGACCACGCCGCGGAACCGGCGTCGGCCGCGCGCAGCGCGACGTAGTCGGCGGGCCCGCCGACCGGTGCGGCCGTTCCGGTCGGCAGGTGGAGCCGGTTCAGTGCCCCTCGATGGTTCAGTCCCCTCGGTGGTTCAGTCCCCCTCGGCCTCGAAAGTGCGCAGCAGATCGGCGGCGACGCTCACGGCGATCGTCGCGGGTTCCTTTCCGGTGATGTCCGCGAGACCGATCGGGGTCTTGATCCGGTCGATGGTGGCCTCGTCGTGGCCGCCCTCGGTGGCGAGGCGGCGGCGGAACCGCACCCATTTGGCCGCCGACCCGATGAGTCCGACGGAGCCGAGGTGGGGCGTGCGCAGGGCGGCGTCGCACAGCGCGGCGTCCTCGGCGTGATCATGGGTCATGATCAGCACGTGGGTGCCCCGGGGCAGCTCCGCGAGGACCTCCTCGGGCAGCAGCGGCGTGTGATGCACGTGCACCTGCCCCACCGCGTCCGCGAGGACTCCGAGACGCTTCTCGGTGAGAATGTCGGAGCGGGTGTCGACCAGATGGAGGTCGAGGTCCTGACGTGCCAGGATGCGCGCCAGTTCCAGCCCCACGTGCCCGACGCCGAAGATCGCCACGGCCCTTGCCACCGCCAGCGGTTCGAGCAGTACCGTGACCGTGCCGCCGCAGCACTGCACGCCGTGCCGGTTGGTCACCTTGTCGTTCAGGGCGAAGTCCATCAGCTCCGGCTCCGGCTCGGCCGCGGCGATCATCTCCCGGGCCCGGTCGATCGCGACGGCCTCGACGTTGCCGCCGCCGATCGAGCCCCAGGCGCCGGTCTCCCCCACGACGAGTTTCGCGCCCGCGTCGCGCGGGGCGTGGCCGCGCACGGCCGCGACGGTCACCAGCACGCCGGGCTCCCGGCGCGCCCGCAGCCGCCCGACCGCCGCGACCCATGACATGTCAGGCACCGCTCAGTACTTCGGCGTCGCTGCGGATCCCGCCGTCGGCGGCGGAGCCGTCGCCGGAGACCTCGTGCCGACGGGCCGCCTGGATCGCCCAGTACACCGCTTCCGGCGTCGCGGGTGAGGCCAGCTCGACGCCGGCCCCGCTCGGCCCGAACGCGGCGGCCGCCTGCCGCAGCGCCTCGCGCACCGAGAACGCCAGCATCAGCGGGGGCTCGCCGACCGCCTTGGAGCCGTAGACCACGCCGTCCTCGGTGGCGTTCTCCAGGAGCGTGACGTTGAACTCCTCGGGCATCTCCGAGAAGCTCGGCAGCTTGTAGGTGCTCGCGGCCTGGGTGAGGAGACGTCCACGGTTCGGCCCCTCGCCGCTGTCCCAGCGCAGATCCTCGAGCGTCAGCCAGCCCGCGCCCTGCACGAATCCGCCCTCGACCTGGCCGATGTCGATCATCGGGGAGAGGCTGTCGCCGACGTCGTGCACGATGTCCACCCGCCGGATGCGGTACGCGCCCGTGAAACCGTCGACCTCCACCTCGGCCGCGGCGGCGCCGTAGGAGAAGTACTTGAACGGCGTGCCGTGGAACAACTTCGCGTCCCAGTGCAGCCCCTCGGTCCGGTAGAAGCCGGCCGCCGACAACTGCACCCGCTGGAAGTACGCGGTGCGCACCAGGTCGTCCCAGGCCAGCGCCTTGTCACCGCCCAGGGAGCGTGCGACGCCCCCGACGATGCGTACGTCCGACGCGTTCGCACCCAACTGGACCGCGGCCACCTGCGACAACCGCTCGCGCAACTGCTCACAGGCGTTCTTCACCGCCCCGCCGTTGAGGTCGGCCCCCGCGCTCGCGGCGGTGGCGGAGGTGTTGGGCACCTTGTCGGTCCGGGTCGGGGCGAGCCGCACCTTGTGCAGCGGGATGCCCAGCGTGGTCGCGGCCACCTGCAGCATCTTGGTGTGCAGGCCCTGGCCCATCTCGGTACCGCCGTGGTTGATCAGGACCGAGCCGTCCTTGTAGATCAGCACCAGCGCGCCGCCCTGGTTGAAGGCGGTGAGGTTGAACGAGATGCCGAACTTGACGCCGGTCAGCGCGAGGGCCCGCTTGGTGTGCGGGTGCGCGGCGTTGAAGGCGGCGATCTCGCGTCGGCGGTCGGCGATGCCGCCGTTCTCCTTGACCTTCTCCCAGACGGCGGAGATCCGCTCGTGCTGGGTGACCGGCTGGCCGTACGGTGTCGTCTGACCCTGCCGGTAGAAGTTGCGCTCGCGCAGCTCCATCGGGTCGAGGCCGAGCAGTGGCGCGCACCGGCCCATGATGTCCTCGATCACCAGCATGCCCTGCGGCCCGCCGAAGCCGCGGAACGCGGTGTTGGAGACCTTGTTGGTCTTGGCGATGCGGCCCGCGACGCGCGCGTTGGGGATCCAGTACGTGTTGTCGATGTGACACAGCGCACGGGCCACCACCGGTTCGGAGAGGTCCAGGCTCCAGCCGCCGTCCGCGGTCAGGGTGGCGTCCAGGGCGCGGATGCGGCCGTCGCCGTCGAAGCCGATCCGCCACTTCGCGTGGAACCCGTGCCGTTTGCCGGACATGGTCAGGTCCTGGGTGCGGTTGAGCCGCAGCCGGACCGGCCTGCCGGTCAGTCGGGCGCCGAGCGCGGCGACGGCCGCGAATCCGTGCGGCTGCATCTCCTTGCCGCCGAACCCGCCGCCCATGCGCAGACATTGCACGGTCACCTCGTGGCTGGGCAGCCCGAGCACGTGCGCGACGATCTCCTGCGTTTCCGAGGGGTGCTGGGTGCTGCTCTGGACGAACACCTGCCCGTTCTCGTCGACGAGGGCCAGCGCCGCGTGCGTCTCCAGGTAGAAGTGCTCCTGGTCGGAGAAGTGGAACTCGCCGGTGAACACGTGCGCGGAGTCGGCGAGGCCCGCGTCGACGTCGCCGGTCACCATGACGGGCCGTGCCCCGTGGAAGCTTCCGGCCGCGATCGCCTCCTGAAGGGTGATCAGGGAGGGCTGTTCGTCGACGGTCACCTCGACGGCCGCCGCGCCGAGCCGGGCCGCCTCCAGGGTCTCGCCGAGCACCCAGGCGACCGCGTGGCCGTGGAACATGACCTCGTCGGGGAAGAGCGGCTCGTCGTGCTTCATCCCGGCGTCGTTGACGCCCGGCACGTCGGCGCCGGTCAGCACGCGCACCACGCCGGGCACGGCGAGCGCGGGCCCGGTGTTCAGCGCGGTGACCCTGCCGCAGGCCTTCATGACCTGGACCGGGTACGCGTGCAGCACGTCCTTGGTGCGCTGGACCAGGTCGTCGGTGTAGAGCGCGGTGCCGGTGACGTGCTGGTACGCACTTTCGTGCGGCATGGGGACGCCGACGACGGGCTTTTCGGGGCGTTCGGACAACTGGCTCATGACGAAACCGCCCCGGTGGTCCGCGCGTACGACTTCAGCAGGCTCTGACCGAGCATCGCGGAGCGGTAGCGCGCGCTGGCGCGGTGGTCGTTCATCGGTGTTCCTTCCTTCTCCAGCAGCCTGGCCGCGGCCCCTACGGTCCCGGCGTCCCAGGGTCTGCCCTCCAGGGCCGCCTCGACGGCGAGCGCGCGAAGGGGCGTCGCGGCCACGCCGCCCAGGCCGATCCGTGCCTTGCGTACGATCCCGTCGTCGATGTCGAGCGCGAAGGCGACCGCGACGCTGGAGATGTCGTCGAAGCGACGCTTGGCGATCTTGTGGAAGGCCACGACCGGCGACAGCGGCAGCGGGACGCGCACCGCGCGGATCAGCTCGCCGGGACGGCGCACGCTCTGCCGGTAGCCGGTGAAGTACTCCGCCAGCGGGACCTCGCGCTCGCCGTCGGCGTCGGCGAGCACCAGGGACGCCTCAAGGGCGAGCAGCGCCGGCGGGCTGTCGCCGATGGGAGAGCCGGTGCCCAGATTGCCGCCAAGAGTCGCGCTGTTGCGGATGAGCCGGGACGCGAACTGCGGGAACAGTTCGGCCAGCAGCGGTATGCGGCCGTCGAGGCGGCGTTCGACCTCGGTGAGCGTCAGGGCGGCCCCGATCTCGACGTGGTCGGACGCGACGCGCAGCCCCCGCAGTTCGGGCAGCCGGTCGACGGCGACCACGACATCCGCGCGGCGGGAACGGATGTTCACCTCGACGCCCCAGTCCGTGGATCCCGCGACCACCACCGCGTCGGGCCGCTCGCGCAGCAGCCGCAGCACGTCCGCGAGGGTGGCCGGTCGGTGGAACGCTTGGCCGTCCCTGGTGTACTCGGTGGCGACCGGCGGGGGCGGAGCCTGCTCACGGCGCCGGGCCAGGGGGTCGTCGTCGGTGGGCGTGCCGACGGCGAACGCGGCGTCGCGAATGGGGCGGTAGCCGGTGCAGCGGCACAGGTTGCCGCTCAGGGCGTGCAGGTCGAAGCCGTTCGGCCCGTGCTCGGCGTCGCCGCTTCCGGTCGGCACAGCGCTCGCCGCGTCGGCGTGCGCGCAGCGGTCGGGCCGGTAGTACTCGGACGCCATGCTGCACACGAAACCCGGTGTGCAGTACCCGCATTGGGAGCCGCCGCGGGCCGCCAGCTCCTCCTGCACCGGGTGCAGGGTGGCAGGTGTGCCGGGTTCGCCGGCGGTGGCGAGGCCTTCGGAGGTGATGACCTCCTGGCCGTCGAGCGCCGCGGCCGGCAGCAGGCAGGCGTTGACCGCCACCCAGTCGGTGGGCTTGTCCACGCCTGGCCGGGCGACCAGGACCGAGCAGGCGCCGCATTCGCCCTCGGCGCAGCCTTCCTTGGTGCCGGTGAGGCCTTGCTCGCGCAGGAAGTCCAGCGCTGTGGTGTGTGGCGGAGCCGGTGAGAGCAGTGCTTCTTCCCCGTTGACCGTGATCCGGGCCTCTGTCATGACAGGCCTTCGTTCCGGTGCGCGGTCGGTCGCTTCATGATGTTCGCCAATTTCGGGCAGCTTTCTGTGTTCAGGCGCGCCGGACGAGGAGAGGGGCGCAGGACGGCACGCGACGGTGGCGCGCCGAAGGAGAAGAGGAAACCGAAGAGGAAGAGGGAAGGGCGGGCCCGAAGACCCGCGACGTGCCGAGGGCGGGCAGCCACGAACGTGCCACGTACGGGCACAGCAGAACGGCGTACTCAGGCGCCGTGTGCGATGCGACCCGGGACCCAGACCGTGCGCTGGGCGAGGCGACCGAGATCGGAGTCGGTGTTCATCCGCTGGTCGCCCCCTTTCGTCAGCAACAGGTCGACGGCCACCGCAACCTATGGGCTGGCGCCACCGGGGTCAAGAGGGGAACGGGACGGCGGCAGCGGGGGCCGGGCACCGGATGGCGCCGCCGTACCGTTTGCCGGTCTCCCATGATCGGCTCAGACTTACGGCGACACGGCTTTCTCTCGGCAGGCAAGAGGAGAAAAGCTCCATGGTGAAAGGCCACTCGCGCGGCGCTCCCCGAAAGCCCCGCGCGACGGAGGGCGAATCGCGCGCCTCGCATTCGGCGACCGACCGTATGGCACGCACGCTGCTGCGCCGCAGGAAGAAGGCGCTGAGCAGCGGGGACATCATGGTCTCGGACCGCCCGAAGGTGCGGCGCGCCGTCACGGCGGCCGCACTCGGAAACACCATGGAGTGGTTCGATTTCGGTGTCTACGCCTATTTGGCGGGCACCATCGGCAAAGTCTTCTTTCCCTCCAGTTCGCCGGGCGCGCAGGTCGTCTCCACGTTCGCCACATTCGCCGCGGCATTTCTCGTCCGCCCCTTGGGCGGTCTCGTGTTCGGGCCGCTCGGCGACCGCATCGGCCGACAGCGGGTGCTCGCCGCGACCATGATCATGATGGCTGTGAGCACCTTCGCGGTGGGCCTGCTGCCGACGTACGCCTCCATCGGCTTCGCCGCCCCGCTCCTGCTCCTCCTGTGCCGCCTCGTCCAGGGCTTCTCCACGGGCGGCGAGTACGCGGGCGCCACCACCTACATCGCCGAGTACGCCCCCGACCAGCGGCGCGGCTTCCTCGGCAGCTGGCTCGACTTCGGCACCTTCGTCGGCTACTCGCTCGGTTCGGGCCTTGTCACGGTGCTCACCCTGACGCTCGGGACCGACGGCCTGGAGAGCTGGGGCTGGCGCATCCCGTTCTTCGTCGCGGGACCGCTCGGGCTCATCGGTCTCTACATGCGGATGAAGCTGGAGGAGACCCCCGCCTTCCAGCAGGAAGCGGCGGCGTCGGCGGCCGAGCGGGAGACGGAGGCCGAGGAGGGTGAGAGCGACCCGGTCGAGCAGGCCCGCCAGTCGGGCCAGGGCCGCCTCAGGGAGATCTTCTCCCGCCACTGGCAGGCGATCCTGATCTGCATGGGCCTCGTGCTGCTCTACAACGTCACCAACTACATGGTGACGTCGTATCTGCCGACGTTCATGACGGTGACGCTCGGCGAGAGCGACACGACCGCGCAGCTGCTGGTCCTCGGCACCATGCTGCTCGTGGTGCTCGCCATCACCACGGTGGGCCGCAGCTCGGACCGGTGGGGCAGACGGCCGATGTTCATGGTCGGCAGCATCGCGATGATCGCCCTGGCCGTTCCCGCGTTCCTGCTGATCCGCGAGGGCGGCATCCTCCTGCCCGCGTTCGGCTGCGCAATCCTCGGCCTGCTCCTGGTCTGCTTCGCCGGTACGGCCGCGGCCACGCTGCCGGCCCTCTTTCCCACCCGGCTGCGCTACGGAGCCCTGTCGATCGCCTACAACATCTCCGTCTCCATCTTCGGCGGCACCACCCCGCTGCTCGCCTCGTTCCTGGTCGACACGACGGGCAACACGCTGGTCCCGGCGTTCTACCTGATGGTGGCCGGGGTGATCGGTCTGATCTCGACCTTCTTCCTCCACGAGACGGCCGGCCGCCCCCTGCGCGGCTCCGGCCCCATGGTCGAGACCCACGACGAGGCCCGCGAGATGGTGGCCCGCAGCCGATCGGAGGCGGGCCGCCACGCACGGGACGTATGGCTGCGGCTGTGGCATCCGCGCGGGGGCGGGCGGGGCGGCTCCAAGGGCCGGAGGGGGGAACGGCACGGTCGGGAGTGACAGGCCACAGGCTTTCCGAGTGCAGAAGGTGCCTCCCGGCGTCCCGACGGCTGAGCGAGGCGTCCCCCACACGCACCTCCGCCGTCGCTCCGGCCGCATCCGTCGCCGGTTCTTCCTTCTCGCGCACCGCACGGAAGCGGCGGCCCTAAGCTCCCCTAGCGGATGACAGTTGGTCACGTGAGTGACCGCTCGCGGGCAACGGGGGGACGGGACCACATGACCGTCGAGGAGTACTGGAGCAGGAGCGACGACGAGCTGTACGCCTTGCTGGGAGCGGAGCTCCTGGGTGCGGGCGTGGGGCTCTCCCCCGCTGATGACGAGGACAAGCGCCGGTTCGGGCAGCAGTGGTTCGCCAACAAGCACCGGGAACTGCAGAGCAAGATCTGTCATCACGAACGGGCCCAGGCACTCATGGGCACCACCGGTTCGGACCGGCTCCTCGACGCCTACGCCCTCCAGGAACTGCTCCAGCAGTCCATCGGCGACCCCATGACCGCCACCCTCATTGCCGTCCTCGTCGCCAGAATCGGACTCGGTACCTTCTGCCACAACGCGCCCGCGCGCCCATGAAGACCCTGGCGGACCGCAAGCGCGCGCTCCTCCAGGCGGACCGCGAGGCGGCGCTGGCGGAGAAGCGGCGGCAATTGCGGGAACTCGGAGCCCACGACCTGCTGCGACGGGTCGACGACTACTCCACCGACTGGCGACAAGACCCTGGGTACAAGCCGGGCACCGACCTGTCCGTCGGCTTCGTGGACATGGTGGGCGAGGAGTTGAGGGCCGCGATGGCCGACCTCGGGGCGAGCGCCGCCCGGCTCGACTCGGTACGCGTCGTCACCACGCTCGACCAAGCCGTGTCGGCCCAGATGACCCCCTTCGCCGACGGTTCGGGCCTGGTCATCGTCGCCGACGGGATCTTCGGCATGTGCTCCAGCTACTGCCAGTACCTCGCTCTCTGCGCCGACAAGAGGTCCCACGCCACGTCACGGCCGACGGCCCTCTGGCGGCTGCTGCGCGACCTGGGCAAGGGGGAGGTCTTCGGGTACGAGGACGTGCTCACCGCCCTGCTGCGCTACCACACCGCCCATCAGCGGGCCCTGGCCGTGTCGACGCAGTTGGGAGTGCGGCTCAGCCCGGCGGGTGAGCGGTACGCCTCGCAGCTCAGTCACCTCGCCTATCGCTTCGTCATCGGCCACGAGATGGCCCACCACGTTCTCGGACACTCCCACGGCCCGAGCGCGTTCGTGCCGGACGAGCACCTCCCGGCCTGCTCCGCGGACGACCGCAGGGAACGGGAGGCGGACCGGCTCGCCTTCCAGGCCACCAGACGGGCCAGTGAAAGGCAGAGCAACGGCCGGTGGGAAACCATGGTCATGCTGGAGCGGGCCACCATGGCCGCGCTGATGGCCATGATGGCCCTGCACGTGGCGGAGCGGACGGTGTTCGTCCACCGCGGTTGCACGCATCCCCCGGCCGCGGTCCGGACGGGCTGGCTGCTGGAGCAGCTCAAGCCGGGCAAGCAGCGATCCACACGCCGTCTCCTGTGCGTACCGATGAAGGCCACGGAGGCCGCCACCGATCTGTCGGAGCATGCCCGGCCCTTCTCCTGGCAGGCGTTGGACCCGGACCTGGTGTACAGCCCCATGCCCCGCTCCCACCTGGAGGCGATCGGCGAGCTCGACGCGCTGCAGTGCGAACCGGAGGACTTCCACGTCGCCTGGCTCGAACGGCACGCCACGGCCGACACCGCCTGGCTGGGCGAAGGAGCGCGGCTGGCCGCCGCCGGGGAACCGGTGCCCGCGCTGCGACGCTGGGGCGTGGACGAGGACACCGCCAGCACGCTGGGCGACCCTCAACGGGCGCTCACCTTCTACACGTTGAAGGAGCACATCGCCCGGTCCTTCACCGTGCGGGGCATCGCGGAACCGTGGGTGGCGCCACACGCGCTGGCGGCGGCCATGCTGATCGCCAGACGCGTGCAGCCGCGCCGAGCCCATCTCGCGCAGGGCCCGGGGTAAGCCGACCAGGAGCGCGCCGGACGCCGTCAAACATGGCGATGTCCACCGGGGCAGCTCCGCAGGCCCCCAAGATCACCGCCGGCGAACCACTGAGGGCGCCCACCGCCCGCGGCGGCGAATGACCAGCGGGGTGCGGACGACGGCCTTCTCTCCACCACAAACCCGGCAACACGGCGGCGATACGGGGTAGTTGACATGCCGACACAGGTCGGGCCGAGGGGGCTTGGCCGCGACGTATGAACGGGGCGCTGCGATGATGAGTCTCGCTGTCTCGGCCACGGTGATGGCACGCGGGAACAGCATGGACGGGCCGACCGACTGGGCCCTGTTGGCCGGGGTCCTCGTGCTCTACTTGGCGATCGGCTTCGGCCTTGAGTACCGGGCGAAGCGGCGCCGGGGTGCGGACGAGCCGGTGAAGGCGGCGGCGAAAGGGCTCTTCGCGGAGCGGGACGGCAGCGCCGGCGCCGACCCGCAACAGTACTTCGCCAGTCGCATGGTGATGCTGGTGGGCGCCTTGGCCACGGGCCTGGCCGGCTACCTCACGCACAGCGCGCCCACTGCCGTGCAGGCCCTGGTGATGAGTGCGGTGGCGGTCGTGGCGATCTCCGCGTGGGCGTACTTCGACTACCGCACGGAGCCGCGAAACGAGTCGTGACCTGACGCCGGTCCCCGGCTGGTCCCCAGAAATGATCAAGGGCCGGTTTCGGATGTCTCCGAAACCGGCCCTGATCTGCGACTGTCTCCAGTCGGGACGACAGGATTTGAACCTGCGACCCCTTGACCCCCAGTCAAGTGCGCTACCAAGCTGCGCCACGTCCCGTGGTGATCGGTGCGGTGTTCCGCGTGATCACAGGTAGAACTCTACCCCACGTCGGAGGGTGCTCCGTTCTCCGGTGACCGTCGTCAGCCACGCGCGACAATCGACGTATGAGCACCGCACCGGAACCGCACGACAGTGGCCGTCAGCGTGATCGCGACGAGGAGGGGCGGGCCCGCAATCAGCGGCCTCGTGACGGGCTCGGCCGGCCGCTGCCCTATGGCTCCGACGGGGTGCCGCGGCAGCCGGAGGGGGTCGTCCGG
Organism: Streptomyces sp. NPDC044106; assembly: GCF_056433985.1. Classification (NCBI taxonomy): domain Bacteria; kingdom Bacillati; phylum Actinomycetota; class Actinomycetes; order Kitasatosporales; family Streptomycetaceae; genus Streptomyces; species Streptomyces sp. NPDC044106. The sequence continues at coordinate 433,445 of NZ_JBWKFZ010000004.1, forward strand.
ACCCCTGAGGAGTCCGTCGTCGAGGCGCAGGCGCTGCTGGACGCGGGGCGTCCCTTCCACGCGCACGAGGTCTTCGAGGATGCCTGGAAGGCGGGGCCCGCGGCGGAACGCGGGCTGTGGAAGGGGCTGGCTCAGCTCGCCGTCGGTCTCACCCACTCGGCCCGCGGCAACACCACGGGCGGGGCGCGGCTGCTGCTCCGCGGGGCCGGGGCCGTCTCGGCCTGGAGCGCGGAGTCCGGGCAGCCCCGGCCGTACGGGATGGACGTCGCGGAACTGTGCCGCTGGGCAGAGGCGTTGGCGGAGCGGCTGGGGCGTGAGGGGGCCGCGGTGGACGCGGCGGCTCACGCGCCGCGGTTGCGGGAGGGCTGAGCGGGGTGGAAGGGGCGGCTCACGCGCCGCGGTTGCGGAAGGCTGAGCGGGCCGTGGAGGGGCGGCTCACGCGCCGCGGGTTGTGGGAGGGCTGAGCGGGGTGGGAGGGGCGGCTCACGCGCTTCGTACGGGTCCGCCCACGCGCCTCGTGCGTGTCCGCCCCTGGCGGGCCGCTCGCCACCCTCCCTCCCCCCCTCATCACCGAACCGGCCTCCCCCCACATGCACACCCCCCGCCCCGATGTGAGGGTGGCCGTGTGACCACGACCGATCCGCCGACCGCGTCCGCGTCCTCCCCCGCAGGGGCGCAGGGCCCGGCGCAGGCTCAGGCGCCGCCCGTCCTCGACCGGCGGCGTCGCAACGTCATCTTCGTGACGATCATGCTGGGGATGCTGCTCGCCGCGCTCGACCAGACCATCGTCGGCACCGCGCTGCCGACGATCGTGTCGGATCTGGGCGGGGCGGAGCACATGTCGTGGGTCGTCACGTCCTATCTGCTCGCGGAGACCGTGGCCACGGTGCTCGTCGGGAAGTTCGGTGACCTGTTCGGGCGGAAGGTCGTCTTCCAGCTCTCGGCGGTCATCTTCATCACGGGCTCGTTCCTGTGCGGCCTGTCGACGAACATGACCTTCCTCATCGCCTGGCGGGCGATGCAGGGCATCGGGGCGGGCGGCCTGATGGTCACGTCCATGGCGCTGATCGCCGACGTCATCCCGCTGCGCGAGCGCGGCAAGTACCAGGGTGCGATCGGCGCCGTCTTCGGGGTGTCCACCGTGATCGGGCCGCTGCTCGGCGGGCTCTTCACGGACCACCTGAGCTGGCGCTGGGCGTTCTACGTCAACGTGCCCATCGCGATCGTCGTCGTCCTCGCCGCCGCCCGCACCATCCCCGTGGTGAAGTCCGCCGTGCGGCCCGTCATCGACTACCTCGGCATCGCGCTCGTCGCCATCGGCGCGAGCGCGCTGATCCTGGCGACGAGCTGGGGCGGCAACCAGTACGCGTGGGGTTCGCCGACCATCATCGGTCTCTTCGTCGGCGGTCTGCTCGCGCTGGCGCTGTTCTGCGTCGTCGAGACGCGCGCGGCCGAACCGATGCTGCCGATGCGCCTTTTCGGCAACCCGGTCTTCACGGTCTGCTCGATCCTCAGCTTCATCGTGGGCTTCGCGATGCTCGGCGCCATGACGTTCCTGCCGACGTACCTCCAGTACGTCGACGGGGACTCGGCCACCATTTCGGGTGTACGGACGCTGCCCATGGTCGTCGGGCTGCTCATCGCCTCCGTCTTCAGCGGCAACGTCGTCAGCAAGACCGGTACGTACCGCATCTTCCCCATCGTCGGCGCGCTGGTGATGGCCCTCGGGCTCTACCTGCTCTCGCTGATGGGCAGCGCCACCAGTACGTGGCTGGAGTCGCTGTACATGTTCGTGCTCGGCGCCGGGATCGGGCTGTGCATGCAGGTCCTCACGATCGCCGTGCAGAACACCGTCCCGTACACGGATCTGGGCACGGCGACATCGGGGGTGACCTTCTTCCGTACGCTGGGCAGCTCGTTCGGCACGGCCGTGTTCGGCACCATCTACGCCAACACCCTCGCGCCGAACCTCAAGGACGGGGTCGGCGCGGCGGTACGGGCGGGCGGTGATCCCTCCGTCGTCGGCAAGGCGGCGCAGAGCCCCGCGGGGCTGCACGAGCTGCCCGGGGGCGTCGCCGCGCCGATCATCAAGGCGTACGCGGACACCCTGCAGACCGTCTTCCTGTGGACCGTCCCCGTCGCGCTCATCGGGTTCCTGGTAGCGCTGTTCCTCAAGCAGGTCGAGCTGCGCGACAGCGCGCGCATGGGCGCCCCCGACATGGGCGAGGGCTTCGCGCAGCCGATGAGCGGCGACTCCGGGCACCTGCTGGAACGGGGCGTCGCCAACATCATCGGCAATGTCGGCATGACCACCGCGCGTGGCATCATCCGGGACTCCGACACCCGTCTGGACATCGCGGGCGCCTGGGCGGTCATGCAGGTCTCGCTGTTCACCCGGCTGGTCGGGCACGCGAGTCTCGGGCTGATCGCCGCGCGGCGCAGGATTCCGCCGGAGGTCCTGGTGCCGGTCTTCGACCGCATGGTCGAGGAGGGCTATCTGACCCGTACGGGCACGTACTTCTCGCACACGCCCGCCGGGGAGCGCGAGGCGGAGGTCATCTCCCGGGCGTGGGCCGCCTGGCTGGGCGAGGAGGTCGAGAAGGACCTCGGTCGTCCCGCGGACGAGGAGCTCACCGCGGCCGTCGACACGATCGCCAAGCGGCTGCTCGCCGAGGACCTGGAGGACGGGCTCTCGACCGAGACGTCGGGCGCCACGGTCGCCGTGCGCTGAGAGCCTGTCTTTGGACAGGGCTCAGCGCAGCAGCAGTTGGAGGCCGCCGAGGACGGTCGCGCCGATCACCAGCTGTTCGAAGAGCCGCTGGTCGATGCGGTGCACGGTGTACTTGCCGAGGACCGCGCCCGGCACCACGAACAGCACAAGGGCCGCGTCAAGGAGCAGTGAGCGGGCGTCGATCAGACCGAGGCCCACGCTGAACGGCACCTTGGACGTGTTGACGATCAGGAAGAACCAGGCGGACGTGCCGAGGAAGCCCAGTTTCCTGAAGCCCGCCGAGAGCAGGTACATCGACAGCACGGGGCCGCCCGCGTTGGCGACCATGGTGGTGAAGCCGCCGAGTACGCCGTAGGAGGGGGCCTTGAGGCGGCTGCCCCGCTGCCCTGCTTCCTCCGCGGGCTCTGCTTCCTCCGCGGGCCCCGCCTCCGCCGCCGATCTGCGGCGGGCGACGGTGACGGCCGCCATGAGCAGCAGGATCACCCCGATGGACATGCGGACGACGGCGTCGTCGGCCCACCTGAGGAAGAGCGTGCCGAGGACCACTCCCCCGGCGACGGCGGGGAACAGCCGCCACAGGGTGGGCCAGTGGGCGTGCCTGCGGTAGGTGAGCACGGCCAGGATGTCGCCCGCGATCAGGATGGGGAGCAGGACGCCGGTCGACGCGCGGGCGGGCAGGACCGCGGCGAAGAGCGCGAGGCTGATGGTGTTGGCGCCGCTGACGGCGGTCTTCGAGAAGCCGACGAGCACCGCCGCCGCGGCGAGTGCGGCGAACTGTCCCGGTGCAAGATCCCATCCCATGCGGGCATTGTCGCGCGCGTTCGTCCGTGCTTCCCGCGCGCCTCCTACGCGCTGTAGTGGGTGCGCAGTTCGCGCTTGAGGACCTTCATGCTGGGGCCGAGCGGAAACGCGTCGGTGAACTCCACGCGGCGCGGGTACTTGTGGCGGCCCAGGTGCTCCTTGGACCACTCGATGATCGCTTGTGCCGTCTCGGGCGCCGGGTCGGCGGCGGGGACGAGGACCGCGCAGATCTCCTCGCCGTGCACGGGGTCGGGCAGGCCGATCACGGCGGCCTGTGCGACGGCCGGGTGGCGCATCAGGACCTCTTCGACCTCGCGCGGGTAGACGTTGAAGCCGCCGCGGATGATGACGTCCTTCTTGCGGTCGACGATGGTCAGGAAACCGTCGGCGTCCTTGGTGCCCAGGTCGCCGCTGCGGAACCAGCCTTCGACCAAGGCCGCGGCGGTCGCCTCGGGGCGGCCGAGGTAGCCGGAGAAGACGTTGTGGCCGCGGACGACGACCTCGCCGACTTCGCCGGTGGGCAGGAGTTCGACACGGTCGTCGATGTCGGCGCGGGCGATCTCCACGTCGACGCCCCAGAGGGGGTGGCCGATGCTGCCTGCCCTGGTGCCGAAGTCGGGCTGATTGACGGAGGCGGTCGGGGAGGTCTCGGAGAGCCCGTACCCCTCGTACACGGGAGTGCCGAAGGCCTTCTCGAAGCGTTCGAGTACGGCTACGGGCAACGAGGCGCCGCCCGAGATGCAGATCCGCAGCCGGGGCAGCTCGACGGCGTCCGCTGCGTCCGCGGCGGCCGCCACCAGGCCGACGTACATGGTCGGCACACCGTGGAAGGTGTTGACGCCCTCCGCGACCATCAACTCGATGGCGCGGGCGGCGTCGAAGCGCGGCAGCAGGACGAGTGTCGCGCCCGCCCGCCACGTCGAGTTCATGGAGACGGTCTGGCCGAAGGCGTGGAAGAGCGGCAGGGCGCCGAGGGCGACGTCGTCGGGGCGGACGTCGTTGGCGTCGAAGGCGTTGACCGTCGCGTTCATCACCAGGTTGAAGTGGCTGAGCACAGCGCCTTTGGGGACGCCCGTGGTGCCGCTGGTGTAGAAGATGACGGCCGGGTCGTCGGCTTCGCGCGTGGCGTACGTGGTGAGGGGCTCGGCGGCGCGGGCCAGGGTCTCCAGCTCGCCCTCCTCGCCGAGCCGCAGCATGCGTACGCCGGTGGCCTCGGCGGCGGCCGCGCCCGTCCGCGCCTGCGCGGGGTGGCACAGGAGCAGGGTCGCGCCGCTGTCCCGCAGCACGTGCTCGACCTCCTCGGCGGAGAGCAGCAGGTGGACGGGTACGACGACTCCCCCGGCGGCGAGGACGGCGTAGTAGGCCTTCGGGAACTCGGCGGTGTTGGGACCCATCAGGGCCACCCGGTCCCCCGGCCGCACGCCGAGCCCGGCGAGGGCCGCGCCCTGGGCACGGGCCTGACGCCACAACTCCGCGAAGGTCAGCCGCACTTCACCCTCGACGAGCGCGATGCGGTCCGGGTGACGGCGGGCGGGTTCGGCGAGGATCGCGGCGAGGGACAGCGTGGCCATGAGGGGAGGGCTCCGTTTTCGTGGGGCTTGCGGTGGATCCTGGCTCGTGGGGGGGGCGGGACGTACCGAGGGGGCGACCTGTTCGCCGACAGCGGCGGCGCACATCCGCCGCCGTCGGCCGCGCACCGTGTCCGGGGCGCGCGTGAACCCGCCGTCAGTCGCGCTCGACCAGAAGCGCGCTGCCCTGCCCCACGCCCACACACATGGTGGCGAGGCCGCGCGTGGCGCCGGTGCGGCGCATCCGGTGCAGCAGGGTGGTGAGGATGCGGGCGCCGGAGCAGCCGAGCGGGTGGCCGAGGGCGATGGCCCCGCCGGTCGGGTTGACCAGCTCCGGGTCGATGCCGAGGGCGTCCACGCAGGCCAGTGCCTGGGCGGCGAACGCCTCGTTGAACTCGGCCTCCTGGACGTCGTCGATGCCCCAGCCGACACGGTCGAGCACCTTGCGGGTGGCGGGGACGGGCCCGAGACCCATGACGTCCGGGTGGACGCCGGCAGAGGCGCCGGCCGCGTACCGGCCGAGGGATTCGAGGCCGAGGTCGTTCAGCGCCTGCTCGCTGACCAGCAGCAGTCCGGCCGCCCCGTCGTTCATCGGTGAGGCGTTGCCCGCGGTGACGGTGCCGTCCTTGCGGAAGACGGGGCGCAGGCCGCTGAGCTTCTCGTACGAGGTGTCCTCGCGCACGCATTCGTCCGTGGCGACGACGACGCCGTCCGGGCGCGTGACGGGGAGCAGCTCGTCGTCGAAGTGGCCGTCCTTGCGGGCGGCGGCCGCGCGCTGGTGGCTGCGCAGGGCGAAGGTGTCCTGGCGCTCGCGCGAGATACCGTGCCGCCCGGCGACCTCCTCGGCGGTCTCGCCCATCGCGAGGACGCCGTGCAGGTCCTTCATCCTCGGGTTGGTCAGGCGCCAGCCGAGGCGGGTGTCCGCGGTCTCCATGCGGTGCGGCAGCGCGTCGTCCGGGCGGGGCAGCACGAAGGGAGCGCGGCTCATCGACTCGGAGCCGCCCGCGAGGACGACGTCCGCCTCGCCGGAGGCGATGGTGCGCGCGGCGGTCGTGACGGCTTCGAGACCGGAGGCGCACAGCCGGTTCACGGTCGCGCCGGGCACGGATTCGGGGAGGCCCGCGAGGAGGGCGGCCATGCGAGCCACATTGCGGTTGTCCTCGCCCGCCTGGTTGGCGGCGCCCCAGTAGATGTCGTCGATCCGGGCGGGGTCCAGCTGGGGGATGTCGGCGAGGAGTCCCCTCACGACGCCCGCTGCGAGGTCGTCGGGGCGGACTGAGGAGAGGGCGCCGCGCAGCTTCCCGATGGGGGTGCGGCGGGCGGCGGCGAAGTGAACGGTGCGCACGATACGGCTCCGGATCGTTCTGCGGGGACTCACTGCGTAAGAGGACTCGCTATGTAAAGGGACTCATCAGCTAAATTAGCGCTGCTAGTTTTGGAGTCTATGCGGGAGGCGGGGGCAGGGGAAGGGGGGACCAGGTCAAGGTCGTCGGCTCGGTGAGAACCCGCCGAGGGTGATCCGGACCGCGCCGCCCCTGGGGTCCACCCTTGCCGTCCAGTCCCCGGAGATCCGGAAGGGCCGGTTCGGGACGGTCTGGCGGCGGGGGCGGGCGCGGTGCAGGGTCCTGCCGTCCTGTGTGACCAGCAACGTCGGGCGCGCCACGGACTCGGCGGTGCAAAGCGTGATCTCACTCGCGGGCTCACCCGGTGTCAGGCGGTTCGGGGCGACCCAGGCGAGCGGGGCCGTGACGCGCAGCGGCACCGACGTCGCGGGCCAGTCGCCGTCGAAGAGGTAGCGCCGCACGGCCGCCGCCGCCAGTGCCCCCTCGCGCGCCACCGCGCGCGCCGGTTCGGCGGCGTGCAGCACGTTGCCGACCGCGAAGACACCGCGCCTGTCGACGCGGAAGGCGGCGTCGATCGCCGGTCCCCGCGTGCCCGGGTCCATCAACAGGCCGCCGCGCCGGGCCAGCTCGTGGTCGGGGACGAAGTCGCCGGTGAAGACGACCGTGTCGCAGGCGACGTACGCCGTCCTGCCGTCGCGGTGCCGCAGCCGGACCCCCGAGATGCGGCCCCGGCCGAGGAGCTCGGTGACGGTGGTGTTCGTGAGCAGGGGCACCCCGCGCCCGAGGCGGGCTTCGAGGGCGCGGGTGCGCGGGGCCTGGTGGCGCGGGTGTTCCGTGACCAGCGCGGCGACGGTGATACCGGCCCGCCGCAGCGTGTCCAGGGCCGCGAAGCCCACCGGCCCGGCGCCGATCACGACGGCTCGCCTGCCGATGTACTGATGGTGCAGGTGAACGGCTTGCTGGAGCTCGCCCGTGGTGAACACCCCGGCGGGTCGGGTGCCCGGCACCAGGCGGGCGGCGCGCGGCCGTTCGCGGGCACCGGTGGCGAGGACGACCGCGCGGGCGGTGATGCGCTCCAGGCCGCCGGGGGTTGTTGCGTCCAGGGTGAGCGGGGTCGAAACGTAAGGAGTGAGCGGGGTCGCGGCATCCGCGGTGACCGGGGGCATGGCGTCCCGCGCGAACGGGATCGCGGCGTCCGGGCCGTACGGAGACGCGGCGTCCCGCGCGAACGGGATCGAGGTATCCAGACCGTACGGAGACGCGGCGTCCCGGGTGAACGGGATCGAAGCATCCGCACCGTACCGAGCCTCGGCACCCCGACCGAACGGCATCGCGGCGCCCGAACCGTACGCAGACACCCCATCCCCCGCGAGCGGCCCCGCGCCCTCCAGGTCGCCCGGCGCCCCGGTGTCCGGCCTGCGCGGTGGAGCCGCCCAGCCCGTCACCGTCACGCCGGTCCGCAGGATCGCGCCCGCGCGCACGGCCGCCGCCACACAGCGCTCCGCGTACTGCGGCCCCGCCAGCCCGGGGCGGCCGAAGCCGCCGTGCAAGCAGTGCCGGGGGATGCCGCCCGCCTGCCGCTCCCGGTCGACCACCTCGACCTCGCCGACGCCCGCCGCGGCGAGCCCGGCCGCGGTGGCGAGGCCCGCGGGGCCCGCGCCGACGACCAGGACATCGACGATGCGCTCACGCCTCATCGCGCCGCCACCTCCCGCCCCGCTCGTAGAGTTCGCGCACCTCGGCACCGCAGTAGAAGCCCTGGCACCGGCCGCCCCGCGCCCGCGTGCGGCGGCGCAGGCCGTCCAGTGAGCCGGGCGGTACCGTCGCCGCGAGGGCGTCGCGGATCTCGCCGCGCGTCACCCGCTCGCAGTGGCAGACGATGTCGCCGTACGCGGGATCGGCCGCGATGAGGTCGGCGCGGTGATACGGGCGCGGGAAGGCCTCGCCGAGGTTCGGCATGCGGACGGGCGGCAGGTCGCGGGAGGCGCCGGGGTCCAGGCCCGTGCTCGCCAGCAGACCGGTGACGTGTGCCGCGATGGCCAGGGACGCGGTGAGGCCGGTGGAGCGGATGCCGCCGACGGTGACGTAACGCTGCGCCTTGTGGGCGCTGATGCGGTAGTCGTCGTGCTCGGTGGCGGCGCGGAGTCCGGCGTAGACCGCGGTGACCTCCTCGTCGAGCAGTTCCGGCAGGATGCGGCGGCCCTTCTCGCGCAGCGCGGCGACGCCCTCGGCCGTCGACCCGGTGGCCGTCTTGTCGTCCAGCTCCTCCGCGGTCGGACCGAGCAGGACGTTGCCGTACACGGTCGGGGCCACCAGGACGCCCTTGCCGAGCGCCGTGGGGACGGGCAGCAGGATGTGGCGCACCAGGTCGCGGGCGAGCTTGTCGAAGACGAGGAGCTGGCCGCGGCGCGGAGTGACGGTGAAGTCGTCGTGGCCGAGGAGCCGGTCGACGGCGTCGGAGTGCAGGCCGGCCGCGTTGACGAGGTGACGGGTGCGGACGGTGCCGCGGCTCGTGTGCAGCAGGTGCCCTTCGCCGGTCGGCGTGACGTTCTCCACCCGGCAGTTGAGGAGAAGGTCCACTCCTGCCCGTACGGCCTGGGTGGCGTAGGCGAGAGTGGTGGTCCACGGGCAGATGATGCTCTCGCCGGGGACGTCGAGCGCGCCGAGGGCGCCGGGGCCGAGGTGCGGCTCGCGGACCCGGGCCTCCGCCGCGCCGATGATGCGGGCCGCGCCGTAGCCGTTGCGCTCCGCCTTCGCCAACAGGTCCGGCAACGCCGCGAGTTGGTCCGCGTCCCAGGCGACGAGCAGTGCGCCGACCGGTTCCACGGGGATCCCGCACTCCGCGGCGTACGCGGCGAGCAGCCGTCGCCCCTCGCGGACCAGGCGGGCCTCCAGAGAGCCGGGCACCGCGTCGAACCCGGTGTGCAGGATCGCCGTGTTCGCCTTCGACGTGCCGTCACCGACATCGTTCGATGACTCGATCAGGGCGATGCGCAGGGCCGGATGGCGGGCCAGTTCACGGGCGACGGCCGAGCCGACGACGCCGGCGCCGACGACCGCCACGTCGTACGTCACGTCCGGCGGCGCGCCGCGCCTGGTGAGTGCCATCAGGGCGTACGTTCCGTCAGCGCCGTGACCGCCGAGCGGAAGCCCGCGAGGCGTTCGGACGCGAGGTCGGCGTCGATCCGCGGTTCGTAGACGGCGGCGGGCCGCCACTCCGGTACCGCGTCGGCGACCGTGAGCGAGGGGTCCAGGCCGATGCGGGCCACGGCGGCCGCGCCGAGTCCGGTGACGTCGGGCAGCGCCGAGACCTCCACGGGAAGTTGGAGCAGGTCGGCCTGGGTCTGCATGAGCAGGGCCGACCGGGTCAGGCCGCCGTCGACGCGCAGGGTCGTCAAGGGCTGCCCCAGGTCGTCGGCCACCGCGTCGGCGAGCGCGACGACCTGCGCGCAGATGCCCTCGCAGAGGGCGCGCACCAGGTGTCCCGCGGTGGTGTCGAGGCCGAGCCCCGTCAGCGATCCGCGCAGGTCACCGCGCCACCAGGGCGCCGCGAGGCCGGCGAGCGCGGGCACGAAGGTGACGCCGCCCGCATCCGGTACGGCCGAGCCCACGGGGTCGAGATCCTCGGCGCCCGCGATCACGCCGAGGTCGGTGAGCCAGCGGACGGCTGACGCGACCGTGTAGACCTGCCCGTCGAGGCAGTAGCTGCTCCGGCCGGCCAGCCGCCAGGCGACGCAGCTGACGAGCCCCGACGCGCCGCGCCGCGGGCGCCCGCCGGTCTGGGCGAGCAGGAACGCCCCTGTTCCGTAGGTGCACTTGGCGCTGCCCGGCGTGGTCACGTCCTGAGCGAGCAGGGCGGCCTGCTGGTCGACGAGGAGGCCGGTGACGGGGAGCTCGGGGCCGAACGCGGTGGTCGTTCCGACCGGTCCCGCCGCGTCGACGACGCGGGGCAGGTGCTCGTCGGCGAGCCCGTAGAGCTCAAGGGCGCGCGGCGACCACTCGACGGTGTCGAGGTCCAGGAGCTGGGTGCGGCCGGCCGTCGCGGCGTCGGTGACGTACGCGCCGGTGAGCCGGTGGACGAGCCAGGCGTCGCTGGTCGTCACCACGCCCTGCCGGGTGCGGTGGCGGCGTATCCACGCCATCTTGGGCGCGGCGAAGTACGAGTCGAGCGGCAGTCCGGTGAGGGCTTTCAACTCCTCCGCGTGGGCGGAGAGTCCGTCGCAGACCGACTGCGCTCGGCGGTCCTGCCAGACGAGCGCGTCGGTCAGGGGGTTCCCGGTGGCCGGGTCCCAGGCGAGGACCGTCTCGCCCTGGTTGGCGAGGCCGACGGCGGCGACCGGTTCGCCCGCGTCGGCGAGCGCCCGGCGGCCCGCGTCGACGACGGAGGCGAACAGCTCGGCGGGGTCGGCCTCCACCAGGCCGCCGGGCAGGAAGCGAGGGCGTACGGGCGCCGTGCCCGAGCCGATCACGCCACGCTCCGGGCAGACGACGAGGGCCTTGGTCCCGGAGGTGCCCTGGTCCACGGCGAGCACGGGCCGCTGCGCCGGGGGCCGCCGGTCATAGGTGATCACCGCGGCAGACTGCTACAGCGGCCCGGAGTGCGTCAAGAGATCGAAAAGACATCGGAAAGACAGAGACTGCACGCCAAATGTCCGTTCGGCGCGCCGTGTTGACAAGTAAGGGTCACAAAAGATCCACGAATGGCCTTGGATCTGGAGAACTCGGCTCTACACTGACCGCCGTGCCACACCGTCAACTCCCTTAACAAATGCACCGCTTATCCCATCAGCCTCCGCCCTCTTCCCCCAACAGAGGACTCATGCCCATGCCGTCAGGCCGCCCGGTGTACCACCCGGCGGGCCACGACGCAGCGTTGCGCGCAGTGCTCCAGGACCTCAGGACCGGTCGCTGGGTCTCCACCCGCAACCTGCTGACCGAGACACCCGACTGGGGGCTGTGGACGCAGCGCACCCAGGTCCTGGCCGCCGCCGTGGCCGGTTCCGACGTGGTACGGGCCTGGCGCGCCGAGGAACCGCACAGCGCGTCGGGCGCCGTGCTGTACGCGCGGGTCCTTGTCGAGCGCGCCCTGCGCGCCCATCGCACGGAGCACCGGCAGACCAACGACCTGTGGCGCGAGGCCGTCACCGCGTGCGGCGAGGCCTCCGCCCTGTCGCCCGAGGACCCCGTGCCGTGGGTCTGCCTGCTGGCCCTGGCCCGGCTCGACGTGGGCCAGCGGTGGGACGAGCACCGGGTGGCGCCGCCCGAGCCGATGCTCTTCCCCGGCCCCTGGCAGCTGCTCGCCGAGGCCGACAAGCGGGATCCGGGCAACCGCGAGGCGTACCACCGGATGCTGCAGTTCGTGTACGGGCGCCGCGCGCGGGGCCCGCTCACCGAGGCGTACAACTTCGTGCAGTGGGCCTCGGCCGCGGCGCCCGCCGGCTCCCCGCTGCACCTGCTGCCGCTGTACGTCCGGGTCGAGCGGTACCGCAGGGAGGCCGGGCAGGAGCAGGCCCTCGACCTGCACTGGATCTCCGAGGACGCCACGCGCGCCGCGCTCCTCGCCCTCCAGTTGTGGTTCGACCACACGACGCCCGCCACCGCGTCGCTCCTCGACCTCAACCACCTGGCGCACGCGCTCTGGGGCGCGCACCAGTTCCACGACGCGTCGCGGGTCTTCCAGGCCCTCGGCCCGTTCTTCACCACGGTGCCGTGGGCCTACCGCACCCACTCCCCCGCCGACGCGGACGCCGCCGCCGAGGTCTTCGTCCAGGCCCGCACCCGCTGCTTCAGCGCCTCCCGCGGTCCGGGCTAGACCCGGAACCGCCCACTCGCCCCGCACGTCCCCGCAGCCGCCCACCGGAGGTCCCACCGTGTCCCGCACCACCTGGTCGTCGAGCACCGCCCCAGCGCCAGTGCCCGCCCAGGACGAGGAAGAGCGACTCAGAGAGCTCGGCTACCAGCCCGTCCTGGCCCGCCGCATGGGCGGCTTCGGCAACTTCGCCATCAGCTTCTCCGTCATCTCCATCCTGTCCGGCTGCATGACGCTGTACGGCTTCGGCATGGGCACCGGCGGCCCCGCCGTGATGCTCTGGGGCTGGGCGGGCGTCGGCCTCTTCGTGCTCTGCGTGGGCATGGCGCTCGCCGAGGTCACCAGCGCGTACCCGACATCGGGCGCCCTCTACTACATGGCGGACCGGCTCGGCGGACGCCGGTGGGGCTGGTACACGGGCTGGCTGAACCTGCTCGGGCTGCTCGGCGCGATAGCCGGCATCGACTATGGCGCCGCGCTGTTCACCGGCGCGTTCCTGAACCTGAAGTTCGGCTTCACGCCGACCACGGAGAAGACCTTCCTGATCTTCCTGTGCATCCTGCTCCTGCACGCCGTCCTGAACCTCTTCAACGTAAAGCTGGTCAGCCTCCTCAACTCGATCAGCGTGTGGTGGCACGTGGCCGGCGTCGCCGTGATCGTCGGCGTCCTCGTGATCGTGCCGGACCACCACCAGTCGGCCTCGTTCGTCTTCGGCGAGTTCGTGAACGACACGGGCTGGGACAACCCGCTCTACGTGACGGCGATCGGCCTGCTCCTCGCCCAGTACACCTTCTGCGGATACGACGCGTCCGCCCACCTGTCCGAGGAGACCTCCAACGCCTCGGTCACCGCGGCGCGCGGCATCGTGCGCGCCATCTGGGCGTCGTGGCTCGCCGGTTTCGTCCTGCTCGCCGGGCTGACCTTCGCCATCCAGGACTACGTGGGCGCCCAGGAGAGCGCCACCGGTGTACCGCCCGCCCAGATCATGATCGACGCGATCGGCGAGTCCGGCGCGACGGCGCTGCTGCTCATCGTGATCGTGGCGCAGCTGTTCTGCGGCAACGCCGAGACCGCCGCGGCCAGCCGCATGGTGTTCGCGTTCAGCCGCGACAACGCGCTGCCCGGCTCCGCGCTGTGGCGCAAGGTCAGCTCCCGCACGCAGGTCCCGGTGCCCGCGGTGTGGCTCTCGGTGGGCCTGGCGGCGGTCATCGCCCTGCCCTCCCTGTACTCGACGACCGCGTACACGGCGGTCACCGCCATCAACGTCATCGGCATCACCCCCGCGTACGCCATCCCGATCTTCCTGCGCCTTCGCGCGGGCGACCGCTTCCGGCCCGGCCCCTGGAACCTGGGCCGCTGGAGCAAGCCGGTCGGCTGGATCGCGGTACTCTGGGTGGTGTTCGTGACGGTGCTGTTCTGCCTGCCCCAGTCCTCGCCTGTGACGGTCGACTCGATGAACTACGCCTCGATCGCGCTGGCCGTGGTGCTGCTCCTGGCCACCGTGTGGTGGTTCGTGGCACGCCGCTCCTACAGCACCCCGCAGGCGTACGGATCGGACCGCGAGCAGGCGGAGGTCGCGGAGAACATCGTCTGAGAAGGAGGGGGCCCGGTCGACCCGGGCCCCAATCCCCCTACACCGGTCGGTCGTCGAGGATCTTGTGGAAGAGCCGGTGGTCACGCCAGGCGCCATTGATGTGCAGGTAGCCCGGCGCCATCCCGTACTCCACGAAACCGCACTTCGCCAGCACGCGCTGCGACGCCGTGTTGTCGAGGAGGGTGCACGCCTCCACGCGGTGCAGGCCGAACTCGCCGCCCGCTGCCGCGCAGACGTACCGCACGGCGGCGGAGGCGAGGCCGCGGCCCACGTGTTCGGCGTCGATCCAGTAGCCGAGGCTGCCCCTGCGCGCCGGGCCCAGCACGATGTTCGTCAGCTCGGTGTGACCGACGATCTCCCCGTCGCTCTCGAGGACCCAGTGCGCGGACCGGCCCGCGCGGCACTCCTCCAACTGGCTCCCGATCCGCTCCGCCTGCCCCTCCGTGGTGTCGAAGGAGGCGGGCCTCACCGGCTCCCAGGGGCTGAGGTGGGCACGGTTGCGGCGACGGGCCCCGGCGAGTCGCGCCGCGTCGTCGAGCGTGAGGGGCCGGATGAGGACGCCCTGAGCGAGGGCGGCGGAACCAGTGATCATGCCCGCAGCGTACGAGAGTCCGATCCGTCCCCGGCAGTCGTCGGGCGAGGTCAGCGCCCGCCCGCCACCCGCAGGACCGTGCCGGTCGCGTACGACGCGTCGTCCGAGAGCAGCCAGGACACGGCCCCGGCGACTTCCGAGGGCTGACCGGAGCGGCCCAGCGGGATGCCCGCCGCGAGTTTCGCGGGGCGCTCGGGGTCGGTGTGGAACTCGGTCCAGATGACGCCGGGGGCGACGGCGTTGACGCGGATGCCGTCGGTCGCGACCTCCTTGGACAGGCCGACCGTCAGCGTGTCGACGGCGCCCTTGGCGGCCGCGTAGTGCACGTACTCACCGGGGCCGCCGAGGGTGGCCGCGGCGGACGAGATGTTCACGATGGCTCCGCCGCCGTGGGCCCGCATGTCCCGCACCGCGCGCCGGGCGCAGAGCAGGTAGCCGAGGACGTTGACCTCCAGCGCCCGCCGCATGCCCTCGGCGTCGGCGTCGGCGAGCGGGCCGACGGGACCGCCCACACCGGCGTTGTTGACGAGTCCGGTGACCGGGCCGAGTTCGGCGGCGGCGGTGTCGAAGAGGCGGTCGACGTCGCTCTCGTCGGCGGTGTCGACCTGGACGGTGACGCAGCGGCGGCCGGCCGCGCGGACCGTCGCCGCGACCTCGTCGGCGGCCGTGGCGTTCGAGCGGTAGCCGATGACGACGTCGTGGCCGTCCTCGGCGAGACGGGCGCTGACAGCCGCGCCGATACCGCGGCTGCCGCCGGTGACGACGGTGACGGGCTGGTGCTGCACAGGGGACCTCCGGCTCTGGGTGGCTGACTGTCGCGCCGCCCGGACGCGGGGGTCGCCCGCGTCCGGATCACGCCGTCATCCTATGAAGCGGTGCTCCTGACCGGCCGGGAGGGCCGGGTCGAGGCGGATCAGGGTGGCGCGGCCCGCGCCGCGCCGCAGCCGCAGGACATTGTGGCCCGGCACCCACTGGACGACGCCGTGATGTGCGCGCAGCTGGGCCCGCAGCCGTTCCGGGTCGGGCGTGCGCAGCGCGGCCGGGGCGCCGAGGGTCGGGCCGAGGACGTGCAGCGGGATCAGTCCGTCGTCGCGTACGTCGTAGGAGGAGAGCAGTACGTCGACCTGCCGTGCGGGAGAGGCGGGGGCTTGGTGCGAGTGCGTCATGGTGCGCCTTCCGGAGTCGTGGACCCCGGGTGTCGCCGACCCCGGTGATCCGCCGTTCCCCGCGCACGTCGCGCGGGGCGGGTCGTCACCCGGGGCACCCGCGACGGAAGCGGGGTGCCGTCCAGCGAGCCGGGGCTTGACGCTGGAACTCATGACCCGCACCGACCGTAACACGCCCTTCCGGCGGCCCGCCCGGGGTTTCCGACGACCCCGAGCAGGCTCACCGCGGGCGGACCTACCGCGCCTGGGCGGGAGTGACCGCGTCCTCCGGAGCCGCCTTCTCCGCGGGCAGGCTGTCCATGAACGAGCTCACCGAGAAGACCGCGTTGCCGGGGCCCGCCGGGCCGTAACCGGGCGGCGACGTCAGGCCGTTGGCCTCCATCGTCGCGCGGTAGGCCTCAAGGAGGCGGACGTGGTACTCCAGCGGCGCGCCCTGCGGATTCGCCTTGCCCAGCGGCGTCGTCGGCTCCGGGCACCACGTGGTGAAGCGGGGCGTGATGCCGCGCGACATGAAGTACTGCAACCCCTCGACGGTCGAGTCGATGGCCTCGTCGACGGTCTTGAAGCCAAACGGTTCTGCCATCTCCACGCCCGCCACGAAGTTCGGGATGACGTTGCGCGGCCCGAACACCTCGGCGGAGTCCAGGATGCGGCGGTGCCACTCGTCGCGCCCGACGTAGCGCTCCTTGCCGGGGCAGTACCGCTCGAACAGGTACGGGTCCCACACCTCGTAGTTGGGGTGGTAGATCCGCACGCCGTAGTCGTGGAAGCGCTGCACGTCCGCCTTGGGCAGCGCCTGCGCGACGACCTTGCCGATCCAGCGGCCGGGGAAGCGCTCCTCGATGGCCTTCGCGTACTGACCGTAGAAGTCGGCCTCGTCCTTGCCCTGGAGCTGCGTGGTGATGGCGCCGCCGGTGAGCGTGTACGCGGTGGAGGACTTGTTCGTGTCGTACTTGTCGATGATGGCGAGGGCTTCGAGGACCTCGTCCATCGGCTTCACGCCGGTGTAGGGGCGGCCCGCCGCCTTCTGCTGGCGCCAGTTGTGGTTGATGTCGCAGTACTGGCACTCCTCCTTGGCGCCGAAGTACTGGCAGACCCGGAAGACCGTCAGGTAGATCAGGTAGCCCCACTGGATGGTGGGTGCCACCTCCATCACGGACTTGCCGTTCTCCAGCGTGTGCCGGTAGTAGTCCGGCATCGGCGGCAGGCCGACGTCGGAGATCCGCACGCCGTCCAGGTAGAGGCCGAGGACGCCGTGGTCGTCGGCGGCGACGCGGTAGGGCGAGCCGGGGTTCACGCGCACCGAGACGACGGTGCGGCGCAGCTCGTAGGGGCCGCCGGTGAGGACGATCTCCTCCGGCGGGCGGCGCAGCGCGGCGGCGCCGAGCTCGGGCAGCGTGCCGTGGTCGAAGGAGAAGATGAAGTACGACTTCGGCTTGACGTCACCGCCTTCGTTGTCGCTGAGCGCCGACTCGTCGAAGGCGATGCCGCCGCGCAGCAGATCCTCCTTGATGACGGCTTCCCGCGGCACGTGCGGGAACCGCTCCATGAGTGACTCGATGAGCTCGGTACGGCTCTCGCTGCGGCTTGGCATGGGCCGGGCACCTCGGATCCTGTCGATCGATCTGTTCCGTCCACGCTAATACCCGGCCGATCCGTTCCGGATCCGACTCCGGTCGCAGCGTGCCTCCGCCGCAGGTCTATCCTGCGGAGCCGGGTACGATTCCCGGCATGCCTCCCGCCGATCCGTACATACCCGCCCCGAAGTGCGGAAACGGGACGCGCGACGCTGCCGTGCAGACTAGAATGAACACTCCCGAAGCGGGCAGCGGGCAGCGGGCAGCGGGCAGCGGGCAGCGGGCAGCGGGCAGCGGGCAGCGGGTCCCGTCCCGTCGTGGCTCCGTCCGGCGGTGAGAAGCGCGTCCTGTTCGCCGCCCGGTCGGCGACCGCCCTGCACCGGCTCCTCGACGTCCTGCCGGTCTTCGCGGGCGACGAGCGCGTCCGCCGCCGCTTCACCCTGGTCCCCGGCTCCGACTTCGGCGCCGACGCCCTCTCGGCGGTCGAGCGGGCCGGCGGGCGCACCCTCCCCTGGGCCGAGGCCCTGGCCCAGTCCCACGACCTGATCCTGACCGCCAGCCCCAAGGGCGGTCTCGCCGGGCTGCGCGGACCGCGCGTCCTGCTGCCGCACGGCGCCGGCTACAACAAGGCCCTGCCCGCGCGGCCCGGCTCCGGCGACTCCGCCTCCGGCATGGACCCGGCACTCCTGATGGCCGACGGGCGCCCGCTGGCCCGCCTGCACGCGCTGGCCCACCCCTCCCAGGCGGCCCGCCTCGCCGCCGAGTGCCCTCCGGCTGCCGCACGCGCGACCGTCACCGGCGACCCCACCCTCGACCGCGTCCTCGCCTCCCTGCCACGGCGCGAGCGCTACCGGAGCGCCCTGCGCACCGGCGGCCGCAAGCTGGTCGTCCTCACCTCCACCTGGGGCGATCACTCCCTGATCCGCCGCCACCCCCGCCTCCCCGCCCGTCTGGCGGCCGAGCTTCCGCACGACACGTACCAGCTGGGCCTCGTCCTGCACCCCAACGAGCACAGCAGGACAGGAGCGTTCGACCTCGCGCAGGATCTCGCGCCCGCCCTCGACGCGGGCCTGGTCGTGGCCCGCCCGTACGAGGAGTGGGCCGCGCTGCTCGTCGCCGCCGACGTCATCGTCACGGACCACGGCTCTGCGGCGCTGTACGCGGCGGCGGCCCGTGATCTGCCGATGGCCGCCGTGGGCGACGGTGGCGGGGAGCTGATCCCGGGCACCCCGATGGCCGAGCTCCTCGCGCACATTCCGGTGCTGGGTTCGGTGGAGCAGCCGACCACGGCCGACCTGGAGCGTGCTGTCGAGGGCCACAGGCCCGGCGTCCCTGCCTCCGTCGCGGGGCAGGCGTTCGCCGAGCGCGGCAACGCCGTACGCAGGCTGCGCGAGGAGATGTACCGGATTCTCGGCCTGACCCCGCCGGCCGATCCGCCCGAGCCGCATCCGTTGCCCGATCCGGCACGCCCCGGCCGGGGCCCCGCCGCCTTCGCCGTGCGGGTGGAGCGGCGGGGGCCGCACGTGTGCGTCGAGCGGCGGCCCGCACGGTCCGACGCCCCCGCGCATCATCTGGCCGTCGAGGCGGACCGGGCTTCGGGCACCCAACTGCAGAGCGCCGGGCTCCTGTTCCGCCGTTCCGGCCCCTCCCCCGAACGCGCCGCGCGGGGCGAGGCCTGGACGGTCGACGGGTGGACGCGTCACGTGCTCGCCGAGCAGGCCGGGCCGCGCACGGTCGCCGTCGCGCTGAGCGCCTCGTACTGCCTGGTGCGCAGGACCGGCGGCGTGCTCCTGTCCGTGCGCGTCGAACCGCACCTGGCCGCGGACGGCCGGGTGCTGCGCGCCGATCCCGCGGCCGTACTGTCCGGCGTGCACGCCTGGCTCGTGGAGGAAGGACGCGATGTGCCTGTGCCCGCACAGGGGGTGACCGTCTTCTGCGCCGTCGCGGACCGCGTGCACCGTGCGACGCTCACCCCGGCCACTCCGGACGAGGGCCGGCAGGAGCTTTAGACCCTCAGCTGCGTCAGAGGCCCCGCTGCCTCGATCCGGGGGCCGGTCAGGCCAGGCCGCCGCCCCGCTCCCGTACGTCCCGCGCCGCACACCGGAACTCCGCCGCTCCCGCCGCGTCCCCGCACTCCTCGGCCAGCTCCGCCAGCGCGTCGAGGACCCGCAGCTCCTCGCGGGCGGACTCGTCGAGGCGGGCCTGCTCCAGCGCCTCGGCGTAGAGCGCCCTGGCCTCGCTCCGGCGCCCGAGGCGTCGCAGCACCCGGGCGAGCGCGAAGCCGGTCCTGGCGACGAGCCGGGCGCGCCCCAGCTCCTCGGCTCGCGCGTGGGCGTCGGTCAACAGCCCTGCGGCGAGGTCGAGTTCACCCAACTCCGTGTGGGCCTTGCCGAGCAGGTAGGTCTGGAGCATGGCCCCGTAGGCGTTGCCGATCTCCGTGTGGATGCGCCCGGACGCCTCGAAGTCGGCCGCCGCCGACGCCCACTGGCCGCGGGCCGAGCCGAGCAGTCCCCGGAACTCGACGACCGAGGCGCGCAGCTTCTTGTTCCCGGGCTCGTCCCCGAGCGTCTCGGCGGCCGCCGCCGCGAGCCGCAGTTCTGTCTCGGCGTCGTCGTGGCGCCCCTGCTCCCACAGCGGGCGCGCGAGCTGGCAGCGCATGCGGACCAGCGCGGCGAGCGGGCGTCCCGCGCGCAGTGCCGCGTCGCGTCCGGTGCTGAACGTCTCGATGACCTGCGTGAGGCGGGGGTGGTCGAGGTAGTGCGTCCACAGGGGTTCGCACAGGGCCCAGGCCTCGTCGTCGAGGCCGCGCGCGTGGGCGACGCGGACGCAGTCGTGCAGGGCGAGCCGTTCGGCCTCCAGCCAGTGCAGGGCCTTCGCCTTCCGCCGCTTCTCGCCGTCGGTGGGGGTGATCCCGAAGTCCGTGTCGGGGGTGTCCGGGAGCGCCGGGACCGGTGCGGCGAAGGTCATGCGGGTTCCGGCGCGGAGCAGGTCCGCGCGCTGCGCCTGGCGGAGGTACCAGCGGATGACGCGTCGCCTCGCCTCGTCCGCCGCGCGGCCACCGTCGTCCCGGCGCGCCCGGTCCGCGCGGCGCACGGCGTGCGCGCGCAGCAGATCGTGCAGGCGCAGCCGTCCGTCGTGCCCGCGGGCCAGGAGGCTCGCCCGCACCAGCTCGTCGAGGGCGTCCTCGGCCTCGTCCTCTCCCCTGCCGAGCAGCGCGGTGACCGCTTGGGGGTCGATCCAGGGCCCGGGGTGCTCGACGAGCAGGCGGTAGAGCGTGGCGGCGCCGGGGGTGAGGTCCTGGTACGCGGCGTCCCATACGGCCTCCACGGTGGGCACTCCGTTCGCGTCGAGTTCGGCGGCGAGTTGGGCGGTGAGACGGGCGAGCCTGCGGGTGCGGTGCTTGCGCAGCCATTCGGCGGCCACCTGGAGGGCGGCGGGCAGGCCGCCGCAGATCCGGGCGAGTTCGGCGGCCGACGCGGGGTCGGCGGTGAGCCGCGGGTCGTCGGCGATCCGGCTCAACAGCCGCTCGGCGTGCGGCTCTTCGAGCGGGTCCACCGGGAGTTCCAGGTCCACTCCGCCCTCGACGTCGAACAGCGTCTGCCTGCCCGCGGCGACGACGACGCTCTCCGCGGATGAGGGGAGGAGCCCGCTGACCTCGGTGCCGGTACGGACGTTGTCGAGGACGAGGACGAGGCGCCGCTTGCCCGTCTGTTCCCAGTACTGCCTGCGACGACGCGGCGCGGGGCCCTCCAGCAGGTCGCTCACGCCGAAGGACCGCAGCAGCTCCCCCATGACGTCGGCCAGGTCGGTGCCGCCGTCGGGGCGGTGGTCGTCGAGGTCGACGTACCGCACGACGTAGGAGTCGGCCGCTGCGAGGCGGTGGGCCAGGTGCACGGCGAGGGCGGTCTTGCCGACGCCGTGCACCCCGGTGACCGAGACGACGAGGGGCCGGCCGGCCGCTCTGGGGCGGGCGGCGGCGCCGAGCGCCAGCGAGCGCTGGTCGTCGCGGTCCTCGAAGTGCCGCACATCGGGAGGCAACTGATGGCACATCACTTCACCGTCGTCGGGCCCGTCGCCCCCGTACAGGTTCAGGACCTCGACACGGCCCGTCTGGACGACCGTCCCGACCCGCGCCTGCCCGCCCACCGTGTTCCGCGTCCGCTCATCATCCACGGCCCAACTCTAGGGCGTGTCCTCCCATCCCCGTCGTCGCCCGGAGGATGGGCCCGCGCCACACGGACGCAGCCCTTCCCCGCTTCACCGCAGGTCGAGCGGCACCGGGACTCCACTGCGGGCCGAGGCGTAACCGGCCTCCACGATGCGCAGCGTGCGCAGACCGCCCTCGCCGTCCGCGACGGTCATGCCGCCCTCCTCCGGCCCGTACAGGAAGGCGCGCAGCATGAGCTCGTCCAGGTCCACGCCGAACGGCACTTCGGTGCCGCGCCCCCGGCGTTCGCTGAAGCCGTGCACCTTCTGGTCGAAGGCGTCCATCTCCAGGGTGGCCCGCTCGCCGACGACGGTGAGTTCGAGGCCGCCCCAGGAGTGGTGGGAGCGGGGGTGGGACCAGCTGCAGTCGATGGTGGCGACGGCGCCGTTGGGGTAGGTCACGCTGACCAGGCCGCTGGTCTCGGCGGCGACCTCGTCGGCGTACAGGAGGTTGTTGGTCTGTGCGTAGACCTCGACGGGCAGGGCCTCGCCGAAGAGGTCGTCGAGGAGGTCGGCGATGTGCACGGTGTGGTCCATCAGGGCGCCGCCGCCGGAGAGTTCGGGCTCGGCGAACCAGCGGCGGGCGCGGGTCGGCATGGCGCCGTTGTTGGCGCCCGACACTCTGAGGACCTGCCCCGCCTCCCCTGAGGTGACGGCCGCCTTCACGGCGGCGTACGCCGGGCTGAAGCGCACCGGGTAGGCGATCGCGAGCCGCACTCCTGCGGCGCGGCAGGCGTCGACCATCGCCTCGCCGTCCGCGACGGTGGCGGCAAGCGGCTTCTCGCAGAGGACGGGCACGCCGTGTGCCGCGGCGAGTTCGACCAAGGGGCGGTGCCGGGCGTTCTCTGAGCAGACGATGACCGCGTCCGGGCCCCAGGCGAACGCCTCGTCGTACGTGTCCGTGTAGGCGGCGCCCGACGCGTCGGCGACGGGGCGTCCGCGCACCTCGCCGGGGGCCGCGAGGTCGGTGTCCGGGTCGCTGCCCAGGACCTCGATGCCGGGCATGCGGGCCAGGAGGCGGAGGTACCCGGCGGCGTGGACGTGGGCGAACGACAGGACGGCGACCTTCATGACCTTCATCGCGCTGCCTCCTCGTACTTGACGACAGGGGCGGCCCCGTTGACGGAGGCGCTCCCGACGTCGGGCGCGGTCGCGATGGCACGGCCGAGCTCGATGACACGGCCGGTGCGGCTCGACTCCACCGCGGCCTCGGCGATCCGCACCGCTTCGACGCCGTCGCGGGCGCTCACCCGCGGTTCGGGGCCGCCCTCCTGCCAGGACGCGGCGAACTCGCGGAGTTCGGCGAGGAACGGGCTCTCGGTCATCGGGCTGGACGGGATGCCTTCGTTCGCGGCCCGTACGCCCTGTGCGGTGATCCGGAAGCCGGGCACGGCCGTGGAGTCGTGGTGCAGCAGGCCGTCGGCCCCCGCGACCCGGAACGTCGTGCGGAACTCCTGGTCGGGCAGTCCCCACAGTCCGTCGATGTGGCTGACGGCACCCGACGCGTGGGTGAGGACGGCGGTGGCGGTGACGACCTCGGGCGGGCTGCCGGTGGCGTGCTCGACGCCGCGGGTCCTTGCGTGCACGCGGACCACGTCGCCCGCGAGCCAGCGGGCGATGTCGATGTCGTGCACCATCAGGTCCATGATGACGCCCCCGGACTGGGCCGGGTCGCCGAACCACGGGGCCCAGCGGGGCCGGGCCCCGCCGCGGGTGAAGCGCAGCACGGCGAGCTCGCCGAGGTCGCCGCGGACGACGGCCCGCCGCAGGGCCGCGTACGCAGGGAAGTAGCGCACCACGTGTGCGGGATGAAGCCGTACGCCCGACGCGTCGGCGGCTGCCGCGAGCTCCGCGGCGTCGCGGGCGGTGAGGGCGAGCGGCTTCTCGCAGACGACGTGCCGGCCGGCGGCCACAGCTGCGAGGGCGAGTTGCTTGTGGGTGGGGGTGGGGGTGCAGACGTCGACGGCCCGCACGTCGCCGAGGAGGTCGTCCAGGCTGTCGACTGCCCGGACGTCGTGGCCGCGCTCCGCGTACGCGGAGGCGAGCTTCTCCGCGGAGCCGTCGACGGTGTGGATGCTCACGCGGGCGCCGAGCGCGAGCCAGCCGGGCAGATGCGCGCGGGCGATGCCGCCGGCGCCGAGCAGGCCGATGTGGAGCGGTGCCATGGAGGACGGCTGCCTTTCCGTGGGGGGGGCAGGGAGGTCAGCTCTTGGAGCCGGAGAGGGCGACGCTCTGGACGAAGTGCCGCTGCAGGAAGACGTAGACGAGCAGCATCGGCAGGCTCGCGACGAGCGAACCGGCCATCATGATCGGGTAGTTCGTCTCGAACTGGCCCTCCAGGGATGTCAGCCCCGCGCTGATGGGCATCTTCTGCGGGTCGGTGTTGACGATCAGCGGCCACAGCAGGTCGTTCCAGGACCACATGGCGGTGATGACGGCGAGGGCGGCCAGTGCGGGCCGGATCAGCGGCAGCATGACCGACCAGAAGATGCGGAAGGGCCCGGCGCCGTCGATGCGGGCGGCCTCCTCCAGCTCCTTGGGGAGCGAGAGGAAGAACTGGCGCAGCATGAACGTGCCGAACGCGCTGAACATGCCGGGCAGGAAGAGCGCGGGGGCGGTGTTGAGCAGGCCGAGCCACTGGACGATGTCGTACTGCGGCAGGACGAGCAGGGAGCTCGGCACCATCAGCACGGAGAGGAAGAGCGCGAACAGCGCGTTGCGGCCGCGGAATTGCATGCGCGCGAACGCGTAGGCGGCGAGTGAGCAGAAGACGAGCTGACCGAGGGTGCGTCCGACGGTGTTGATGAGGCTGTTGGTGAGCATTTCGCGGAACGGCAGTGCGGTGAAGACCTCTTCGAAGCTCGACCAGTTCCAGGTGTCGGGCAGGAAGGTGGGCGGTACGCGGGAGGTTTCCGCGAGGGTCTTGAGCGCGGTGAGCAGCTGCCAGAGGAAGGGGAAGACCATCACGAGGGCGCCGAGCGAGAGGACGGCGTGGGTGGCGATGGATCCGGGGTCGACGCGGCGCCGGTTCCTGCGCGTCCGGGTGGGCCCGGTGGCTTGCTCGGGGGCGTGCGCAGGATGCTCGGGGGCGTGCTCAGGCATAGTGCACCCACCTCTTCTGGAGCCGGAACTGCAGGAAGGTCAGGCCGGCGATGACGAGCATGAGCAGGAAGGCGAGCGCGGCCGCGGCGCCCTGCGCGTTCTCCATGAACGCCCATTTGTAGAAGAGGCCGACGATCGACTGGGTGTCGCCGATCGCCGGATTCTTCTCGGCCATCATGATGTAGATCAGGTCGAAGGTCTGCAGTGAATTGATCATGCAGATGATGGAGGCGAAGAAGATGGTGGGGCTGAGCAGCGGCAGGGTGATGGTGAAGAACCTGCGCAGCGATCCTGCCCCGTCGAGTTCGGCGGCCTCGTAGTAGTCCTGCGGAATTCCCTTGATGCCCGCCATGAAGATGATCAGGTAGTAGCCGGTGGTCGACCAGACGATCACGGTGCCGATCGCGTAGACCGCCGTGGAGGGGTCCGACACCCAGTAGTGCCGGTCCACGCCGAACCAGCTCAGGACTTCGTTGAGGAGGCCGAAGTCGCCGTTGTAGAGCCAGTTCCAGACCAGCCCGACGGCGACGGGCAGCGTCACGAACGGCACGAAGTACAGGGCCCGGTAGAGCGGGACGCCGCGCAGCCCGCGCCGGTTCAGGAGCGAGGCGACGACGATGGCGATCGGCAGCGCCATGAGGCCGATGAGGGTGTAGATCAGGGTGTTGCCGAGCGCCTGCCAGACGGTGACGTCCTTGACGACGCGGACGTAGTTGTCGGTGCCGATGAACGTGTGGCCGCCGAAGGCCCCGAATTCGGTGAAGCTGAAGTACAACGTCTGCAGCAGCGGCCAGAAGTAGAAGACGGCGAAGCCGATTCCGAGCGGCGCGACGAACCAGTACGCGGCCTTCTGGTTGCGGGACCGGGGACGCGTACCGGACGCGGTGGCGCGGCGCCCGGCCGCTTTCGCGGCCGCCGTGGCGGGAAAGACACTCATGAGGCGCGTTCCTCCTTCAGGGCCCGGTCCATCTGCTCGCCCAGCGTGCGGGCGGCGCTCTCGATGCCGCCCTTTCCGCTGAACGCGGCGCCGAGCAGCGGGTATTGGAGGTTCTCCCAGACGGCGGTGTTCTTGGAGCTCGGATAGGGCACCGCGTACTTCTGCATCTCGATGTAGTGCTTCAGATCGAATTCCGGCATCGCCTCGAGCCAGGCGTCCTGGGTTCCTTCGTACGAGGAGATGGTGACACCCGACTTCGACTGGATCTCGGCGGCTTCGCGGCCCGCCATGAAGTGCACGAACTTCCAGGCCGCCGCCTTCTTGCGGCTCTTGGCCGAGATCACGTTGGCCAGGCCGTGGATGATGGTGGCCCTGCGCCGGCCCTTGGGCAGGACGGCGAGGCCGCCGTGGTCCCTGAGCGCGGGGACGGCATACATCTGCCCGGCCATCGCGGAGACGTCGTAGTTCATGGCGACCTTCTCCGACCAGTAGCGCACCCGGCCGATGGACTCGACCATCGCGCTCTGCGGCGGTGACCAGCCCCGGTCGACCATGTCGGTCAGGAAGCGCAGGCCCTCGATGGACCGCTCGTCGCCGAAGCCCGAGCGGCCGTCCTCGATGACGTATCCGTCCGCCTGGCAGATGGCCGGGTAGATCTTGAACTGCCGGTCCATCTCGGCGGCGAAGCCGTGCACGCCCTCACGCGGATCGGTGAGCTCGGCCGCCGCGTCGCGCACGTCGTCCCAGGTCCAGCTCGCGTCCGGGTACTTGATGCCCGCCTTGTCGAACAGCTTCTTGTTGTACCAGAGGCCGATGGTGTCGAAGTCCTTGGGAAGGCCGTACTGCGTGCCGCGGTAGGAGTAGAGCTTGACGAGGGCTTCCGGGTGACGGTCCACCGGTGTGGCATCCGCCTTGATGTGGCCGGAGAGCGGTTCGAGGACGCCGCCTGACGCGTACAGCTGGAAGTTGACGGCGTTCATCCAGAAGACGTCGGGGGCGGTGCCGCCGCGCATCGACGTCTTGAGCGTGGTCCAGTAGCTCGCCCAGGGCGTCAGTTCGATCCGCACGGAGATCCGCGGGTTCGCCTTCTCGAACGCGGCGATGATCCCTTCCATGCCCGGCACCTGCGCCGGGTCCCACATGCCGTACGAGAGCGTCGTCCTGCCCCCGCCGCCCGAGCCGTCGCCCCCGTCGGAGCAGGCGGCGAGCAAGGGGGCCGCCAGCGCCCCGCCGAGCAGTGTCCTTCTGCGCATGTGCGCCTTCGCCTCCCGGGAAGTCGTCGGGCGCCGCCGCGGTCCGCCCCCGCACCGGGGCGCGCCGTCAGGACGCCGTGTCCGCGAGCAGTTCCTCCTCCACGTGGTCGAGCGCCTTGCGCACGGCGCCGATGGCCACGCCCCGTCCGCCGAGCGAACTCAGCGCGATGCGCGGGACGTGCAGGGTCATGGGGCGCAGCCGCTCGGCGAGCAGTGGCACGAGGTGCCGGCCGACCGCTGTCGCCCCGCCGGTCAGCACGATCAGTTCGGGGTCGACGGCGAGGCAGAGGGCCGCGACGCCGGGCGCGAGCCGGTCGGCGAAGTCCGCGACGGCGGCCAGCGCACGGGGGTCCGAGGTGTCCGCGGCACGGGCGAGCGCGGCCACTTCGGACTCCCCTGCGCGCCGCGCGCCCGGCCAGCGCAGGGCGTCCTGCGCGCTGCTCATGCCGAGCAGCGGCAGCATGCCGAGCTCGCCCGCGCCGCCGCGCCTGCCGCGGTGCAGCCGGCCGCCGATGGTGAGGCTGCACGAGACCCGGTGCCCGGTGAGCACGCAGACGACGTCGGCGGCGAGGGTGGCGGCGCCCTGCCAGCGCTCGGCGAGGAGCGCGAGGTTCACGTCGTTCTCGACGAGGGTGGGGCCGGGCTCGCCGTCCTTGAGGAGCCGCCCGAGGTCGACGCCGGACCACTCGGGCACCACGACGGAGGTGACGACCCCGCTCGTGTCCACGGTGCCGGGCACGCCCACGCAGCGGGCGAGGACGGCGGCACGGCGCGGGGCGTGGGCGGCGAGGAAGCTCTCCACCGCGTGGCGCAGCAGGTCGATCCGGGCGCCGCCGCCGAGCGCCGGGTCGACGTCGCGGCGGTGGGCGGCCAGGACGGTGCCGCCGAGGTCGGCGAGGAGCAGGACCATCTTGTGCGGGCCTATGTCGGCACCGAGCACGTAGCCGGCCTCGGTGCGGAAGCGGAAGCGGCGGGCGGGGCGCCCCGGCGCGCGCTCACCCGGGTCCCCCGCCGCCTCGCCGACGAGCCCGCGCTCGGTGAGCTCGTCGACGGCGGCTTCCACGGTGGGGCGGGAAAGGCCGGTGCCCGCGGCGAGTTCGGCGAGGGTGCGCGGGCTGCGGCGGTGCAGCGCGCGCAGTACGACGGTGGTGTTGAGCCGTCGTAACGCGACGAGGTCGTGCCCGCGCGCCGTGTTCCGCATCAGTGCTTCACCCCGTATCCGCGCGACAGCGGCCGCGTCACGGGCGGTGACGTCCACCGGCCCGCGGAATTAGAAAGGAGATTTGCACAACTCGGGCGACTCGGGAACCCCCCGGACGGCACGGATTCGACGAGCAGGGCGTGAGGTCAGTCGAAGTACGACTCCAGCGTGCCGCGGCGCCGCACGTCGAGCGTCGCGCAGTGGAACGAGCCGCCGAACGGGGCGTAGTGCAGCAGGTCGCACGGGATCGTCTCGAAGCCCCACTTCTCCAGCGCGCGCAGCATGCCGGTGTGGTGCCGCTCGGCGATCACCCGCTTCTCGTCGACCATCAGAACGTTCATGCTGAGCCATTTGCCGCACATGGAGGTCATCTTGAGCAGCCGCTCGTCGAGTTGATCGGGCTCGGGGGCGACCAGGACGTCCCACGAGCTCAGCACGTCGGGCAGGCGGTCGACGTCGATGTACTCGGGGTTGATCATGACCTTGCCGGGGGCGAGCGGCATGAACGTCGTGTCGATGTGCATGGGCGTGCGGCAGCGGCTCTCGATCTCGTGGATGCGGTAGCCGGGCCCGAGGTGGCGGCGCAGCCATGCGATGCCCATGCGGTTGGTGACGTTGCTGCGGGTGACGAACAGGTCGCGGCCGGCGCGTACGAAGTCCGCCGCGTCGAACACCGGCTCGAACTCGGTGAGGACGTAGCGCATCGGCTCGTCGGGGCCGGGCGGGCGGAAGTCCTCCTCGTACAGCGTGTCGAGGAGCTGTGGCCTCGGTGCCGCCGTCCAGCGCGCGCCGCGCCGGAAGTAGTCCTTGAGGAGCTCGCGGTAGGAGTGCGTCTCGAAGTACCGGCAGGGCCATGCCATCGGCGTCTCGATGATCTCGTCGCCGACGACGAGCAGGCCGTCGCGCGGGCAGGCGTTGCAGAATCCCCGCGACGACCAGTCGGGGGTGGCGAAGTGCCGCTTGTGCTCGACCGCTTCTGGGCGGGTGACCGTGACGCCGAGGGAGCGCAGGAGAGTGATGAATCCGTCGAGTTCCCGCTGGGCCGGCGCGAGCAGCCGGTGCGGGTACTCGAAGCCCGCGGCGAGCCCTTGCAGCCGCGCCGCCCAGGGCGGGATGTTGCAGGTCACGACCGGGTGGCTGGAAGGGATCGTCGCCCCGTCGAGGCGGCCCACGACGACTTCCTCCAGCGGGTCCCACTCATTGTGCGAACCGACCGGCGAGACGAGGGGTTCGCGGATCGGCTCGCCGCCTGTCGGCTCTTCCAGAACTGCGGCTTCACGCTCCACCGCCATGCTCGGCCACTTCCATTCACTCACACACAGGAACCGACAAATCGCCCGGCTCAAGGCTTTATCACGGGCGGACCGTCCATCGGCGCATGCCGCGCCTGCCACCGCGCCCGGCCCCGTCCCTGACACTGCGTCACCACGGCCCGGTTTACAGAGGTGAGCGGTCCGTGAAGATCCAGGTGGGGGTACGTGCGCACGGTGTCGCCGCATGGGGCAGGATGACGTCCGCGCCGGGCCTGGTCTCTCGCCCCGCGCGACCGAACTCCCGGAATCGAGCAGGTATCACAAGGTGACGTCACTTCACATACGCCGCGTGGCGGGGCATTCGCTCCGCACGACGAACCACTCCTCCCGTGCGACGGGAGTGAACCGATGACCCGTGCGCTCACACTGCACGACTGGATGGTCGCCGGCATCGCGGTGGCCGCCGGCATCGTGGCGGGGCTGCTGCTCCGTACCCTCCTCCGGTGGCTCGGCGTACGGGCCAGCCGGACCCGGTGGAGCGGTGACGACGTCATCGTCGACGCCCTGCGCACCCTCGTGCCCTGCGCGGCCATCACCGCCGGGCTCGCCGCCGCGGCGGGCGCGCTGCCCCTGACGGCGCGCACCGGACACAACGTCTCCATGACGCTGACCGCGCTGCTCATCCTCGCGGCCACGCTCACCGCCGCGCGGATCGTGACGGGCCTGGTCAGGGCGGTGGCGCAGTCCCGCTCCGGGGTGGCGGGCTCGGCCACCATCTTCGTGAACATCACGCGGATCGTGGTGCTCGCGATGGGCTTCCTCGTCGTCCTGCAGACCCTCGGCATCTCCATCGCGCCGCTGCTCACCGCGCTCGGCGTGGGCGGCCTCGCGGTCGCCCTGGCCCTCCAGGACACCCTCGCCAACCTCTTCGCGGGCGTGCACATCCTCGCGGCGAAGACCGTGCAGCCCGGCGACTACATCCAGCTCAGCAGCGGGGAGGAGGGCTACGTCGTCGACATCAACTGGCGCAACACGACCGTGCGGCAGCTCTCCAACAACCTCGTGATCATCCCCAACGCCAAGCTGGCGAGCACCAACATGACCAACTTCAGCCGGCCCGAGCAGGAGCTGTCGATCACGGTGCAGGTCGGGGTGAGCTACGACAGCGACCTGGAGCACGTCGAACGCGTCACGACGGAGGTCGTGGACGAGGTGATGACCGACATCACCGGCGCGGTCCCCGACCACGAGGCGGCCATCCGCTTCCACACCTTCGGCGATTCGCGGATCAGCTTCACGGTGATCCTGGGCGTCGGCGAGTTCAGCGACCAGTACCGGATCAAGCACGAGTTCATCAAGCGCCTGCACCAGCGCTACCGCGCCGAGGGCATCCGGGTGCCCGCCCCCGCGCGCACGGTGACGGTCCAGCAGGGCGAGCTGCCCCCGCCGCTCGGGATCCCGCACCAGCGCGGCACCTCGGTGTCCCCGCAGATCCACTGAGAGCCCCGGCCGGGGGCCTGCCCGGTGGCCGAGAACCCGGCCGGGCCGCAGGCTCGGCGCGCTGCCTCCGGGCGGCGCCGTCCGGTGGCAGCGCGCCGCGCCCCGTGATCCACTCGCGGGCATGGGGCACGACCACGGCCCGGCCGCGGCGACGGCGGGCGGCACGCTCAGCGGGACGTACCGCGACCGCCTGCTGTGGACCATCGGCATCAGCGGCACGATCACCGTCATCCAGGTGGTCGGCGCGCTCCTGTCCGGCAGCCTCGCGCTGCTCGCCGACGCCGCGCACAGCCTGACCGACGCGGTGGGCGTCGCGCTGGCGCTCGGCGCCATCACCCTCGCCCAGCGCGCGCCGACGCCGCGGCGGACCTTCGGGTTCTACCGGGTCGAGATCTTCTCCGCGGTCCTGAACGCGCTGCTGCTCGTCGCCATCTTCGTCTGGGTGCTGTGGTCGGCGATCCGTCGGTTCAGCGAGCCGGTTGAGGTCAAGGGCGGCCTCATGTTCGTGGTCGCGGTGGGCGGGCTGCTCGCCAATCTGGTGGGGCTGTGGCTGCTGGGGGACGCCAAGGAGAAGAGCCTCAACCTGCGGGGCGCGTACCTGGAGGTCCTCGGGGACGCGCTCGGCTCGGTCGCCGTGATCGTGGGCGGCCTGATCATCCTGTTCACGGGCCGGCAGGCCGCCGACCCGATCGCCTCGATCGTCATCGGGGTGCTGATCGTGCCGCGTGCGTACGGGCTGCTGCGGGACTCCGTGCACGTCCTGCTTGAGGCGACTCCGCAGGACGTCGACCTCGGCGAGGTCCGCCGGCATCTGCTCGCGGAGCGGGGCGTGGTCGCCGTGCACGATCTGCACGGCTGGACGGTCACCTCGGGCATGCCGGTGCTCACGGCGCACGTGGTGGTCACCGACGAGGCGCTCAGGGACGGTTACGGAGCACTGCTCGGCCGCCTGCAACGGTGCGTCGGGGGCCACTTCGACGTGGCCCACTCGACGATCCAGCTGGAGCCTGAGGGGCATGTGGAGGAGGGCGGGGCGCTGCACGCGTAGGGTCACCGGCTGCTGCGCACGCGGAACCGCCGGTTGCTGCCCACGCGGGGCGCCACCCGCCGGAACGTGCTCCCCGAGTGCCCCGAATTGCCAGATCTGCAAGGCGGGATGCCAGTTGCTGACGTTTCGGCTGAGACTCGCTCCACGGAAACCGAGGGAAGGAACCCGATCCGATGGAGCACATGGAGCACATCGACGCCGCGGCGTACTGGGACGAGGTGTACGCGGAGCTGCCCACGCCCACCGATCCGCGGCCGAACACCCGCCTCGTCGAGATGGTGAGCGCCCTGCCCCCGGGGGACGCCCTGGACCTCGGCTGCGGTGGCGGCGGTGACGCGCTGTGGCTCGCGGGCCGGGGCTGGCGGGTCACCGCCCTCGACGTCTCGGACGTGGCGATCACGCGCCTCGGCCGGCTGGCCCGCGCACGCGGCCTGAGCGAGCGGATCACGGCCCGACAGCACGACGCGCGCGCCTCGCTGCCCGGCCTCGAACTGGACCTGGTCACCGCCCACTACTTCCAGACCCCCTACGAGCAGGACCGGTCGGCCATCCTGCGGGCCGCTGCCCGGCTGCTGCGCCCGGGCGGCCTTCTCCTGGTCGTCGACCACGGTTCGACGGCGCCGTGGTCGTGGAACCAGGACCCGGACGTGCGCTACCCGACCGCGCGGGAGGTCGCCGAGCAGCTGCGCCTGCCTCCCGCGCAATGGCCGGTGGAGCGGGCGGACGCGCCGCGCCGGGTGGCGACCGGTCCCGACGGGCGCACCGCGGAGGTCATCGACCACGTGCTGCTGATACGCCGAGCTCGCTGACGCCGCCCCGCGTCACCCGGCGCCCCCGCCCCGACGCTGACGCGCCACCGCCTCTCCCCTCCCCGCACACCACGTCCCGCCGCACAAGGAGTACGCCGTGCCCACCGCTTCCTCCCGCCGCAACGACACCCCGCCGCCCCGCACCGCGAACAGCGAGGCCGAAGTCCTGCGCGGGTTCCTCGACTACCTGCGCGCCTCGATCGCCGCGAAGGTCGAAGGAGCCGCGGAACCGCAGGTCCGGGCGGCGGCGGTGCCGTCGGGCACGAGTCTGCTCGGGCTGCTCAACCATCTGGTCGCCGTCGAGAGCGCGACGTTCCTGGGCGAACGGATCACCGACTGGCCTTCGACGCTCCGGCCCGCCCCGCAGGACGGTGTCTCCGACGTCGTCGCCCGCTACCGGGCCACCGTCGACCGCGCGAACGAGGTCCTCGACACGTGCACCGACCTCGGCGCGCCACTCCCCCGCCCGGATCGCCCGAGCCCGGCGCCGAGCGTCCGCTGGGCGCTCACCCACATGATCGAGGAGACCGGCCGGCACGCGGGCCACGCCGACATCCTTCGCGAACTCATCGACGGCAGCACCGGGCGCTGAATCGCGTCGACTCCGGGGTGCATACGATCTTACGATCGCCGGATGGCAACCACCACATATCTGTGTCAGGGCCCGCGCGTGGCCATACGCCGGGTCCGCCGTCAGGACTACGAGGAGATCGCCGCACTGCGCGCCGAGAGCGCGGACATGCTGCACCGCTGGGTCGGCGGCGGCGAGATGTCGGTGGAAGCGTTCGAAGCGTTTCTCGCGCGGTTCGAGCAGCCCACCCATGAAGGCTTCGTGGTCTGCCTGCACGCAACCGGCGCGATCGTGGGCGGCGTCAACATCAACAACATGGTGCGGGGCGCCTTCCGGAACGGCACCCTGGGCTACACCGCGTACGCGTCCACGACCGGCCGCGGCTACCTCACCGAAGGCCTGGGCCTCGTCATCGAGTTCGCCTTCGACGAGCTGGGACTCCACCGGCTCGAGGCGAACATCCAGCCGGACAACACGCCCTCGCTGAACCTCGTCAAACGCCTCGGCTTCCGGTACGAGGGATACTCGAGCGCCTTCCAGCTCATCAACGGCGAGTGGAAGGACCACGAGCGCTGGGCCATCACGGCGGAGTAGCGCCGGGATGACGCCCGACAGCCGGAGCGGCACGCCTGCGGTCAACTCGCGTTACCCGTGAGGCTGTTGACGTCCAGTGGTGCACCGCTTCACGATGAAGGGCCTCCTGTGGCGGGGGCTCTCCATCTGTCTCGCGGAGGTCACTGTGCGCTTGTCCTCATGGCTCGGCTCTCTCGCGGCGGCCGTGCTGGCCCTCTCCGTCCTTCCGGCCTCCACCGCCGGGGCGGCGGCCGATCCGTCGCCGCCGCTGGAGATTCCGGCAGCCGAGCTCGCCAAGGCGCTGCACTGCCGGACGGACCTCGACGACCCGCGCCGGGCCGACGACAAGCCGACCGTCATCTTCGTCCCGGGCACCGGCCTCAAGGGCGAGGAGAACTACGCCTGGAACTATCTGTCCGAGCTCGAGAAGAAGGGCTACCAGGGCTGCTGGGTGGACTCCCCCGGCCGCGGGCTCAGGGACATGCAGGAGTCCGTCGAGTACGTCGTCCACGCGGTGCGCACCGTCCAGGAGCGCACCGGCCGGAAGGTGGACCTGGTCGGGCACAGCCAGGGCGGGCTCCTGACGGCGTGGGCCCTGCGCTACTGGCCCGACCTGGCGGACAGGGTCGACGACATGGTGACGCTGGGCTCCCCGTTCCAAGGGACACGGCTCGCCAGCCCCTGTCGTCCGATCGCGGAGATCGCCCGCTGTCCGGCCTCGGTCCTGCAGTTCGCCCGCGATTCGAACTGGACGAAGGCCCTCGCCGCCGGCGGCACACCGATGCCCGCGGGCCCGTCGTACACCACGATCTACTCGTACGCCGATGAGTCCGTGATCGCCGACGGGCAGCCCCCTTCGCTACCGGGCGCCCACCGGATCGGGGTCCAGGACATCTGCCCGGGGCGACCGTGGCCGACCCATATCGCCATGGTCGTCGACCAGGTCAGCTACGACCTGGTCGACGACGCGATCGAGCACCCGGGCCCCGCCGACTCCGGCCGGATCGACCGGGCGCACTGCGCCGAGCCGATCATGCCGCTCAACAGTGCGGAAGCCGTCAACGCCCTGCCGGGTCTGCTCGATTACCCGGTCGAGCTGCTGATCCACAGCCAGCCGTGGGCCGACGCGGAGCCGCCGTTGCGCGACTACGCCCGCTGACGCGGCCGGTCAGGCGGTGTACGGGATGATCGTCCGGTACTTGCCGCCGTCGCCCTGCCGCGGCGGCTCCTCGCCCCGTTCCACGGTGACGTTGTCGAGTTTGTTGTCGGCGAGCAGGCGGGTCAGCCCGTCGTGAGCGTTCCGCCACACGCGCTCGTCGTCGGCTCCGGGGGCCCGGACCAGGCGCACCCGCAGGGTCGAGGGCTGTGTCTGCTCGATCTGGAAGAGTTCCACTCCGGGCATGCGGTCGAAGAGGCTGCTGAAGGCGAGCGGGGCGAGCCGGACGTCGTCGCCGCGGCCCGAGGGGAACGTGAGGATGTCACCGGCCCGGCCCTGGACCCGGATCGCGGGTGACGAGGCGCCGCACGGGCAGGGGTCGGGCCGGAGCATGACGCTGTCGCCGAGGTCGTAGCGGAGGAACGGCTGTACGCGGTTGGCGAGGTTGCTGATGAGGACCGTGTGCGAGAACTCTCCCGGCGGTACGGGCTGGTGGTCGGCGTCGACGGGTTCGAGCACGGCCCAGTCGTCATTGACGTGGTACCAGCCCTCGACGCAGCCGTGGCTGAGGTACGTGCACTCCGTCGCGCTGTACATCGTGCGCACCTTGGCGCCGAAGGCCTTCGCGATGCGGTCGGTGTCGCTCTCGCTCATCGTCTCGCCCGCGGGCTCGATCAGCACCGGGTCGATGTGCAGGCGGCCCGCCTCCTGTTCGGCGGTGAGCAGCATGATCGTGCTGGTGTAGCCGATGATGAACGCCGGTCGGTAGTCGTTGAGCTCGGCCACCAGCTTCGACATCGGCTCATGCACGGAGAGCGCGCGGAGCAGCTTGCTGCGCCCGCCGCCCTCCATCGCCATCCGGGAGTATCCGGCGAAGCCGACGTAATGGCCGTCGGTGGCGACGAGTTGGGCGAAGCGGCCGCCGTGGGCGAGGGCGCGGGCGATGCCGAGGGGGCCGAGCCAGGAAGCGAGCACCCGGGACGAGACGGCGGACGACACGGTCATGTACCGGTCGTCGAGGACGAACAGGCCGCGCCTGCCGCTGGTGCCCGATGTGGTGGCCACGAGGTAGCGGCCGAGGAAGCGGCGTCCGATCAGGTCGGGATCGTCGGTGAACGCGCGCACCTTCTCGAAGGTGATGTCCCGGTCCGTCGCCCAGTCGTCGAATTGGTCCATCAGCCGCTTCTTGTCGGTGACCGGCAACAGCGTGGGGTCGTCGACCCGTTCGGGCAGACCGCGGTAGAGCTCCTGGTAGTACGGCGACGCGGAGCGGGCGTAGGCGACCAGGTCCGCCAGTCGGTCGCCCCGGCGCCGCGCGACCGCGGCCGCGCCCTGCTTGCGGGCCTTGCGGTTGTCCCGCATCAGCCACGACATGCTCTCGCTCATCGTCTTGCGCTCCTTCGGGTGGCAGCCCCGGCCCGGTGGCCGGCCTGCCGGAGTTCGGCGGGGACGTACGTCTGAACGTCTACCCCGCCGCTGTCGGGGGGTGATGGGCGCCGGAGGGCCGGCCCCGGGCGGGGGCGGCCCCCGGCCTGTCCCCTGCCCGCGGTTCCCGCACGTCATCCATGGCACGACGATCGCGGATGCGCGGTCGGACAAGGCCCCTTGAATGGCGCACAGTCACCCCAAAAGGTGACAAGCCCGTCCTGGAGGCGCCCGGACCGGTCGAGTGGCCGACTGCCACTGCTTCACACGGGGCCGGATCCAGCCACTCGGCGCCCCAGGCCCGCACACACGGCCGCTCCACGACCACACGTCCGGGGCGCGTGCGCTGCGGTTTCAGGGTGGCGCGGGCAAACGCCACCGTCATAATCGAGACCCATCACGCCCCGTCGGCGCCACAAGAAAACAACCGGCCAGAATCGGCCCGCAGGGTTATCCGACCGACCTTCACACACGCAATAGAGATCATCTACTTTCGATCACCGGGGACCGTGTAAATGTCGCAGGCCAACGGCGGATACAGATCATCAAACCAGCAGGCCGTAATATTCCCGCAAAATGGGGGCGCCCGCGCGAGTGGACCGAAAGTCGAGGCCGACTCCATCGGGCCTTCAGCGCTACCGGGCGATCACGCCTCACACCTCTCGCTTCACCAGAGACAGTGTCAAGCATTCATATGGAACTTATCTTAAACTTGCCGCTCACATTTCGTTCACATGAGAATGCGACCCCAAAGAAAAAGGGAGTGTCTCATTCCGCTCCGTTGCCATCTTACCTACGTTGCTCTTTAAACTTTGAGCTGTGCATGATCAGGAGCGGCTATGCGGTGCGGCGACACCGTAGTCAGCGTTCCTGGCGAAGGGAAAGATCTTGTCTGCCTCCTCCCCACCCGATATGTCGGACCCCTGGATACGTCGTTTCCGGCCCCGTCCGGAAGCCGGCGTTCGCCTGGTCTGCTTCCCCCACGCGGGCGGCTCGGCCACCTACTACCAGCCACTGGCGCAGTCCCCCACGCTGCTGCCCGAGGCGGAAGTCCTCGCGGTGCAGTACCCCGGCCGGCAGGACCGGCGCAGAGAGCGGCTCGTGGACGAGATCCCCGTCCTCGCCGACCTGGTCACCAAGGCGCTCCTGCCCTTCGGCGACCGGCCGTTGGCCTTCTTCGGCCACAGCATGGGCGCCGTCCTCGCCTATGAAGTCGCGCAGCGGCTGGGCGAGCGCACGGGCAACGAACCCTGCCATCTGTTCGTGTCGGGGCGCCGTGCGCCCTCCGTCTTCCGGCCGGGGACCGTACACCTCCTCAGCGACGCCGAGTTGGCGGCCGAGCTGCGCCGCGCCGGGGGCACGGACCCGCTGTTCCTGAACGACGAGGAGTTGCTCGCGGAGATCCTCCCGATCGTCCGCAACGACTACCGGGCGATCGAGCTGTACTGGTGGACCCCCTCGCCTCCGCTGGCCTGCCCCATCACCGCGCTGATCGGCGACCGGGACGCGCAGGCCACGCGGGACGAGGCGGCGGCCTGGCGGCAGCACACGGACGGGCCCTTCGACCTGAAGGTCTTCTCCGGGGGCCACTTCTACCTCAATACGCATCAGCAAGGCGTCTCGGAGATCATCTCCAAGGCCCTGACGGACCGCGCACAACAGCCGGCGACGACAAGGGGGACGGCCCAGTGAAGTACGAGATGTTGGGCCCGCTCCGCGTCAGGAACGGAAACAAATACTCCACCATCAATGCGCAGAAGGTCGAAGTCGTCCTCACCGTCCTGCTCGTCCGCGCGGACCAGCTCGTCTCTCTGGAGCAGCTGATGCGGGAGATCTGGGGCGAGGACCTGCCCCGGCGCGCCACCGCCGGGCTCCATGTGTACATCTCCCAGCTCCGCAAGTTCCTCAAGGTGCCCGGCACGGCGGGCAATCCCGTCGAGACCCGCGCGCCGGGTTACCTGCTGCGCAAGGGCGACGACCGGATAGACGCCCAGGTCTTCCCCGAACTCGTGAACACCGGAAGGACATTGCTCAGAGAGAAGCGGTACGACGAGGCGGCTTCGCACTTCGGCCAGGCGCTCGCGCTGTGGCGCGGTCCGGTCCTCGGCCAGGGCGGGAACGGGACCGTCGCCAACGGTCCGATCATCGACGGTTTCTCGACCTGGCTGAACGAGATCCGCCTGGAGTGTCAGGAGATGCTTGTCGAGTGCCAGCTCCAACTGGGCCGCCACCGGGAGGCGGTGGGCATGCTGTACGCCCTCACCGCGGAGAACCCGATGTGTGAGGCGTTCCACCGCCAGCTCATGCTGGCGCTCTACCGGTCCGAGCGGCAGGCGGACGCGCTGAAGGTGTACCAGTCGGTGCGCAAGACGCTCAACGATGAACTGGGGCTCGAACCGGGGCGCCCGCTGCAGGAGTTGCAGCGGGCCATACTCTCAGGCGACACACACCTGATGGCGCCGCCTCTCGCTCTGTCCGGCCGCTGACCCCGGCAGAACGAGCCCGCCTTCACGGGGCTCGGCTCAGAACGCGCAGTGCAGGTGCTTGATGCCCTCGATGAAGCTGGAGTCCAGCCTCCGGGGCTGCCCCACGGCATGGATCCGGGGCAGCGCCGCGAGGAGCTCCCGATAGAGAGCGGTGATCTCCATCCGGGCGAGGTGGGCCCCGAGACAGACGTGCGGGCCCACCGCGCCGAACGTCACATGGGTGTTCGCCGCACGCGTGATGTCGAAACGGTAGGGGTCCGGGAAGACGCTCTCGTCCCGGTTGCCGGACCAGTAGAACAGGAAGATCCGGTCGCCCCTGCGGAACCGGTGGCCGTTCATGTCGCAGTCGCGGGTGGCGACCCGGCGCATCCAGTTGATGGGCGTGGAGACCCGCAGGATCTCCTCGACCGCGCCCTTCGCGTAGGTGTCGAAGTCCGACAGCAGCAGCTGCTTCTGCTCGGGGTGCTCGGTCAGCAGCACCAGGGCGTGCGAGATGGCGTTGCGGGTGGTCTCCATCCCGGCGATGACGAGCAGGATGAAGAACGAGACCAGTTCCTGGCGGGTCAACTGCTCACCGTCCGCCTGGACCTGCACCAGCTTGGTGATCAGGTCGTCGCCCGGGGCGGCGAGCCGTTCCTCGCGCAGCCGCGCGATGTAGTCGCCGAGCTCCTTCGACGCCTCGATCACCGC
Source organism: Streptomyces sp. NPDC044106 (assembly GCF_056433985.1). Taxonomy (NCBI): domain Bacteria; kingdom Bacillati; phylum Actinomycetota; class Actinomycetes; order Kitasatosporales; family Streptomycetaceae; genus Streptomyces; species Streptomyces sp. NPDC044106. Next base: position 472,836 of record NZ_JBWKFZ010000004.1, read on the forward strand.
CCGTTCGGAGTCCGCGCGGTCGGGAACGTAGTCCGGATCGAGCGGACCCACGATCGTGTTGGACCGCTCGAAGAGGAACTCGTGGTCCGACTCGGGAATCCCCATCATGTCGCTGAGCACCGCGATCGGCATCTCCGCGGCGACGGGCCTGATGAAGTCGCCCGGCCCGCGTGCGACGAGGTCGCCGATGACGCGCCGTGCGGTACGGGTTGCCACGGCCTCGAACTCGGGAACCATGTTGCGGCCGAAGGAGCGCGAGACGATGCGGCGCAGCCGGGAGTGCTCGGGGTTGTCCATGTTGATCATCGAGCCGTAGTACTCGTCGAGTTCGGGAGGCAGACCGATGATGGTGGTCGCGCCGTTCGACGAGAAGTCCTGCGGCCTGCGGCTGACCTCCGCGATGTCCGCGTACTTGACCAGCGCGTGGTAGCCGAACGCCCAGGGCACCCCCGGCATGTTCTGCTGGATGAACGCCGGACGCGGCAGCGCGCGCAACTCCTCGAACAGCTTCACACGTTCCGCGTGCGGCCGCGCCCAGAACGACGGGTCGACCAGGTCGGGAAGTGTGGCGGCCGGCTTGCTTTCCGTGATGGGCACGATGCCTCGCTTCGCGGGATCAGAGCATGACGACTCGCGGGATCAGAGCAGGACCACTCGCATGATCAGAGCAGGACCACTCGCGTGGTCAGAGCATGACGACCTGACACCGGCTCACCTTTGCAGCCACCGCTTAAGCGCCCCTAAGAAGTCCCTCAGTCTCCCGCGCAAGGCTGCCACCAGGCCCGAAGGCGTCCGGTCCCGGCGTACGGAGCCGAGTATTAGGAGGGCTTTAGCGCCGTCGACGAGTCTGCGGTCCGGCGGGGCCCCGCCTGCCCGATGCGCACGCCGATCCCGTGGCCGTCCGGTCATCGGGTCAGGGGTCCGGCCGTTCTCGCGGAGAGGAGCGGTTGTCCCGGGATGGCGCACAACGAAGAGAAGCTTCTTGAATACCTCAAGCGGGTCACTGCGGACCTGCGTCAGACGGAACGCCGGTTGCGGGACGTCGAATCGGCGGGCCACGAGCCGATCGCCGTCATCGGCATGGCCTGCCGGCTGCCGGGCGGCGTCCGGTCCCCCGAGGAGTTCTGGGAGCTGATCTCCGCGGGCGGTGACGCCGTCGCCCCGCTCCCCGGCAACCGCGGCTGGGACCTCGACTCCCTCTACGACCCCGACCCGGAGAGCACCGGCACCAGCTACGTCCGCGAGGGCGGGTTCGTCTACGACGCCGGTGACTTCGACGCCACCTTCTTCGGCATCGGCCCGAGCGAGGCGCTGGCCATGGCACCGCAGCAGCGGCTCGCCCTGGAGACGGCGTGGGAGGCCGTCGAACGCGCCGGCATCGACCCGCTCGCCCTCCGCTCCAGCGACACCGGCACCTTCATCGGCTGCGACGGCCTCGACTACGCCCTCGGCGCCTCCGAGGTCCCCGAAGGCACCGCCGGATACTTCACCATCGGCAACTCCGGCAGCGTCACCTCGGGCCGCGTCGCCTACACCCTGGGGCTCGAAGGCCAGGCCGTCACGGTCGACACCGCCTGCTCCTCCTCGCTCGTCTCCCTCCACCTCGCGGCCCAGTCCCTGCGCACCCAGGAATGCTCACTGGCGCTGGCGGGCGGTACGTACGTCATGTCGTCACCCGCCCCGCTGATCGGCTTCAGCGAGCTGCGCGGCCTGGCCCCCGACGGCCGGTGCAAACCGTTCTCGGCGGGCAGCGACGGCATGGGCATGGCCGAAGGCACCGGGGTGGTGCTCCTGGAACGCCTCTCCGACGCCCGCCGCAACGGCCACAAGGTCCTCGCCGTGATCCGTGGCTCAGCGGTCAATCAGGACGGCGCCAGCAACGGCCTGACCGCGCCCAACGGCCCCGCCCAGGAACGCGTCATCCGCGCCGCCCTCGCCAACGCCCGCCTCTCCCCCGAGGACATCGACGCCGTGGAGGCGCACGGCACCGGCACCACGCTCGGCGACCCCATCGAGGCCGGCGCCCTCATCTCCGCCTACGGGCAGGAACGGCCGGAGAACCGCCCCCTGTGGGTGGGCGCCGTGAAGTCCAACATCGGTCACACGCAGATCGCCGCGGGCGTCGCCGGCGTCATCAAGATGGTCCTGGCCCTGCGGAACGAACTACTGCCCGCCATCCTGCACGCCGACGTCCTCTCGCCCCACGTCGAGTGGGACGGGAGCGGGCTGCGCCTGCTCACCGAGCCGGTGAAGTGGTCCCGCGGCGGGCGTCCGCGCCGGGCGGGGGTGTCCTCTTTCGGCTTCTCGGGCACGAATGCGCATCTGATCCTGGAGGAGGCGCCGGAAGAGGCGCCGGAAAAGGTGCCGCAGGTGGCACCGGAGGATGCCTCTCCGGATGTGTCACAGGATGTGCCCGGTGCCGTGGTGCCGTGGGTGGTGTCCGGGCGGGGCGGCTCGGACGCGCTGCGTGAACAGGCGCGGCGGCTGGGTGAGTTCCTCGGGGCGTCCGCGGAGGCGGATTCGTCGGCGGCGGAGATCGGGTGGTCGCTGGCCACGACGCGGTCGGTGTTCGAGCACCGGGCTGTGGTGGTGGGCCGGGACCGTGAGGCGTTGACGGCGGGTCTTGGGGCGCTGGCGGTGGGCGAGGCGTCGCAGGATGTGGTGTCGGGGGTTGCGGGTGATGTGGGTCCGGGTCCGGTGTTGGTGTTTCCGGGGCAGGGGTCGCAGTGGGTGGGGATGGGGGCTCAACTGCTGGACGATTCCCCGGTGTTCGCGGCTCGAATCGCGGAGTGTGAGCGGGCGCTGTCGGCGTATGTGGACTGGTCGCTGATGGAGGTGCTGCGCGGGGACGGCAGTGAGCTGTCCCGGGTTGAGGTGGTGCAGCCGGTGTTGTGGGCGGTGATGGTGTCGCTGGCCGCGGTGTGGGCGGAGTGTGGGGTCGTACCGGCTGCTGTGGTGGGGCATTCGCAGGGGGAGATGGCGGCTGCGTGTGTGGCCGGGGCGCTGTCGTTGGAGGATGCGGCGCGGATCGTCGCCGTACGCAGTGACGCCCTGCGGCAGTTGCAGGGGCACGGGGACATGGCATCCCTCGGGGTGAGCGCGGAGGAAGCGGCTGAGTTGATCGGGGACGGCCGGCCCGGCGTGTGCGTCGCAGCGGTCAACGGGCCGTCATCCACGGTGATTTCGGGCCCGCCCGAGCATGTGGCTGCTGTCGTGGCGGATGCCGAGGCACGTGGTCTGCGCGCCCGGGTCATCGACGTGGGGTACGCCTCCCACGGCCCTCAGATCGACCAGCTCCACGACCTGCTCACCGAGCGTCTCTCCGACATCCGGCCCTCCCGTACGGACGTGGCGTTCTACTCGACGGTGACGGCGGAACGGCTTGCCGACACCACTGCCCTCGACACCGCCTACTGGGTCACCAACCTCCGCCGGCCCGTCCGCTTCGCCGACACCATCGAGACGCTGTTGGCCGACGGCTACCGGTTGTTCATCGAGGCCAGCCCCCACCCCGTCCTCAACCTCGGCATGGAGGAGACCATCGAGAAGGCCGACGTCTCCGCCACCGTCGTCCCCACCCTCCGCCGCGACCACGGCGACACCACCCAGCTCACCCGCGCCGCCGCCCACGCCTTCACCGCAGGCGCCCACATCGACTGGCGCCGCTGGTTTCCGGCCGACCCCACCCCCCGTACCGTCGACCTCCCCACCTACGCATTCCAGCACCAGCACTACTGGCTGGACCGGGCCGCCTCGGCCGCCTCCACCGCGACAGCCGGCGGTGGGCCGGGTGCTGCCGAGTCCCAGCTGTGGCAGGCCGTCGATGATCTCGACCTCGGACTGCTGGCCGAGACGCTGGGCTCGGAGGAGGGCAGCGAGGAAGCGGTCCGGGCGTTGGAGCCCGCGTTGCCCGTTCTTCAGGGATGGCGTCGACGGCACCGTGAGCAGGCGACCATCGACTCCTGGCGCTACCGCGTCACCTGGAAGCACCAGGCCGACGGGGACGCCCCTCAACACAACGGAGAATGGCTGCTGTTCGTCCCCAACGGCCATGCCGAGCATTCTGCCGTAGGGGCCACGGCCGAGGCGCTGACCACGTACGGAGCGGCCGGCGTCCGACTGCATGCCGTCGAGACCGGCCGGGTCCGCCGCGAGGATCTGGCCGCCGTCGACACCACCGGCCTTGCCGGGGTCGTCAATCTGCTCGCGCTGGACGAGGAGCCGCATCCCGATCACCCGGCGGTGCCCGCGGGGCTCGCCGCGACCACCGCACTTGTTCAGGCACTCGGCGACAACGGCACGAGTGCGCCCCTGCACACGGTCACGCAGGGAGCCGTCTCCACGAGCGCCACCGATCCGCTCACCCACCCCGTGCAGGCACACGTCTGGGGGCTCGGACGCGTCGCCGCCCTCGAACACCCGCGCCTCTGGGCCGGACTCGTCGACCTCCCCGCCCACGTCGACCGCCGAACCCTCGCCCGCCTCGCCGCCGCGCTCCTCCCCCGGGAAGAGGACCAGACCGCCGTCCGCCCCACAGGAACCCACACCCGGCGCCTCACGCACGCCCCCTCGGCCCCCAGCACCCGCAAGGCCGCCCCCGCCTGGCGGCCCGAGGGCACCACGCTCATCACGGGCGGCACCGGCGGACTCGGCGCCGTCCTCGCCCGCTGGCTCGCCCACCAGGGCGCCCCCCACCTGCACCTCACCAGCCGCCGGGGACCCGACGCCCCCGGCGCCCGGGAACTCACCGCCGAGCTCACCCGTCTCGGCACCGCCGTGACCGTCACCGCCTGCGACGTGAGCGACGCCGACCAGCTCCGTCACCTCATCGATGAGATCCCCACCGAGCACCCGCTCACCGCCGTCGTCCACGCCGCGGGGATCACCGATCTGACGCCGATCGGTGATCTGACGTCCGCGCGGCTCGGCGAAGTACTCGGCTCGAAGTCCGCCGCGGCCTGGACTCTGCACGAGCTGACGCGGGAGCTGGAACCGGGTCTCTCGGCGTTCGTGATGTTCTCCTCCGGAGCCGGTGTGTGGGGCAGCGGACAGCAGGGCGCGTACGGCGCCGCCAATCACTTCCTCGACGCTCTCGCCGAACACCGCCGCTCCCAGGGCCTGCCCGCCACCTCCATCGCCTGGGGCCCCTGGGCCGACGCCGGAATGTCGGCGGACCAGGAGTCGCTGTCGTACTTCAAGCGTTTCGGTCTGCTTCCGATCGGCCCGGATCTGTGCGTCAAGGCGCTGCATCAGGCGGTCGACGCGGGCGAGGCCACGCTGACCGTGGCGGACTTCGACTGGGCCCGGTTCACACCGACGTTCACCGCGCAGCGCCCCAGCCCCTTCCTCGACGACATTCCGGAGAACCGGCGGGAGGCCGAGCAGAGCGGGTTCGCGGCCGAGACCAGCGCCTTCCGCGCGGAGCTGGCGAGGACTCCCGCGGCACAGCGGCACGGCTTCCTGGTCCAGCACGTGCGGACGTACGCGGCCGCCACGCTCGGCCGCACGGTGGAGGACATCCCCGCCGCGAAACCGTTCCAGGAGCTGGGCTTCGACTCGCTCACCGCGGTCCAACTGCGCAACCAGCTCAACACCACGACCGGGCTCTCCCTGCCCACCACCGTGATCTTCGACCATCCGACCTCCGAGGCCCTCGCCTCGCACCTGCGCGGCCAACTCGGCGACGAGGGAGCCGCCGACGAAGGCAACGTACTCGCGGCGCTCGACAAGTGGGACGCGACGTACGGCACGGCCGAAGTCGACGAGGCGGCCCGTCGGCGCATCGTGGGGCGACTACAGGTCCTGGTCTCCAAGTGGAGTCCGGCGCAGGAAGGACCGGAGGGCGCCGACTCCACCCACGCCGACCTGGAGGCGGCGAGCGCGGACGACATCTTCGACCTCATCTCCAGCGAATTCGGGAAGTCCTGACCCCCACCGGCACCCGCCTCCGTCCCCGTCCCGTCCCGTCCCCCGTCCTCTCCTCACCTCTCCCCTCCACTCATACGTCCCCATCACCACGTAGCGCCAAGGAGCCTGGGTCAGATGTCGAACGAGGAGAAGCTTCTCGATCACCTCAAGTGGGTCACCGCGGAGCTGCGCGAGGCCCGCCAGAAGCTCCGCGACAAGGAGTCGGCCGAGCCGGTCGCGATCGTGGGCATGGCCTGCCGCTATCCCGGCGGCACGCGCTCCGCCGAGGATCTGTGGCGGCTGGTGCGCGACGGGGGCGACGCGGTCTCGGCGTTCCCCGACGACCGCGGCTGGGACCTGGACTCCCTCTACCACCCGGACCCGGAGCACCCGGGCACCAGCTATGTGCGGGACGGCGCCTTCCTGTACGACGCGGGTGACTTCGACGCCGACTTCTTCGGCATCAGCCCGCGCGAGGCCGTGGCGATGGACCCGCAGCAGCGGCTGCTCCTGGAGACCGCCTGGGAGGCGATCGAGCACGCGGGCCTCAACCCGCAGGCGCTGAAGGGCAGTGACACCGGCGTCTTCACCGGTGTGAGCGCCCACGACTACCTGACGTTGATCAGCCAGACGGCCAGCGAGGTCGAGGGGTACATCGGCACCGGCAACCTCGGCAGCGTGGTGTCGGGCCGCATCTCCTACACGCTGGGGCTCGAAGGCCCCGCGGTGACCGTCGACACGGCCTGCTCGTCCTCGCTGGTCGCGATCCACCTGGCGAGCCAGGCGCTGCGCCAGGGCGAGTGCTCCCTCGCGCTCGCCGGTGGCTCGACGGTCATGGCCACGCCCGGCTCGTTCACCGAGTTCTCGCGGCAGCGCGGGCTCGCACCCGACGGGCGCTGCAAACCGTTCGCCGCCGCCGCCGACGGGACCGGCTGGGGCGAGGGCGCCGGTGTGGTGGCACTCGAACTGCTCTCCGAGGCACGGCGCCGCGGCCACAAGGTCCTCGCGGTGGTCCGGGGTTCGGCCGTCAACCAGGACGGTACGAGCAACGGCCTCGCCGCCCCCAACGGCCCCTCGCAGGAACGCGTCATCCGCGCCGCCCTCGCCAACGCCCGCCTCTCCCCCGAGGACATCGACGCCGTGGAGGCGCACGGCACCGGCACCACGCTCGGCGACCCCATCGAGGCGCAGGCCCTGCTGGCCACGTACGGCCAAGGACGCCCCGAGGGACGGCCGTTGTGGCTCGGCTCGGTCAAGTCGAACATCGGTCACACGCAGGCCGCCGCGGGCGTCGCCGGTGTGATCAAAATGGTCATGGCGATCCGCGACGGCCTCCTCCCCGCCTCCCTGCACATCGACGCGCCCTCACCTCACGTCCAGTGGGAGCAGGGTGGCGTACGGCTGCTCTCCGAGCAGGTGGAATGGCCGGCGGAGCGCACGCGTCGGGCGGGCATCTCGGCGTTCGGCATCTCCGGGACGAATGCGCATCTGATCCTGGAGGAGGCGCCCGCTCCCGAGCCTGATCCCGGGCCCATTGCCGAGCCTGCGCCCGCGTCGCCCGGTGTGGTGGTGCCGTGGGTGGTTTCCGGGCGCACCGGTGACGCGCTGCGTGAACAGGCGCGCCGCTTGGGCGCTTTCGCCTCCGAGAACACGGATGCCTCGCCGCTGGAGATCGGCTGGTCCCTGACCACGACACGACCGCTGTTCGCGCACCGCGCCGTGGTCGTCGGACATGACCCCGCTCAGGCCGTCTCCGCTCTGGGCGCGTTGGCGGCGGGTGAGGCATCCGGGGAGGTCGTGTCGGGGGTTGCGGGGGATGTGGGCCCGGGGCCGGTGTTGGTGTTTCCGGGGCAGGGGTCGCAGTGGGTGGGGATGGGGGCTCAACTGCTGGACGATTCCCCGGTGTTCGCGGCTCGAATCGCGGAGTGTGAGCGGGCGCTGTCGGCGTATGTGGACTGGTCGCTGATGGAGGTGCTGCGCGGGGACGGCAGTGAGCTGTCCCGGGTTGAGGTGGTGCAGCCGGTGTTGTGGGCGGTGATGGTGTCGCTGGCCGCCGTGTGGGCGGACTGTGGGGTCGTACCCGCTGCTGTGGTGGGGCATTCGCAGGGGGAGATGGCGGCTGCGTGTGTGGCGGGTGCGCTGTCGTTGGAGGATGCGGCGCGGATCGTTGCTGTACGCAGTGAGGCGTTGAGGCAGTTGCAGGGGCACGGGGACATGGCCTCGCTGGGGGTGAGTGCGGAGGAAGCGGCTGAGCTGATCGGGGACGGCCGGCCGGGTGTGTGTGTCGCAGCCGTCAACGGTCCCTCGTCCACGGTGATTTCGGGCCCGCCCGAGCATGTGGCCGCTGTCGTGGCGGATGCCGAGGCACGTGGCCTGCGCGCCCGGGTCATCGACGTCGGTTACGCCTCCCACGGCCCTCAGATCGACCAGCTCCACGACCTGCTCACCGAGCGTCTCTCCGACATCCGGCCCTCCCGTACGGACGTGGCGTTCTACTCGACGGTGACGGCGGAACGGCTTGCCGACACCACTGCCCTCGACACCGCCTACTGGGTCACCAACCTCCGCCGGCCCGTCCGCTTCGCCGACACCATCGGAGCACTCCTCACCGACGGCTACCGGCTCTTCATCGAAGCCAGCCCCCACCCCGTCCTCAACCTCGGCATCCAGGAAACCCTCGAACAGGCCGGTATCGAAGCGCACACGATCCCCACCCTCCGCCGCGACCAGGGAGGCCGCACCCAGCTCACGCACGCGGCCGCGCAGGCGTTCACGGCAGGCGCCGACGTCGACTGGACGCGCTGGTTCCCGGCCGACCCCACCCCCCGTACCATCGACCTCCCCACCTACGCGTTCCAACGTCGGCACTACTGGGTGGAGCCGCCCGCGGCGGGCGTACCCACGGGCGGCGGGCATGATCCCGTCGAGGCACGGGTGTGGCAAGCGATCGAGGATCTGGACGTCGATGCCCTGGTAGGCAGCCTGGGCGTCGAAGGCCGGACGGAGGCCGTGGGGGCGCTGGAGCCCGCGTTGCCCGTCCTCTCGGCCTGGCGACGCCGTCACCGGCAGCAGACCACGGTCGACTCCTGGCGGTATCACGTCACGTGGAAGCATCAGCCCGACACCGCGGCGCCACGGCTGGACGGCGACTGGTTGCTGCTCGTGCCTGCCGCGCACGCCGATCACCCGGCCGTCCTGGCGACGGCACAGACCTTGGCGGCGCACGGCGGCGGGGTGCGGCGGCATGTGGTGGACGCGCGCGACGTGGAACGGGCGCCGTTCGTCCAGGAGTTGGCGTCCCTCATGGAGGGAGCCGCGTACGCCGGGATCGTCAACCTGCTGGCTCTGGACGAGGAGCCGCATCCCGATCACCCGGCCGTGCCCGCCGGGCTCGCCGCGACCACCGCTCTCGTCCAGGCCCTCGGCGACAACGGCGCCGACATCGCCGTACGCACCCTCACACAGGGCGCCGTCTCCACCGGCGCCACCGACGCCCTCACCCACCCGGTCCAGGCCCAGGTCTGGGGCCTGGGGCGGGTCGCCGCCCTGGAGTATCCGTACCTGTGGGCCGGGCTCGTCGATCTGCCCGGGCGTATCGACCATCAGGCGCTCACCCGTCTCGCCACCGCCCTGGCCTCCCGGGACGAGGACCAGATCGCCGTCCGGCCGGGCGGCGTCCAGGCCCGCCGTCTCGCCCACGCACCGGCCCACACGCGCGACAGCGGTGTGCGGTGGCGGCCCGAGGGCACCACGCTCATCACGGGCGGCACCGGCGGAATCGGCGCCGTCCTCGCCCGCTGGCTCGCCCGCGAAGGCGCCCCGCACCTCCTCCTGACCAGCCGCCGCGGCCCCGACGCGCCCGGCGCCCGCGAACTGGCCGCCGAACTGACCGAGTTGGGTACGACCGTCACCGTCACCTCCTGCGACGTGGGCGACCGCGAACAGGTACGCACCCTCGTCGAGGGCGTCCCCGTAGAGCAGCCACTCACGGCCGTGATCCACGCGGCGGGCGTGCCGAACTACATCGGTCTCGGCGAAGTGACCGGCGCGGAGCTGGACGAGGTGCTGCGCCCGAAAGCCCTCGCGGCTCATCATTTGCACGAGTTGACGCGGGAGCTGGAACCGGGTCTATCGGCGTTCGTGATGTTCTCCTCCGGAGCCGGTGTGTGGGGCAGCGGACAACAGGGCGGGTACGGCGCCGCCAACCACTTCCTCGACGCGCTCGCCGAACACCGCCGCTCCCAGGGCCTGCCCGCCACCTCCATCGCCTGGGGCCCCTGGGCCGAAGCCGGAATGGCCTCCGACCAGGCCGCGTTGACGTTCTTCAGCCGCTTCGGCCTGCATCCGCTGAGCCCGGACCTGTGCGTCAAGGCGCTGCATCAGGCGCTGGACGCGGAGGAGACGACGCTGACCGTGGCGAACTTCGACTGGGCGCAGTTCACGTCGACGTTCACCGCGCAGCGGCCGAGCCCGCTCCTCGCCGACCTGCCCGAGAACCGACGGGCGAGCAGCCCGGCGGCGGACCGGGAGGACGCCTCCGGTGACGCGTCGTCGCTGCAACAGGAGCTGACCGGGGCGAAGCCCGCCCAGCAGCGGCAGTTGCTGCTCCAGCACGTACGGTCGCAGGCCGCTGCCACGCTGGGGCACTCCGACGTCGACGCCGTGCCCGCGACACAGCCGTTCCAGGAGCTGGGCTTCGACTCGCTGACCGCGGTGGAGCTGCGCAACAGGCTCAACAAGAGCACCGGCCTGACCCTGGCGACCACGGTCGTCTTCGACCACCCCACCCCCGACTCCCTCACCGACGTCCTGCTGGCCGAGCTGTCCGGCGACACGGCGAACGCCGATGCCACGCGGACGGCCGCGACGACGGCCGCCGCCGACGACGAGCCGATCGCGATCGTCGGCATGGCCTGCCGCTACCCGGGCGACGTCCGGTCCGCCGAGGAGCTGTGGGACCTGGTCACGGCCGGCAAGGATGCCATGGGCGACTTCCCCGACGACCGGGGCTGGGACCTCCAGACGCTGTACAACCCCGACCCGGAGAGCCGCGGCACCAGCTATGTGCGCGAGGGCGGGTTCCTGTACGACGCGGGCGACTTCGACGCGGGCTTCTTCGGCATCAGTCCGCGCGAGGCCATCGCGATGGACCCGCAGCAGCGGCTGCTCCTGGAGACCGCCTGGGAGGCGATCGAACGCGCGGGGCTCGACCGGGAGACCCTCAAGGGCAGCAACGCCGGGGTCTTCACCGGCCTCACGATCTTCGACTACCTGGCGCTCGTCGGCGAACGCCCCACCGAGGTCGAGGGGTACATCGGCACCGGCAACCTGGGCTGTGTCGCCTCCGGCCGGGTGTCGTACGTACTCGGCCTCGAAGGCCCGGCGATGACCATCGACACCGGCTGCTCGTCGTCCTTGGTGGCGATCCACCAGGCGGCGCACGCGCTGCGGCAGGGCGAGTGCTCGCTCGCCCTCGCGGGCGGCGCGACGGTGATGGCGACGCCGGGCGCGTTCGTCGAGTTCTCCCTGCAGCGGGGACTCGCCAAGGACGGGCGGTGCAAGCCGTTCGCGGCCGCCGCCGACGGCACCGGCTGGGCGGAGGGCGTCGGCCTCGTCGTCCTCGAACGGCTCTCCGAGGCGCGCCGCAACGGCCACAACGTCCTCGCCGTGATCCGGGGCTCCGCCATCAACCAGGACGGCACGAGCAACGGCCTCACCGCACCCAACGGACAGGCCCAGCAACGCGTGATCCGGCAGGCCCTCGCCAACGCCCGCCTCTCCGCCGAGGACGTCGACGCGGTGGAGGCGCACGGCACCGGCACCATGCTCGGCGACCCCATCGAGGCCGGCGCGCTGGTCGCCACGTACGGCAGGGGGCGGCCCGAGGACCGCCCGCTGTGGCTCGGCTCGATCAAGTCGAACATCGGCCACGCCCAGGCGTCGGCCGGAGTCGCGGGCGTGATCAAAATGGTCATGGCCCTGCGGAATGAGCAGCTGCCCGCCTCATTGCACATCGACGCACCGACACCGCACGTGGAGTGGGCGGACAGCGGCGTACGCCTGCTGTCCGAACCCGTCGCCTGGCCGCGCGGCGAACGCCCGCGCCGCGCCGGCGTGTCCGCCTTCGGCATCTCCGGCACGAACGCCCACCTGATCCTCGAACAGGCCCCGGATACGCCGGAGCCAGTGAGCACCCCGACGGGCGAGGCGCCCTCCGAAGTGGTGCCGTGGGTGATCTCGGCCCGTGGCGAGGACGCGCTACGGGCGCAGGCCGCCTCACTGCTCGACCGCGCGACGACCGACCCGCAGCTGGCGTCGCCCTTGGACGTGGGCTGGTCGCTGGTCAAGACGCGTTCGGTGTTCGAGAACCGGGCCGTGGTGGTGGGCCGGGACCATGCGGAGCTTGTGGCGGGGTTGCGTTCGCTGGCTGCGGGTGAGCCGTCGGCGCATGTGGTCGAGGGAGCTGTGCGGGGGGCTTCCGGTGCCGGGCCGGTGTTGGTGTTTCCGGGGCAGGGGTCGCAGTGGGTGGGGATGGGGGCTCAGCTGCTGGATGAGTCGCCTGTGTTCGCGGGTCGGATTGCGGAGTGTGAGCGGGCGCTGTCGGCGTATGTGGACTGGTCGTTGACGGAGGTGCTGCGCGGGGACGGCAGTGAGCTGTCCCGCGTTGAGGTGGTGCAGCCGGTGTTGTGGGCGGTGATGGTGTCGCTGGCCGCGGTGTGGGCCGATTGTGGGGTCGTACCGGCTGCTGTGGTGGGGCATTCGCAGGGGGAGATGGCGGCTGCGTGTGTGGCCGGTGCGCTGTCGTTGGAGGATGCGGCGCGAATCGTCGCCGTACGCAGTGACGCCCTGCGGCAATTGCAGGGGCACGGGGACATGGCATCCCTCGGGGTGAGCGCGGAGGAAGCGGCTGAGCTGATCGGGGAAGACCGGCCGGGTGTGTGTATCGCAGCCGTCAACGGTCCCTCGTCCACGGTGATTTCGGGCCCGCCCGAGCATGTGGCCGCTGTCGTGGCGGATGCCGAGGCACGTGGTCTGCGCGCCCGGGTCATCGACGTCGGGTATGCCTCCCACGGCCCTCAGATCGACCAGCTCCACGACCTGCTCACCGAGCGTCTCTCCGACATCCGGCCCTCCCGTACGGACGTGGCGTTCTACTCGACGGTGACGGCGGAACGGCTTGCCGATACCACTGCCCTCGACACCGCCTACTGGGTCACCAACCTTCGCCGGCCCGTCCGCTTCGCCGACACCATCGAGACGCTGTTGGCCGACGGCTACCGGCTCTTCATCGAAGCCAGCCCCCACCCCGTCCTCAACCTCGGCATCCAGGAAACCATCGAGAAGGCCGACGTCTCCGCCACCGTCGTCCCCACCCTCCGCCGCGACCACGGCGACACCACCCAGCTCACCCGCGCCGCCGCCCACGCCTTCACCGCAGGCGCCCACATCGACTGGCGGCGCTGGTTCCCGGCCGTGCCGTTGCCGCGGGTGGTGGATCTGCCGACGTACGCCTTCCAGCGGGAGCGTTTCTGGCTGGAGGGGCGCAGGGGGATCGCCGGGGACCCGGCGGGGCTCGGGCTCGCCTCTGCGGGGCATCCGCTGCTCGGGGCCGCCGTGGAGCTCGCGGACGGCAGCAGTCACCTGCTGACCGGCCGGATCTCGCCGCGGGACCAGGCGTGGCTGGCGGAGCACCGGGTCATGGACACCGTGCTGCTGCCCGGTTCGGCTTTCGTGGAGCTCGCGTTGCAGGCCGCGGTGCGGGTCGGCTGCGCGGAGTTGGCGGAGCTGGCGCTGCACACTCCGCTCACTTTCGGGGACGGGGGCGCGGGCGCCGTCGATCTGCAGGTGGCGGTCGGCTCCGCGGCCGAGGACGGCCGACGGCCCGTGACCGTCCACTCGCGGCCCTCGGGCGAGGGCGAGGGCGAGGAGGCCGCGTGGACCCGGCATGCCGCGGGTGCGGTCGCTCCCGCCGGGCCGGATTCCGCGGACGTCTCGTTCGGCGGCGCCTGGCCGCCGCCCGGCGCCACACCGGTCGGCGGGCCCGACCCGTACGACGAACTCGCCGCGCATGGCTATGAGTTCGGCCCCGGTTCGCGAGGCCTCGTGAGCGTCTGGCGGCTCGGGGAGGACATCTTCGCCGAGGTGGCGCTGCCCGAGACGGAGAGCGGCAAGGCCGACCGCTATCAGGTGCACCCGATCCTCCTCGATGCCACGCTCCACGCACTGATTCTGGACGCGGTCACGTCGTCCGCCGACACCGACCAGGTCCTGCTGCCGTTCTCCTGGAGCGGGCTGCGGGTGCATGCGCCGGGCGCGGACACATTGCGGGTACGTATCGCACGCACCGCACCCGACCGGCTGGCGTTGACCGCCGTGGACGGCGGTGGAGCACCGGCCCTGACCCTGGAGTCACTGACGGTGCGGCCGGTGGCCGCCCATCAGATCGCCGGTGCCCGTGCGGCGGACCGTGACGCGCTCTTCCGGGTCGAGTGGACGAAGGCGGCAGCGCGGGCCGGTGAGGAGGGCGGCAGCACGCGTCACGCTGTCGTCGCGCCCGCCGGGGAGCCGCTGGGGGCGGCACTGGCCGGTGTGTTGGCCGGTGTTCCTGTGCGAGGCACGTTCGCCGCCCTGCGCGCCGCGGTGGAGGCCGGGGGTGAGGCGCCCGATGTCGTACTCGCGGTGTGCGTCACACCGGATGAGCGTGCGGGCGGCGATGCGGCCGAAGGTGCGCGACGGGCCGCCGTGTCCCTTCTGTCGCTGCTCAAGGAGTGGGTCGACGATCCCGCGTTCGCGGCGAGCCGCCTCGTCGTCGTCACCCGGGGCGCGGTCGCCGCGCGGCCGGGCGAGGTCACCGGTGATCTGCCCGCCGCTTCCCTGTGGGGCCTGGTACGCAGCGCGCAGGCGGAGAACCCTGGTCGGCTCACGTTGCTCGATCTCGACGTTCTGGAGACCTCCCTCGCGGCGGTGCCGGACACACTGGCTTCTCAGGAACCGGAGTTGGCGCTGCGTGACGGGCAGGCATACGTGCCGCGGCTCGTCCGGGACGAGGCTTCGGCGCGGCTCGCCCCGCCGGTCGGGTCGCCCACGTGGCGTCTGGCGCGGACTGAAGAGGGCGCCACCGGCGGGAAGTTCGCGCTCGTCGACGCTCCTGAAGCCGGGCGGGCGTTGGCGTCACACGAGGTGCGGGTGGCGGTGCGGGCGGCCGCCGCGCCGGGTGCGGACGTGGACGCGGACGCGGATACGAGTACGGATACGGGTACTGATCCGCTCGGCACGGGACAGGTCTGGGCCGCCGGTGTGGTGACCGAGGTCGGCGGTGATGCCGGATCGGTGGCCGTGGGTGACCGGGTGATGGGGCTGGTCGACACGGTCGGTCCGGTGGCCGTCACCGAGGCCTCGCTGCTCACCCCCGTTCCGTCCGGGTGGAGTTGGGTGCAGGCCGCCGGGTCCGTGGGAGCCTATGTGGCCGCGTACGACGTGCTGGCGGATGTCGTCGTGCCGCGCGACGGGGAGTCGCTGCTCGTAGCGGAGGAGGGAAGTCTCGTGGTCCGCCGCCCGGGTGCCCCGGACGTCGGCCAGGTGTCCTTCCCACCTCCCGAGCCCGGCCGTGTACGGGAAATCCTCGCCCATCTGGCCCGGTTGAGCCCCGACGGGGCCCTGGAGCCGCTCGACGTCACGGCGTGGGACGTACGGCAGGCGCCCGCGGCGGAGGCTGCTCCCGCCTCGGCACGTACAACCGTATTCACGCTGCCCGTCGCCTTCGACCCCGAAGGCACCGTGCTGATCACCGGTGGCACCGGCGCCCTGGGCGCGCTGACCGCCCGCCACCTGGTGAGCCGCCACGGCGCCCGGCGGCTGCTCCTTTCCAGCAGGCGCGGAGCCGACGCGCCGGGGGCCCTGGAGCTGGCGGCCGACCTCTCCGCGCTCGGCGCGCGGGTCACCTTCGCCGCCTGCGACCCCGGCGAGCGGGACGCGGCCGCCGCTCTCCTGGAGTCGGTACCGGCGGAGCATCCGCTGACCGCCGTCTTCCACTGCGCGGGCACCGTGAGCGACGCCGTGGTGCAGAACCTCACGGCCGAGCAGGTCGAGGAGGTGATGCGGGTCAAGGCGGACGCCGCGTGGAACCTGCACGAGCTGACGCGGGACGCGGACCTGTCCGCGTTCGTCCTCTACTCCTCCGTCGCCGGGCTGCTCGGCGGCCCCGGCCAGGGCGGCTACACGGCCGCCAACGCCTTCCTCGACGCGCTCGCCCGCCACCGGTACGACAGCGGCGCCGCGGCGACCTCGCTGGCGTGGGGCTACTGGGATCTGGAGAGCGGGATGTCGGGCCGGCTGACCGACGCCGACCGGGCGCGCCATGCGCGGGCCGGCGTGGTCGGGCTCGGCGCCGACGAAGGGCTCGCCCTCCTGGACGTCGCGTGGGCGGGCGGTCTGCCGCTGTTCGCGCCGGTCCGTCTGGACCTGGCCCGGATGCGCAGGCAGGCCGAGAGCCGTCCCGCGCCCGCGCTCCTGCGAGACCTGGTGAGCAGCGGGGGCAAGGGCGGAAGCTCCGGGTCCGGGCCCGGTTCCGCGGGGGCGTCCGCGCTGCTCAGGGCGCTCGGTGGGATGTCCGACACGGAGCGGGAGGAGGCGCTGCTCGACCTGGTGCGCACGCACGTCGCGGCGGTCCTCGGGTACGAGGCGTCGACGCCCGTCAACGCCACGCAGGGGTTGCGGGAGCTCGGCTTCGACTCGCTGACCGCGGTGGAACTGCGTAACCGGCTATCGGCCGCGACCGGCCTGAAGCTGCCCGCCACGTTCGTCTTCGACCACCCGAATCCGGCGGAGCTCGCCGCGCATCTGGGGCAGGAACTCGCGCCGCGGGCCGCGGATCCGCTCGCCGACGTCCTGGCGGAGTTCGAGCGTCTGGAGAACTCCCTGCTCTCGGTCTCCTCGAAGGACGGCACGGCACGGGCCGAGCTGGCCGGGCGGCTGCGCGCCACGCTGGCCCGGCTCGACGCACCGGCGGAAGCGGCCGCCGAGGCGGCGGTCGCCGCCCGCATCCAGGACGCGTCGGCGGACGAGATCTTCGCCTTCATCGACCGGGACCTCGGCAAGGGCGGCGGCGACGGCAACGGGTCGGCAGGCAACGGGCAGGCCGTGGAGGGACAGGCAGTGGAGGGACAGCGATGAACGAGTTCGCCCGCAAGAAGCGCGTCCAGGAGCACAGCCGTCGGATCAACGCCGGGGACCTGGACGCCGTCATCGAGCTGTACGCGCCCGACGCCGTCCTGGAGGACCCGGTCGGCCTACCGCCCGTCACCGGGCACGACGCGCTGCGCGCCCACTACGAGCGGCTGCTCTCCGCGCGCATCCGTGAGGAGGCGGCCGAACCCGTCGCCGGGCAGGACGCCACGCACGCGCTGATGCAGGTCACCTCCGTCATGGACTACCTGCCCGCGGGCCCGCTCTACGCCGGGCGCGGCTGGCTCAAGCCCCCCGACGACCCGGATACGGCGCGCATCCGGCGCACGGCGATGCTCGTGATCCGCATGGACGCGGCCGGCCTCATCCGGCACCTGAAGTCCTACTGGGGCACGTCCGACCTCACGGTCATCGGCTGAACCGCCGGCCCCGTCCGAACCCTTCCTGGAGGTGCCATGCCCGACGAGGCCTCGCGAAAGAGGATGGCCGTCGACTACGCCGAGCGGATCAACGCCGGTGACATCGAAGGCGTCCTCGACCTGTTCACGGACGACATCGTCTTCGAGGATCCCGTGGGCCGGCCACCCATGGTGGGCAAGGACGATCTGCGCAGGCACCTCGAACTGGCCGTCTCCTGCGGTACGCACGAGGTGCCCGACCCGCCGATGACGTCCATGGACGACCGTTTCGTGGTGACGCCCACCACGGTCACCGTGCGGCGGCCCCGGCCGATGACCTTCCGCATCGTCGGCATCGTCGAACTCGACGAGAACGGTCTCGGGCGCCGGGTCCAGGCGTTCTGGGGAGTGACGGACGTGACCATGGACGGCCCCGCCGACACCACCCACCCCGAAGGGATCCCCGCGTGACCACCACCCGACCCGCACACGCCGTCGTACTGGGCGCCAGCATGGCAGGGACCCTCGCCGCCCACGTCCTGGCCCGCCACGTGGACGCCGTCACCGTCATCGAACGCGACACGCTGCCCGAGGAGCCCCGGCACCGCAAGGGCGTTCCGCAGGGCCGCCACGCCCACCTGCTGTGGTCCAACGGCGCCCGCCTCATCGAGGAGATGCTGCCCGGCACCACCGACCGCCTCCTCGCGGCCGGTGCCCGGCGCCTGGGCTTCCCCGAGGACCTGGTGACGCTCACCGGGCAGGGCTGGCAGCACCGCTTCCCCGCCACGCAGTTCGCGCTGGTCGCCAGCCGCCCGCTGCTCGACCTGACCGTGCGCACCCAGGCCCTGGCAGCCGGCAACATCACGGTCCGGCAGCGTACCGAGGCCGTCGAACTGGTAGGTGGCGAGCACCGCGTCACCGGTGTTCTCGTACGCGAGGTCGACGGCGGCCGGCAGGAGACGCTGGAGGCCGACCTGGTGATCGACGCCACCGGCCGCGGCTCCCGCCTCAAGCAGTGGCTCTCGGCGCTCGGCGTGCCCGCCCTGGAGGAGGACGTCGTGGACGCGGGCGTCGCCTACGCCACCCGGCTCTTCCAGGCCCCGCCCGGCGCGACGACCCGCTTCCCCGCCGTGAACATCGCCGCCGACGACAGGGTGCGCGAGCCCGGCCGCTTCGGCGTCGTCTACCCCATCGAGGGCGGCCGCTGGCTGGCGACGCTCTCCTGCACGCGCGGGGCCCAACTGCCCACCACCGAGGCCGAGTTCATACCGTTCGCGGAGAAGCTGAACCATCCGGTCATCGCCGAACTGCTCCGCGACGCCGAGCCGCTCACTCCCGTCCACGGATCCCGCTCCGGGGCCAACCGCCGACTGTACCCGGAGCGGCTGGAGCAGTGGCCCGACGGTCTGCTCGTCATCGGCGACTCGCTGACCGCCTTCAACCCGATCTACGGGCACGGCATGAGTTCGGCGGCGCGTTGCGCCGACACCATCGACCGCGAGTTCAAGCGGGGCCCTGGAGGGGGCGCGGGGACGGGGCCGGGATCCACGCTCGCCCTGCAGAAGGCGATCGGCGCGGCGGTCGACGATCCGTGGATACTGGCCGCCACCAAGGACATCGACTACGTCAACTGCCGCGTGGCGGCGACGGATCCTCGACTCATCGGCGTGGACACCGAGCAGCGCCTGCGGTTCGCCGAGGCGATCACCGCGGCGTCGATCCGCTCCCCGAAGGCGTCGGAGATCGTCACGGACGTGATGAGCCTGAACGCGCCCCAGAGCGAACTCGGCTCCAACCGCTTCCTGATGGCGATGCGCGCCGACGAGCGCCTCCCCGAACTGACCGCTCCCCCGTTCCTTCCCGAGGAGTTGGACGTCGTGAACCTGGACGCCGCCACGGTTTCGGGGGTACCGGCAAGGACCGTGTGAGCGGGTGCGTCGCCGGGGCCGGGGCCGGGAAGTCTCAGTGGGCGCGGCGGATACGGATGGGGCCACGAGCCGTAGCCGGGTCGACGGGGCGGCCCGCCTGGGTGATCTCCACCTCGCCGGCCGTGACCAGGCGCCGGGCTGCGCGGCGGACCGGTTCCATGAGCGCGCGCCAGCCGTCGTCGTCTCCTTCGTACACCGCCCGCGCGGCGTCCGACGGACAGATCGTCGAGTCCGGGTCGCGGCGCTCGAGCAGGTCGAGAATGACTCGCTCCAAGCGCCGGTCCACGGCTTCGTCCGCGTGCCGGTCCACGGGCTCGTCTGCTTGCCCATTCGCGGGCCCGTTCGCGGGCCGTTCGGTGTGCGTCACCGCGCCAGTGTCGCACCCCCGAGGGCCCCACCTGCGGATTCGTCACTCCAAGGCTGCTCGCAAGTCCAACCGCTTGACGTCGAGCTTGCGGTAGACGCGGGTCAGGTGCTGCTCCACGGTGCTGATCGTGACGCACAGCCTCCGGGAGATCTCGCGGTTGGTGAGCCCGTCGGCGGCCAGCTCGGCCACCCGGCGTTCCGCGCCCGACAGTTCCGTGTCCGAGCCGACCCCTTCGGCGTCCGGGCCGTGGCTCCCGGGAGGTGCCGTGGCCTCGGTGACCGTGACCGGGGCCGGGGCGCTGCCCCAGCGCCGGGCCAGGAGCTGCGCCTTGCGGGTCAGCAGCCGGGCGCGTTCCGCCTCGCCCCGTTCGCGTACGGCGATGCTCTGGTCCGCGACGGCACGTGCCAGTTCGAAGGTGTCGCCGCTGTCGTGGAGTACCGCCACGGCCTCGTCCAGGAGCTCGGCACGTACCGGAGCGGGGGACGTGGCCGCCCGCAGGCGCAGCGTCATGCCCCGGGTGCGGCCGCCCGCCGGGGCGGGCAACGTCAGGTGGTCGTCGATGAGCTGGCGGGCCAGGAGCGATTCGCCGAGGGCCAGGTACGCTTCGGCGGCGCCGAGTCGCCACGGTTCCAGTGCGGGCAGGTCCACGCCCCAGCTGCTCATCCGCGTCCCGCAGGCGTAGAAGTCGCACAAGGCCGCGTAGTAGCAGCCGGTGGCGAGATGGTAGCGGCCCCGCGCCGCCAGGTAGTGCAGGCCCGGCCGGGTCTGGAAAACGGCCTGCGGTACGGGCCGTTCCAGCAGGGCCGCCGCCCCGTCCACGTCACCCAGGGCCAACCTCGCGTGTACCGCTGCCGCCAGCGGGAGCCCGATCGCGGCGCCCCAGCCCTTGGTTCCGAGCAGGGCGAGGGCGGCTCCGGCGCGCTGTTCCGCCGCCGCCGGGTCGCCCTGTCGCAGATGGATCAGGGCACGCCACGCGGTGAACAGCGCCAACCATGTGGGGCTGTTGCGCTCAGCCGCCTGGGCGAGGAGGCCGTCGCACCAGGCCGCCGCGCGGTGCGGCCGGTCGCGGTAGGTGAGGGCGGCCAGGGCGGCGGTCTGGACCGCGACCGTACGAGGCCCGAGCCGGTAACGGTTCAGGGCGCGCTCGGCGGCGTCGACGGCATCCTGTTCGCCGCCGTGCAGCAGTTCGTTCATGAGCGTGCCCGCGCCCTGCAGCTCGGGAGTGAGCGCGGGCGGGGCGGAGCGCTGCGAGGACGGGAGGCCGGAGCCGAGGCGCTTTTTGACGTGCCCGGGGTAGAGGTAGGCGCCCCATAGCCAGGGGGTGTCGAGGTCCGCGGCGTTCATCGGAGGGGGGCCGGCCGGGTTGGGGTTCGGGTCGATGCCGTGGCGCGTACCTCTGCCCATGCCCGTACCCGTATCCGTATCCGTACCGGTGAGCGTGCCCATGCCGGTGAGCGTGCCGATGGCGTCCAGTCCTTCCTCGACGCGCCCGTGCCACAGGAGGTGGGTGGGGAGGGACGGCGGCGGGAGTGGGAGCGGGAGCGGGGTGCAGGCAGGGGCGGTGTCCGGAGCGGTCGTGGTGGGGTCGGGGAGGTGCCGCAGTACTTTCGCGGGGTCCAGGCGCCACTCCGCGTCGGCGAGCGCGCCGACGATCGCGGAGCGCTGCGCCGCGCTGCGGCACAGCTGGTGGGCGGCGCGCAGGTAGCCGACGCCGGTCTCCACTTGGTCGCTCTCCAGCGCGAGTTGGGACGCTTCTTGCAGGACGGGAACCACCCAGGGGCTGTCCGACCGGTCGGCGGCCATGAGGTGGGCCGCCACCTCGGTGGCCGGTGCGCCCTCCTCGTGCAGGAGATCCGCCACCCGGCCGTGCAGGGCGCCCCGCTCCTCGGGCACCATGCCGTCCAATACCGCGGCGCCGAACGCCGGGTGGCACAGGCGGCCATCGTGCAGCACTTCCGCGCTGGTCAGCTGGTGCGCGGCCCGCGCGACGGACGCCGCGTCCACGTCGAGGAGCCGCCCGACCAGCGCGGGTTCGGCAGCACGCTCGCCCAACGCCGCGACGGCCCGGGCGACGTCCGGGACCGGTGCCTCGTGCCGATGGAGGAAGCTGAGGACCGCGCGCCCGTACGCCTCCCCGGCGCCGCCCATCGTTCGGTGGTCGTCGGCCAGCGCATGGACGAGGAGCGGGTGGCCGGCGCTCATGCCGTGGACCGCGGGCGTCAGGTCCTCTGCCGTCCGTTCGTCCAGGTGCCGGGCGAGTACGGCCTCCACCCCAGCCTTCGACAGGGGTTCGAGCCGGATGCGGCGCAGGGCGGGCTCATGCAGGAACTCGCTGGTGAGCAGGGCGTTCGGCGCCTTCTGGTGGACGTACTCGGTGAACACGACATGCAGCCGCGCCGACCGCAGCCGACGGACCACGTACAGCAGACACCGCAGCGACGCCCCGTCGCTGTGGTGCGCGTCGTCGACGGTGATCACGACGGGCCGCCGTTCGTCCAGCAGGTTCCGCAGCTCGTCGCACAGCCCGCGCAGGAGGGGCGCGGCAGGCAGTGGGGCATCGCCGGGTCCCGGGTTCGCCGCGTCCGCGCGGGCGTTGGCGTTGGCGTTCGTGTTCGCGCCCGCGTTCGGCTTCGTGTTCGTGTTGACGTCGTCGAGTCGGGCCAGGGCGCGTTCGGCGCTGGCGGCGGGCAGGCCGGGGCTGTGCAGCAGCTGTTCCAGGATGCCGAACGGCAGGTCGCGCTCGGCACGGCAGGCGGTGGCCGTCAGCACCAGGGCGTCGGGGCCGAGGCGCTCCGTCCACGCACGGAGAAGCGCGGTCTTCCCCGTACCCACGACGCCGGTGACCAGCGTCAGGCTGCCGCGCGCGTCCGGCGGGCCGTCGAAGGCACGCTGCAGGGCGGCCAGTTCCCGGGAACGCTCCACGAGGCCGGTCCCGGCCTCCCCCAGGGCGCCCGTCACGCCGTGCCCCACTCACGGTCGATCAGCGCGAACATGTCGTCGGCGCTCGCCGCCGCCAGGTCGTCGCTCTCGCCCTCGCCCTCGTCCCCGTCCTGCGTGTCGTCGGCTTCCCCGGTCGCCCCGGTGACGTCGGACTGCTTCCACAGCAGGGCCCGTAGGCGCCGGACCAGCCCCGTGCGGCGCGGATCGTCCACCGCGAGTCCCGCGAGAGTCGCCTCCAGCTCGTCCAGGTGTCCGGCGACCGGTAGCTCACCCGCGCCGCCGTCGGGCAGGATCCTGTCCAGCAGGTGTTCGGCGAGGGCGCGAGGCGTCGGGTAGTCGTAGACCATCGTGGCGGGCAGCCGCAGCCCGGTGGCGGTACGCAGCCGGTTGCGCAGCTCCACGACCACGAGTGAGTCGAAACCCAGGTCCTTGAAGGCCTTCTCCGGTTCGACCCCCTGCCCCGGCTCGTACCGCAGGACGGCGGCCACCTGCTCACGCACCAGGTTCAGGAGTACACCGGCCCGCTCGCGCGCGGGCAGGGCGGACAGATCGCGGCGGAGCACCGCGCCGTTCTCCGCTCCCTCGGTGCTGTCCGAGGCCGCGTCGAGGATCCGCACGGCCGCGGGGACCGTGTCGAGCAGTCGGGTGGGGCGGGCGAGCGTGAACAGCGGCGCGAATCGTTCCCACTCGATATCGGCGATCAGCGTGTGCCCCTTGCCGCTGTCGAGCACGGCGTGCAGCGCGCCGAGCGCCAACTGTGGCTCCAGCGGCGGCAGTCCCTGTCGCCGGGACAGTCCCGTGGCCTCGCGCGCGGACTCTCCGTCGTCCGGCAGGTCCCAGATGCCCCAGCCCACGGACACCGTCCGGGGGCCTTCGCCGCCGTGGCGCTGCGCCAGCGCGTCGAGGTAGGCGTTGGCTGCGGCGTACGCGCCGTGTTCCCTGCTGCCGAGCGCGGCTGCCACGGAGGAGAAGTAGATGACGGTCTCCACCATGGCCTTGGCCGTGCCTGTCTCTGTGTCCGTCTCCCTGTCCGCGGGCGTGCTCGTGTCCGCGGGCGTGCCCGTGACCGCTGGGTGCGGTGCCCGGCGCGCGAGTTCGCCCAGCTCCACGGCGGCCGATGCGGCCTCGCCGAGTTCCTCGGGGGTGATCTCCGCCAGCGGTGTGAGCCGGCCGGGCAGCGAGGTGTGGATGACGGTCCGTACCGGCACGTCGTCCGGCAGCTCGGCGAGTGCCCGCGCGACCACTCTCCCACCTCGGGACGGGTCACCTTCAAGCAGAGTCAACGTGGTGCCGTACTGGGCGAGTTCAGCCGCGAGGCTGCCGCCGTCCCTCCGAGTGCCCTCGGAATCCGTGTCCAGGAGTACGACGTGTTCGGCGCCGGACGCGGCGAGCCACCGTACGACCTGATCCGCCAGATGGCCGACGCCGCCCGTGACCAGGACGGCACCGTTCGGCCGCCAGTTGCCGGAGAGCTTCTCACCGGTGGTCGCATCGGGGACGATACGGCGACCGAGAACGCCACCGCGCCGAAGTGCGACCTGGTCCTCGCCGCTGTCGCCGCCCAGCACCGCGTACAACGCGCCCGCATCAAGCGTTTCGGGGTCCGCGGGCAGATCCAGCAGGCCGCCCCACAGCTCCGGGTGCTCCAGGGCCGCGACACGGCCGAGCCCCCAGACCGGGGCCTGCGCGGGAGCGACGACCGGGTCGTTGTCGCCGCACGAGACGGCGCCGCGGGTGGCACACCACAGGGGCACGTCGAGGCCCGCGTCCAATAGTCCCTGCACCAACGTCAGGGTGTCCGTCAGGCCACGGGTCGGTTGGTCTTCCCCGGCCCGGGTGTCCTCGCTGAGGCGGGCGGAAGCGTCCGAACCATCACCGAGGGCCAGCAAGGACAGCACTCCGGCGAGCGGTACGTCGTCCGGGAGTCCGGCCCGGTGCGACCGGATCAGGTCCGCGAGCTCCGCCCGCGCGGCGTCCGGGCCGACCTCCGCCAAGGTGACCGGCACGCCGGTCTTCTCCAGGGCCTTGGCGCATGTCTGCGGCCAGGGCCCGGCGCCGGTCGCGGGGACGACCAGCAGCCAGGCACCGGCGCCCGACGCGCCCCGAGATCCCGGCGCAGCGGGCAGGTCTGCGCGCTGCCAGTCGACTCGGTACCGCCACCTACCGACGATCGACCGCTCACGTCGCTCGCGCCGCCACGCGGACAGCGCCGGGAACACCGTCTCCAGAGCCGACCTGTGCCCGTCGTCCTTGAGGTGCAGGGTGTCGCAGAGCGCCTGGACGTCCGCCCCTTCGACCGCCGCCCAGAACCCGGCCTCCTCCCCGTCCTCGTGGAAGGCGGATGTCGGCGCCGCGATGTCCGCAAGCCAGAAGCGCCGCCCCTGGAAGGGGTAGGTGGGCAGGTCGACGATGCGGGGCTCGGGGTCGGACGGGAAGTACGCCGACCAGTCCACGGCGATCCCCGACGTGTGCAGCCGAGCCATGGCCTGCGCGAAGGCGACATCGTCCGGCTGGGCGGAATGGAGGGAAGCGGTGACGACCGGCTCCGGGGCGTCGTCATCGGCGAGCCCGTCGAGGGTGTGCTGGGCGGCGGTGGTCAGCACTGGGCTCGGACCAAGCTCGACGAACACCCCAGCCCGCTCCGCCACTTGGGCAATGGCGGGCTGGAAGAGGACAGGCTGACGCACATGGCGTGCCCAGTACTCCGGAGTGGTGATCTCCTCACCCGCTTCGCGCCCCGACACATTGCTGACCAGCGGAATCGAAGGCCGCCGGAACTCCACACCCCGCAACGCCTCGGTGAACTCCGCCAGCATCGGCTCCATCAGCACGGAATGGAACGCGTGACTGACGGACAAGGCCTTCGTCTTGCGACCCCACTCCCGCCACCGACCCGCCACACCCTCCACCTCATCCGACGGACCCGAAATCACCGTCGAATCAGGCGTGTTGACCGCCGCCACACTCACACGGGTGCCATCCAGCCCAGCAGACAACTCCTCCCGCGTCGCCTGCACCGCACACATCGCCCCACCCCCAGGCAACGCCCCCATCAACCGCGCCCGCACCCCCACCACACGACACGCATCCGGTAGCGAGAAGACCCCTGCCACATACGCAGCCGCCACCTCCCCAACCGAATGCCCAATCACCACATCCGGCTTCACACCGACCGACTCCCACAACCTGGCCAGCCCCACCTGCAACGCAAACAACCCCGCCTGCGTCCACATCGTGTGATCCAACCGCTCCACCGGACCACAGAACACAACCTCACGCAGCGAAGCCCCCAACTCAACGTCCAACAAGGCACACACCTCGTCGAACGCCTCCGCGAACACCGGGAACCGCCCATACAACCCGGCACCCATCCCCACCAACTGACTCCCCTGACCACTGAACAGCCAGACCGTGTCCCCGTTCACACGGGCGGGTGTCCGAGCGGCCGGGCCCGGGCCGATCAGCGCCGGATGGTGCTTCCCCGCCGCCAGCGCGCGCAGCGCGGCCACCGACTCGGCCCGTTCCGCGGCCACCACCACTGCCCGATGTTCATGCAGCGCACGAGTCCTCAGAAGTGACCAACCGATGTCCGTGGGGGACGCCAACTCCTGCCCGCCGTCGGCGCGTTCGGCCAGGGAGGCAGCCTGTGCGTACAGCGCCTCATGACCGCGGGCCGAGACCATCCACGGCACGGCGAAGGAGGCGGAGGCGCCGAGGGCTTCCGGACCACCCTGCATTCCCTGCACCCCATGCACCCCATCCGAGCCGTCCTCTGCGTCCGAGGGAGTGGGGGCCTGTTCCACGATCAGGTGGGCGTTGGTGCCGCTGATGCCGAAGGAGGAAACGCCCGCCCGGCGGGGGCGGTCGCCGCGGGGCCACGGCACGGGGTCGGTGAGCAGCCGCACTCCCCCGTCCTCCCAGTCCACGTGGGGTGTGGGCCGGTCGATGTGCAGGGAGGCGGGCAGTTCGCCGTGGCGCATCGCCATCACCATCTTGATGACGCCCGCAACGCCTGCGGCGGCCTGCGTGTGCCCGATGTTCGACTTCACGGAACCCAGCCACAGCGGCCGGTCGGCCGGCCGCTCCTTCCCGTACGTCGCCAGGAGCGCGTTGCCCTCGATGGGGTCGCCGAGCGTGGTGCCGGTGCCGTGGGCCTCCACGGCGTCGACGGAGTCGGGGGTGACGCGGGCGTTGGTCAGGGCCTGGCGGATCACGCGTTCCTGCGCGACGTCGTTGGGGGCGGTCAGGCCGTTGCTCGCGCCGTCCTGGTTGACCGCTGAGCCGCGTACGACACCGAGCACTCGGTGCCCGTTGCGGCGCGCGTCGGAGAGACGTTCCAGGAGGAGCAGGCCGACGCCCTCGGAGAAGCCGGTGCCGTCGGCGGCCTCGGCGAAGGGCTTGCACCGGCCGTCCGGCGCCAGGCCGCGCTGACGGGAGAACTCCACGAAGGCGGTGGGCGTGGACAGCACGGTCACGCCCCCCGCGAGAGCCAGACCGCAGTCGCCCTGCCGCAGCGCCTGGCAGGCGAGATGGATCGCCACCAGTGAGGCCGAGCACGCCGTGTCCAGCGTCACCGCCGGGCCCTGCAGACCGAAGGTGTAGGCGATGCGGCCGGATATGACGCTCGACAGGGTGCCCGTGGTCGCGTACCCCTCCACCTCCGGCGGCACCTGCTCGCCCGACATGTGGTCCTGGCTGGACACCCCCGCGTACACGCCGGTGAGCGTGTCCCTGAGCGTGGACGGATCGATCCCCGCCCGTTCGAACAGCTCCCAGGAGACTTCGAGCAGCACCCGCTGCTGCGGGTCGGCGGCGAGCGCCTCGCGCGGGTTGACGCCGAAGAAGTCGGCGTCGAAGCGCGCCGCGTCCCGCAGGAACCCGGCCTCCCGCACGTACGTCGTCCCCGGGTGGTCCGGATCGGGGTGGTAGAGGCCGGCCAGGTCCCACCCGCGGTCGGCGGGGAACTCCGTGATGCCGTCGCCGCGCGAGGCGACCAGGTCCCACAGTTGTTCGGGGGACGTCACACCGCCGGGGTAACGGCAGGCCATCGCGACGATGGCCACCGGTTCCCGCTGCCGCTCCTCCATATCGCGCAGTCGCTGGCGGGTCTGTCCGAGATCCGCCGTCACGCGCTTCAGATAGTGGCGAAGCTTGTCCTCCGTACCCGGCATGTCCTGCGTACCCGGCATGTCTTCTCCACTCCTGATCAAGAAGGCAGTTCTCGGTCGATCAGCTCGAAGAGTTCGTCGTCCGACGCGGAATCGAGGTCCCGGTTCTCGCCGGAGTCTCCGGCCTCGCCGGGTTCGCCGCCGGCGTCTCCAGCACGGCCCGCACCGACCGCATCGCCCCTGCCGCCTGCACCGCGCGCGGCGGTCGCTGCGTCGTCCAGGCGCCAGAGCAGGTTCTGCAGGCGTGTCACCAGGCGGTCGCGGATGTTCTCGTCGTGCGCATGACCCGTGATCACCGTCTCCAGTTTGTCCAGCTCGCCGAAGAGAGGGGCGGCCGGATCGGCCCCGGCGGGGCAGAGCTGCGTACGCAGTTCGTCGGCGATGGCCGCCGGGGTGGGGTGCCTGAAGATGAACGTGGCGGGCAGGCGCAGGCCCGTGGAGGCCGAGAGCCTGTTGCGCAGTTCGACGGCGGTGAGGGAGTCGAAGCCCAGGTCCTGGAAGGGGGCGTCGGCGCGTACGGCGTCGGGACCGGTGTGCCCGAGGACCGCTGCGGCGTGCGTCCGCACGAGGTCGAGCAGGGTGCGGTGCTGCTCGTCCGTGGTCAGCGCCGCCAGCTTGCCTGCCCAGTCGATGTCCTGCCGGACAGCGGCGGCCGTGGGCCTCGCGGAGCCTCGGGCGCCGGCGAAGGCACGCAGGATGGGGGGCAGGGAGGTGGCGGGCCGTCCCGCCAGGACGCGGGTGTCCAGGTCGGCGGCGACGAGGTGGGCGTGACCGTAGCGTCGGGCGGTGTCGAGGAGGGCCAGGCCGTGTTCGTTGGTCATGGCCTTGACGCCGATGCGGGTCATTCGGGCGATGTCGGTGGTGCTGAGGCCGCCGGTCATGCCGCGTGTCGTGCCGGTTGCCGTTGCACCGTCTGCCGCGCCGGTTGCCGTTGCACCGGCTGTCGCGCCGGTTGCGGTCGTGCCGTCTGTCGTGCCGGTGACGGTGGTGCCTGTCGCGCCGGTCTCCGTGGCGCCTGTCGTGCCGGTCGCGGTGGTGCCTGTCGTGCCACTTTCCGTGGCTTCGGTCATGCGGGTCATCTCGTCGGGCGGGGTCTCCCACAGGCCCCAGCCGACCGACAGTCCCGCCAGCCCTTGCGCCCTGCGGCGCTGCATCAACGCATCGCAATACCCGTTCGCCGCCGCATAGTTGGCCTGCCCAGGACTGCCCAGAGTGGCGGCAGCCGAGGAGAACACCACGAACAGACCCAGCCGCATCCCCCGCGTCGCCTCATCCAGATGCCGCGCCGCAGCCGCCTTCGCCGCCCACACCCGCGCCAGCCCCTGCGACGTCTGCGCCGTGACCACCGCGTCCTCCAGCACACCCGCCGCATGCACCACCCCGGTCAACGGATGCGACGGATCGGTCTTGCCCACCAGCTCCGCCACCGACCCCGCATCACCCACATCAGCAGCAACAACACTCACCTCAGCGCCTAGTTCACCAAGCCGCTGCACCAGTTCGCCACTGCCCGGAGCATCCGCACCCCGGCGACTGGCCAACAGCAGGTGCCGCACACCCCACTCCCGCACCAGATGCTCAGCCACCACCCGGCCCAGCACACCCGTACCACCGGTGATCAACACCGTGCCCTCCGGATCGAGGGCAGGCGGAACCTCCAGCACCAACTTCCCGGTGTGCTTGGCCTGGCTCATGAACCGGAACGCCTCCCGCGCCTCGTCCAGCGGCCAGGAACGTACCGGCAACGGTGCGAGGTCACCGGAGGCGAACCTCTCACCCAGTTCCCGCATCATGACCGCGATGCGGTCGGGCCCGGCATCGGTGACGAGGTCATAGACGGTGTACGTGACGCCCGGGTGCTGCGCGGCAACCTCTTCCGCGGTACGCAGATCGGTCTTGCCCATCTCCAGGAACCGACCACCATCACCGAGCAACCGCAGGGAAGCATCGATGAACTCACCGGCGAGACTGTTGAGTACGACATCCACACCCTCCCCACCCGTGGCCTGGCGGATCGCATCCTCAAAGGCAAGATCACGCGAAGACGCCCGATGGGCCGCATCAACACCCATCTCCTCCAGCACCCCATGCTTGGCCGGACTCGCCGTCGCGAAGACCTCCGCACCCAGATGACGGGCAACCTGCACCGCGGCCATCCCCACACCACCCGTACCGGCATGGATCAGCACCCGCTC
This sequence comes from Streptomyces sp. NPDC044106, assembly GCF_056433985.1. Taxonomy (NCBI): domain Bacteria; kingdom Bacillati; phylum Actinomycetota; class Actinomycetes; order Kitasatosporales; family Streptomycetaceae; genus Streptomyces; species Streptomyces sp. NPDC044106. The sequence continues at coordinate 502,923 of NZ_JBWKFZ010000004.1, forward strand.
ACCAGCCTTCAAACCCGCCAGCTCCACCAACCCGTACCAAGCCGTCAGGTAGGCGACGGGCATACCGGCCGCCTCACGCATGGTCCAGCCCTGCGGGACCGGCGCGATCATCCGCGTATCCGCCACGGCCATCGGCCCGAAGGAGCCGTGGAGGACGCCCATGACGTGGTCGCCGACCGACACATGCGTGACGTCGGGGCCCACCTCCGTCACGACACCGGCGCCTTCGCCGCCCAGGCCGATCTGGCCCGGAACCATGCCGAGGCTGACGAGGACATCGCGGAAGTTGATGCCCGCGGCGTGGATGTCGAGGCGTACGCGGCCGGGACCCAGAGGTTCCAGGAGCTCCGGATAGGCGACCGGGGTCACGCTTTCCAGCGTCTCGGCGCTTCCCTTGTCCAGACGCCAGGCACGCTCGTCAGGCACCGTGGCCAGCGCGCCGCCGGTCGCACGGACGAGCCTGGGCACAAGTATGTCGTCGCCACGCAAGGCGAGTTGGGGCTCTTCGAGGCTTTCGACAGCCTGGCGCAGTACCGCCTGCGGCAGCTCGGCACCGCCGTCCGCGGCTACGTTGCCGTCGACGTCGAGCAGGACGAAGCGGCCCGGGTTCTCCGACTGTGCGCTGCGGACCAGACCCCACACCGCTGCCGCAGACGCGTCCACCTCCCCGACCCCGTCGAGAGTCACGGCACCCCGCGTCACCAACAGCAGACGGGACTGCGACAGCTCCGGGTCCGCGAGGAACTCCTGTACCAAGGACAAGACCCGCTCCACGACCGGCAGGCCGTCGGCGGCCGAGGATTCGACGGGCGCGAGCACCGCCCACGGCGCCTCACCGCCACCACCACCGGCACCGCCACCGCCCGCCCGCACCGCTTCGCCCAGAGCAGCCAGGTCAGCTGGGGTGGCATCACTCGTCAGCGTGATCCAGCTGCCGTCGCGTCGCGCGTCCGTCTGTGACAGCGGAAGCGGTAGCGTTGTCCACTCCACCGCGAACAGGCCATCGTCTGGGGCCTGTTCGGCTTGGAGCCGGCTGATGTCAGCCGGTCGCAGCGTCACCGATCCCACGCTCAGGACGCTCGTCCCGGTGGCGTCGGTGACCAGTACGCGCACTTCCCGCTCGGCTTCGTCGTGCTCCCCGGGCGACAGCCGTACGCGTACGGTGTCTGCGCCCGTGGCCCACAAGGCGACCTGGTTCCAGGCGAACGGCAGCCAGATCTCGTCGCCGCCCTGCGACTGCCCGCCCCAGTCGAGCAGCAGGGCGGGGTGGAGGGCGGCGTCGAGGAGGGCGGGGTGGATGCCGTAGCCGTCGTGGGCGCCGGCGGCTTCGGGCAGCGCCAGCTCGGCCAGCAGATCCTGACCGTCCCGCCACACCGCACGCAGCCCCTGGAACGCCGGGCCGTACGCATAGCCCGCGTCGGCCACCCGCTCGTAGAAGTCTGTTACGTCGACGGGTACGGCGCCGGTCACGGGCCACGTCCCGGCCAGCCTCTCGCTCATGGCGTCGGCTGTGTCGCGGTCAGGTTCGGGGGTGAGGGTGCCGGTGGCGTGGCACACCCAGCCACCCTCGCCGTCACCGCCACCGTCCACCACCGCCGTCGCCGCCGTCGTCGCGTGCAGGCCCGTATCGCCCTCAAGCCGGGTGAAGACCTGCACGCCACGACGCCCGTCACCGTCGGCCTCATCCACCACGACCTGCACCCGCAAACCAC